>JBCDDJ010000023.1:0-31351 GCA_039180385.1 Cyanobacteria bacterium P01_G01_bin.38 | reverse complement strand
TCAAGTCATTGCTAAGTATGGGGGGAAGCGGAAAGGGGTGAGGCTCTATGAGCCGGGAGTTGAGGTATTAGGCGAGTTCCGTGTTGATGATGTTGTCGAGAAAGAGGACAAGAAAATGGGGCTGAAACGGGTTTTGATTTCTGAAGAGGATAAAGAACGGGTCATCGAGTGGCAAGAGCAGTTTGAGATCGCTTCTCAAGATGAGGCTGTGGGGTTTGTCGTAGGGGCGGCGGAAAAGGCGCTTGCGATCTCTCAACTGTTGGGCTGTGGGGTTGATGATCTGGTGGGGGGCGTTGAAGCGCTCATAGGACAGGTGGAGGTGGGCAAGGCCAAGTTGGCTGAAGCGGAACGGGCCATCAGTTTGATTGAGCGCGGAGGTGGGAATCAGTCGTTGGTGGAGCAATCGTTGGCGATGGCCAATGAGTTTAATGGGTTTTTGAAACAAGAGAATGAACAGCTTAAACAGGAGCGCGGGGGGTTAGTAAAGGAGGTGGAGCAGTTACGATCTCAATTGGGCCAATTTGAAAGTATGAAACAGCAATTTATGCAGTTTCAACAGCTCTTTAGTGGGGCTGCTGCTACGCCGGTCGCCAACCCAGAGCCTGCTAGGGTGTCTGAACCCGTTGCGGTGCCTGGGGTAGCTCAAAATGGGGCCTCGGCCACCGCCACCAGGTCCAAGCAAGCCGATGGACGGTCCTCTCCAGACGCTGAACGCGAAATCAATTTGATTATCAATGAAATTATTCAGTTCAATGAGCAGACTGCCCAAGACGATGATGAACGTTGGCTAATCAATCAATCTATCCTCAATCAGTTGAGTACTCGCAGTCAGGCCATTATCAAGCGCGTCTTAGAGAGCAGGGATGACGTGCAACAGCATCACGATAAATATGGGATGTACGGACGTAGGTTTAACGTCGGGAAGGACATTGAAGTACTCAAACAGGCTATCGGTCTGGCGTAGATTGGGGGGAGGGAGAAGGGGAATGCTATTTTTCAACTTGCGGCAACGTACTTGCACAATCGCGATACTGCTCCACCCAAACCAGAAAATGCTTTGAGCCATTACAATCCTTAATGAGCTTGTCGATCCTCTATGTCCAGAGACGATTACTGCGACTGAAGGAGGTTTTATCCACTTATGCCTGCACGAGATGCTTACCATGATGTGGTCAAGCGAGCCCTAATTAAAGACGGCTGGACCATTACTGACGATCCACTGCATCTAAAGTGGGGTCGCAAAGATATGTATATCGATTTGGGGGCCTCTCAACTGCTTGCAGCACAAAAGGAAGCACGTAAGATAGCAGTGGAGGTAAAAACCTTCAGCGGTCGTTCTGAGATGGATGATTTGGAAAAAGCGCTGGGGCAGTATGTCCTCTACTTCGACGTTCTAACGGAGCTACAGCCAGAACGGTCGCTATATTTGGCGTTACCGATTTGGGCCTACGAAAGCTTATTTGAAGAGCCCCTGGGGCAGCTACTACTCAGAAATGAGCGTCTACGTTTGATTGTTTTTGAACCTACGCAGGAGTCAATTGAGCAATGGCTACCGTCAATTTAGAGCAGTGGAGAGACATGATTGAGCACGTATTGCTGGAGTATGCAGCGATTCCTTATTCCTATAGTCAGGTCAAAAAGGAGACTGTTTTTGATCGCAGGCAGGATCGCTATCTTATTTTGGTGGTGGGGTGGGAAGGGCATCGCTATGAGCACGGTTGTACAGTCCATATTGATATTATCGACGACAAGGTTTGGATTCAGCGGGATGGCACTGAAGACGGGATTGCCCTAGATTTGGAAAATGCGGGAATCCCAAAAGACCATATTGTTTTAGGATTTAAACCGCCTGAGGTGCGGCCAATGACTGGATATGCAGTTGCTTGATTGAGCTTTATTGAAAAGGAATGAATGGGCCGTAGTCGCTTGGCTAATAACGTTTCCCGTTAGGCTAAATCATTGGGGGTTTGTCGGCGGTAGTGTTGAATGACAAACCGATCCTTCTGATAGGTGACCTTGCTATTGGTGGGAAAGGATTCATCCGTTTGAGTGGCCTGGGTGCTCGAGAGAGACTGTACTGACTGCTTTATGAGTGGCTTAATTTACCTGAATTGCGATTGATTTATTAAGCTCTCTATTGTATTTGTTTTATCATTAGCCATCAGTCAATTGCTAGCCTCGGTTTCTATTTAAAGAGTAACGGCCAGCTGAGGGTTGCAATTTCCTGGCAATTGTGTTGGGCATTCCCTGTTTCTGATAGTCACGCCGTTCTTTTCTCTCCGATTAGCTGCTGATACAGCCCGCTTGAGTTAAGTAGGTGGCCATAAGTAAACATAGCTCTGAATCGCTGAGATGCTTACTTGGCAGATTTCGAAATCTTGAATAGTTTTGGCCAGCTACTTATTAACTTTAAATCGTTAGCCCCATGTCTCAATTTCTGAAGAGATCGCTCTATTTTCTCGTCGGATTCTCTCTGGCACTCGCACTAATCTTCACCCAAGCGATCCCGCCGCTAGGATTGCTCAACGTCCAAGCTGCAACCCCAAACGAGATATCTAGTACCCAGAGCCTATTAGAACGCGGACGCAGCGCCTATCAGGCTCAGCAAATTGATCAGGCGATTGCCGCCTGGCAGTCTGCCGCCCAACAATTCCAGCAGCAGGGTGCCCTGCTTCAAGAGGCGCTGGCCCTCAGCTATCTGTCGATGGCTTATCAGCATCGGGGCGACTGGCCCCAGGCAGAGGCCGCGATTGCCCACAGTCTTGAGCAAACAACCCGCTGGCAGGCTAGCGGCGAGAACGGCGTGGCCCCGAACCGGGCATTGATTATCCAGGGACAGGTGCTCAATACGCAGGGGGCCTTGCAGTTTAGCCAGGGTGAGCTCAATACGGCCCTACAAAGCTGGCAGCAGGCGGGTGAGTACTATCAGCAAGCGGGCGATATCCAGCGCTACACAGGCAGTTTGATCAACCAGGCGTGGACTCTCCAGGGGCTAGGGTACTTTCTACAAGCCCGCGACCGGCTCGACCAGGTGCGGGCCCAGCTCGGCCAGGCTAATCCCACAATTAAGACACTGGGGCTCCACAGCCTGGGTGACACGCTCCAGGCCATTGGCGATCTCGAAGCGGCTGAGGCGGTTTATACAGAAGGTCTAGACATTGCCCAGACTCAGGCATTAACCCAGGAACAGGCGGCGCTGCTACTGAGTTTAGGTCATCTGGCCCAGCGCCAGCAGCAGCCGGAGGATGCGCGGGCGTATTACCGACAGGCGGCTGACGTGACCCCCGACCCCCTTCGACAGGCCCAGGCGCGGGTAGATGAGTTTGGGCTGCTGCTGACGACCGCGTCCTGGGAGGCGGCTGAGTCGCTGGCGGCAGCGCTGCCAGCCCAGCTTGAAGCGCTGCCGCCGAGTCGAGCCAGTTTGTATACCCAGATCAGCTTTGCCCATCGTCTGATTCAGTCTCAGCGGGCGGGGTCTACGCAAACGGCGGCAGAACTGCTAGGGACGACGGTACAGCAGGCAAAGGCACTGGGAGACCGCTATGCCGAAGCCTACGCTACTGGCTACTTGGGCAATGCCTACGAGACCACCCAACAGTGGGCGAATGCAAAGGCACTGACCGAAGATGCGCTGCTGATTGCTCAAGCGCTTAACGCCAATGACATCGCCTACCAATGGCAGTGGCAGCTGGGGCGCATTCTCAAGGCACAGGATAACACTGAGGGTGCGATCGCAGCCTACAAAACTGCCTTTCAGTCGCTTCAGGCATTGCGCTATGACCTGGCAGCGATTGCCCCTGACCAGCAGTTCTCCTTTCGCGAGAGCGTCGAGCCGGTCTACCGCGAGTATGTGAACCTGCTGCTAAGCCCTGGCGCTGGCCCTGACCAACTTCAGCAGGCACGGGATGTGATTGAGTCGTTGCAGATTGCAGAATTGAACAACTTCTTTCAGTCGGCCTGCATTGAGGGACAGGCAGTAGCACTGGACGAGGTGGATCAGACCAGCGCGGCGGTCATCTATCCGATTTTGCTGCGCGATCGCATTGAGGTGGTGGTCAGCCTGCCAAACCAGCCCTTGCAGCACCACTCTGCCCCGGTCTCCCGCGATCAGGTAGACGAAACCCTAGTTAAACTAGGGCGTAACCTGACTCGTCCGTTTGTCACCGCTGCCGCCAAGTCGGTGAGTGAGGAGGTGTATAACTGGCTGATTCGCCCCATTGAGGCCGACCTGCGCCAGAGCGATGTGGATACCCTGGTGTTTGTGCTCGACGGGTCTCTGCGGTCAGTGCCCATGAGCGTGCTGTACGACGGCGAGCGCTACCTGATTGAGGACTACAGCGTAGCCCTGACGCCGGGACTACAGCTGATTGCACCTCGACCACTACAGCAGCAGGGATTAGAAACCCTGGCAGGCGGGCTCGCTGAGTCACGCCACGGGTTCAGCGCTTTGGAGAATGTTGGGCTGGAGCTAGAAAAGATTAAGGACACCGTTCCCAGTGAGGTGCTCTTTGACGAGAACTTCACCAGCGAAGCCCTACTAGAAAAAGTAGAAGCGCTGTCCTATCCGGTGGTGCATCTAGCGACCCATGGCCAGTTCAGCTCTCGCGCTGAGGATACCTTCATTCTGGCCTGGGACCGTCCGTTGAACGTAAACGAGATTAGTTCGATTTTGAGAACGGGTGACCAAACTCGCCAAACACCAATTGAGTTGCTGATTCTGAGCGCCTGCCAGACGGCGGCAGGGGATGACCGGGCAGCTCTGGGTCTAGCGGGCGTGGCCGTACGAGCTGGGGCCCGCAGCACCATTGCATCACTGTGGAATCTGGACGATGCTTCTGGCGCGTTTCTCGTCGGGAAGCTCTACGAACAGCTGATCAAGCCCAATACCTCTAAGGCCGAAGCCCTGCGCCAGGCCCAGCTTGCCTTACTGAACGACCCAGACTATCGAGCCCCTTACTTTTGGGCAGCACTTGTGCTGGTCGGCAACTGGCTGTGATGCTTTTGACCAACGTGATGTGTTTTGACTCAAAACATGCTAACCATGAGAGGGCCTTGCTGATGAGACCAGGATGAATAGGATAGTTGCGATCGCCCCCCCAATCGCTATAAACTTAGGCATCTGCAGACTTGCCAATACATAATAGACAGAGCCACCTGTGAATGAAGCCACTGCATAGCCTGGACATTTCAGTATGTAGGGCATTTGACAACTGAGAAGATCGCGTACAACACCTCCACCAACTCCAGTCATTAGCCCCATTGCTGGTGGTAGCCATCTCATCAGCTGTGAAAGAGAGGCTGCAATTGGAAGCTGTAGTACATGTTGTGTACCAATTATAGTAAAGGTCGCCAATCCAATCGCATCCACCAGCCAAAGCTGACGACGACGCAGTCGAGCAAACGCAGAGAAAACAAAAATAAATAGCCCTACAGACATCGCCAACAAAAAATAAGCAGGTGACTTTGTCCAGAAAATAGGTTGCCTCAACAAAATATCTCGCAAGGTGCCGCCGCCGACTGCAGTCAAAATCGCATAGCCAACAGCAATTAAACTGTTATGATGCTGCTCCCGAGCAACAAGCGCACCGCTTGCAGCAAAAACAGCTGTGCTAAATAAATCGAGTGTGTAGAGAAACGAAGTGCAAAACATAAGAGAATCTTCTGGGATAGGGGTGTACGGCTAGCCACTTCTAGATTCGAGTTTTCACGAAGAAACCTCAAAAGGCACAACTTGGGCCTGATTTAGATAGTTATTGACAAAAAATAAACCATTGACAATGCGGTAAAAGAAGAATCTGTTGAGAATAGTTGTGCTATCTAAAACAGATTCTTCTATATCTAATAATCTGACTCAACTGACGATTGAATCCAGTCAATGCTGGTGCTACACCGGAGTAAGGTCAGAGGCACCTCCAGCACTCACAAGAGTTTCATCAAAAATGGTATTTTTTGTGCCAAATATGAAGCTTGAGTCTAGGCCTCCTCTGATGGGAGAATTCTTTCCCTGTGAACTCATGAGGTCATTCACGTTAACGTTAGCCAACTCAGCCAGAATAGTATTGTCGTCAATGGTACTAAGATCACCTGTTCCACCGTATAAAATTTGGGTGTTTGTTCGCCCCTGAGCATCCACCATTTCTCTCAAAATCAGGGCACTTCCAGGGTCTTGACCGAGTAGAAGATCAGTTGCTTTATGGACCTGTTCCAGTCTACCGATCTCAGGGTGATCAATCCCGATAAAATCGTTAGCGACTTCAAATCCGTCTATCCGCAATATGTCTCCTGATGCTCTACGCGGCTCTATCCCATCGCGGAGCAACCAGTAGCGATCTTCTGGTCCCTGATTTCCCCCAGAGAATCCATCTTCAAGTTGTTTTATGGTTGGAGAACTTAAATCATGGTCATAGGTTGTCACCGAATTAGCAGTAGTTTCGCCAATGAACATTCCTTTGGGTTGTTCATTTAGTAAGGCTCTAGTTACCTCCTGATAGGCTAGTTTTTGGCCAGTTGGCAGCGTATATAACCGAGTTGAGTCCATACCACCTTCACCTTTGAAAAGATCTGGACGATAAGACTGCAGAATGGCATTCACCGGCAGTTTTTCAATATCGTACTCATCAGTCAAGTCGCCGTCCCCATTCAAATCGATGCTGATATCACCCGAAACCAAGACAGGGATTTTTAATGTGGGGCTATATTCTAGGATGCCACCTGTTTGAGCTGTCACTAATGCTACTGAGTTTGGTGATGCCGTTAAACTGTAAGATCCTCCATTTGAACTTGAACCTGATTGTCTCTCAACCGTTGTCACACTGCGGTTGAATTGGAAATTGACTTCGACTTCTGTTTTGAGTGTAGTTTCACTCTTGAAGATCAAAAAGTCGCCTTTAAGCTTTTTTTCAACAGCCACAGAAACCTTGCCACCAATAAAGCCGCCAACTGTGGTCCGAGTTTCCGATGCAAACTGCTTAGTATCATTCCATGTAATTTGTGAGGTTGGTTGAGCTGTTCCACGATTTCTTAGCAGCATAGAATTTGTTCTAAAATCTGGCTGAAAATCGTTTCCATCTTCATCTTCTGACTCACCTCGCTCGATAATTTCTATCTCACCATCTATGAGCTGTAGGTTAAGACCATCTGTATCAACTTTTGTGAGGCCAGGATTTTCTCCTACCGATTCAGCATAGCTTTCGGTCCAAGCTTCCAGACTGGTCCGCAGATATGAGAGCATATTTCCCTTATTACCAATAGGTTTTAGCTCAAGCTGATTGCTAGCGTTGGTTATATCTTGTGAGCCAATGGCAACGCCTTCTACAAAAGCGGCCTGCTTTTGTTTGACTAAGACGTTTGTTCCGGTCTCGGTAAACTCAAAGGCGATGTCAGAGACATCAGCTCCGTTGACATCAATTTTGTCGCTGCCTCGTTCAAAGTCTTTAATGATTTGTACACCTTGCTCGTCTAGCACAAAGGTATCATTGCCAGCATTTCCCCATAATGTGTTGCGACCAGCCCCACCGATTAAAGTGTCGTCACCAGCCCCACCTTTTAGTGTGTCGTCACCACCTGCTATACCTGCTTCACCATCGCTTAGGGCCACTGACGTATCAAAGTGACCAAAGGCGACAATATCGGCTAATCCGTCGCCATTGACATCGGCAACTTGACGAGGGTAGCGTCCAAAGCTTGACCAAGTTGAAGCCCCATCTTGAACACCAAAATGTTTGCTTGCTGCGACTGGAGCACCAAACTTACCATCTTCTTGGCCAAAGGCCACTGACGTACCAAAGTGACCAAAGGCAACAATGTCAGCTCGGCCATCACCATTGATATCAGCCAGCTGACGAGGATAGCGATCAAAACTAGGCCATTCTGATGGACCATCCTGGACACCAAAATGAGGACTGGCTCCCATGGGTGTACTAAAAGTACCGTTTTGCTGTCCCAGCGCTACACTTGTGCCGTGGTGACCAAAGGCAACAATGTCAGCCCGGCCATCTCCATTAACATCGGCCAACTGGCGAGGATAGCGATTAAAACTGGGCCATTCCGAGGAACCATCCTGGACGCCGAAGTGAGAACTGGCGGCTATACCGTCACTAAAGGTACCGTCCTGTTGTCCCAGCGCTACACTTGTGCCGTGGTGACCAAAGGCAACAATGTCAGCCCGGCCATCTCCATTAACATCGGCCAACTGGCGAGGATAGCGATCAAAACTGGGCCATTCCGATGAGCCATCCTGAACCCCGTAGTGAGAACTGGCGGCTATACCGTCACTAAAGGTACCGTCCTGTTGTCCCAGCGCTACACTTGTGCCGTGGTGGCCAAAGGCAACAATGTCAGCCCGGCCATCTCCATTAACATCGGCCAACTGGCGAGGATAGCGATCAAAACTGGGCCATTCCGATGAGCCATCCTGAACCCCGTAGTGGGGACTGGCGGCTATGCCCTTACTAAAGGTGCCGTCTTGTTGTCCCAGGGCCACCCCTACGCCGTGGTGGCCAAAGGCAACAATGTCAGCCCGACCATCTCCATTAACATCGGCCAGCTGGCGAGGATAACGATCAAAACTGGGCCATTCCGATGAACCGTCCTGGACACCATAGTGAGGACTGGCTTTTTTACCGATAGGTTCAAAAAGTTCTACATACTCTGAATCACCAACTAGGGTATCGTTGCCATTCCCCCCAAGTAATACGTCAGCACCCGCATTACCCACCAGCTTGTCATTTCCGGTACCACCCCGCATTAAGTCTTTGCTAGCGCTACCCCGCATCATGTCATTACCAGCACCACCGTCCATAAAGTTGTCATAGCTGTTAAACCGATTCTCATTGGCTGTAGCAATCTGGGTTGCGCCACCCCAGGTTTGGTAAGCAATTATGTTGTCTGTATGGCTTTGAGAGAAATCACCACTGCGAGCGTGGGTAAAGGTTTCTCCATCAACCTTAGCAGTCCATTTCTGGCGTAAACTCAGATAGTTGATATGATCAGACCAACGGGACTTGCTCCAGTCACCGTTGGGAGCGTGCCGAAAGCCATTTCCCTCTTTTCGGGCTAACCACCACGATCCATCCCAGGTAGTATATTCGATAAAGTCTTCTCCTACAGATGCTTTTACAAATGCATTGTTGGCAAGCTGGGCTGTTTGGATACCTCCGCCCCAGTCTGTATAGTGCATAATCATATCTTCATGCGAGTCTGAGAAATCTCCATTGCGAGCATGAACAATCTTGCCTCCCTCTATTTTGGCGGTCCAGTTTTCGCCATAGAGTGTGTATTGAACAATACTAGCTCTATATTCTGTTGAGAAATCTCCATTGCGAGCGTGAACAAAGGTGCCCCCTTCTCGCTTAAACGCCCATTTTGAACCATCCCAAGAGATGTACTTAATCACATTCTCCTGAGAGAAGGTGTCTGCAGTTAGGGTATCTTGACCATTGCCACCTTGAATGATTTGAGTCATTGTTTTTCTCTTTTGAATTGAGTTGATGAGGAAGAATGAGTGGTCTCCCAATCTGATATATGGTTGAAGAGTATCGAGTATGCAGCACGCAGGTTCAACTTTCGGCAGCATTCAGGAGGCAGGGAGAGTGAAAAAGTGGAGGAAAGCTTAAACCCTTGATGGGTAGACTAATGGCACGATCAAGCCCACCGTGGCTAGTGCTCTCCAGAGCTACGTTTTCTAAATGGTGTTAGCCAGTGCTGAAACTGGCCGCAGCAAACTCTTCAGCTAGTTTTCACAAGAAAGTGCGGTCTGCTGAGATACAAACCGCACAGCTCGACTGCAAAAAAATCGCCAGAAGTCGGGGAGTTAATTCATCTCGTACGATACACCGCGATAAATGAGCTGGCGAGCGGTACAGAGTCGGGGTTTTGGTCGGGTGGTATGATAGCTGCGATAGCAGCCTATCATAGTCAGAATATATTCAGGTGTTTGAAGCTTAGGTGTATAAGCAATGCCGCGATACTTGAGTTGCATAGTATCTCCAGAGAGGAATTGAATCATCTGGAGGTGTATAGGGTGCAGCTGTGAGATATATGCACTCGTCTAGCGAAGCATCTGAATAACTTAACCGCTACCCCTGGCAGGCGAGCGGCTGACCGATCGTGGCCTGCTGTGGGTCTTCGGCTACTAGCACAATTTGGCCTTGCTCATTCTTAATCCAGCCCTGGACTTCGACAATGGGGACAGGAACTGCTGTCTCGTCGAAGTCTAAGGCTGCAGGCTCGGACATAACCGGGGCATTGCTCTCAATGGGCAGCACGTCTTGCCACAGAGTTGTTGATGCTGAATCTAGGGGACCTTGGGGCAACCCGCCCCGTCCGGTGACTACAAACTCGCTCCCCGACTGCACGTAAGCTTCACGGCAGCTCTGGATCACGTCAGGTGCGTCAAGGGCCGTAGGCAGTTCGGTCGTGGACGCGTTGGGGTCTACGTCGGGGCTTTGAATAGCGATATCGCCCGAAACGCCATTGCGGGAGCTGGCGGTGATGTCGCTGAAGGGGGTACGCTCTGGGCGTGGGGCGATGCCGAAGATGCCGTCTGTGGCGACGACGTTGACGTTGCCGCCATCGCCGTCGAAAGCGTCGGCAACGATGTCGCTATTCTCGCCGGGACGAGTAGCGATGAACTGAGTGTTGATGGTGATGTCGCCACCGTTGCCGCCTGCGCCCTCGGTACCGGCTTCAGTCGAGATGGTGCTGTTGTCGGTGAGCGCGAGAAGGTTGTCTAGCGTGAGAATGATGTTGCCCCCGTCGGTAGAAACAGTTTGCGTCGAGATTTCTGACTGATTAACCAGGGTGAGCAGCGGAGTTGTAATACCAATATCACTCCCTCGCCCAGCAGGACTGGAGCTACCAGTGCTGATTTCACCCTGGTTAAGGTCAACATAGCGTTGGCTATCTATTGTTATGTCACCTGCATCGCCCTCTCCACGAGTACTGGCTAAGAGGGTTGCCCCATCAAGGAGTTCTAAAGTAACGGTAATAATTTCGATGTCGCCCCCGTTGCCAATACCACTCTCTCTTACCAAGCTAGTTGCACTGCTCAAAAACCTAACTCCTCCGGGCGTCAGTATGATGCCTCCATCAAAGGTAGCGCTATCGCTGGCGTTGATGGTGATGTCACCTGCATCACCCCTACCTCCGGTATCAGTTGCAAGCACAGCTCCGTTTAAGACCTCAAGTGTGGAGGTGGTAATCTCAATGGTGCCGCCGCTACCAACGCCGTTCTCGTGGATCGAAGTGAATGCACCGCTGGAATTGCTACCTCCTCCAGAAAAGGTAGCAGTTTCGCTAGTGTTTATGATAGTATTACCGGCGTCGCCTTGACCACTGGTAAGAGCCAAGAGCTGAGCCCCGTCCAGTACCTGTAGCACGGAGGTGACAATCTCCACATTGCCGCCATTGCCGATACCGCTCTCCTCTACCGAACTCAATGCGCCACTGCTAGCTCCGTCCATACCCTCTCCAATAAAGGTGGCACTTTCGCTGGCGCGGATGTCAACGCTGCCTGCATCTCCCTCACCAAACGTTGTAGCCGAGAGCCGAGCCCCATCAAGTACCTCAAGTACGGAGGTAACAATCTCTACGGTGCCACCACTGCCGACACCGCTCTCCTCTACCGAACTGAATGCGCCGCTGTCAATTCCATTTCTAGTTTCTCCAGCGAAGAGCGCACTTTCGCTGGCGTTGATAATAACGTCACCTGCGTCGCCCTGACCAAAAGCTCCAGATCCGATCTGAGCCCCATCGAGTACTTCCAGTACAGAAGTATAAATTTCTACGTTACCACCGCTACCAACGCCACCCGGCTGTACCGCACTAGATGCGCTACTGACGGCGAGTCCGTTCCTAGTTTCTCCAGCAAAGAGAGAGCTTTCGCTAGCGTTGATAGTGATGTTACCTGCATCGCCCATGCCAAAAGTACTAGCTGAAATCTGAGCCCCATCGAGTACCTCTAATGTAGGAGTAGTAACTTCGATATTGCCGCCACGGCCATTGCTGCCTGGGGTTACCTGGTTGTACACACCGCTGACAAAGCCAGCCTCAGCCTCTCCCGTTAAGGTTGTGCTTTCGCTAGCGTTAATAGTAATACTGCCTACGTCGCCTGTACCTACGACAAACGCCGCGATTTGGGCTCCATTCGACAATTCTAATACAGGCGTAACAATCTCAATATTGCCACCACGACCGACCGCGTTAAAGTTGACAGCATTGTAGATAAAACCACCGCTCGCTCTGATACTGTCCGTTGCGACCAGAACAATGTCACCGGCTTGACTGTTCTGATTGCCTGACCCCGCAAAAATACCTGCATCTAGCTGACTTCCTAAAATTTCAATTGCCTGGGCAGTAATCTGAATATCGCCCGCATTATCATGGGCAACACCTGCAAGGGCACCATTCTCAAACGTGACGCGCTCCAGCACTGAGCCTGTCGAAAATAAAAGCTTGCCGTCCGATGCAATTTGTACGATTCCTTGTTGAGCTGCACCAACTTCAATCCGTCCTCCTTGGGCCACCAGCAAACCACCATCAACGGTGACTGGCCCACCCAATAGCACCAGACTTTCGCCGTTTGGAACCTGCAACCCTCCATTTTCTGCTGTCGACTGAACAGAAATCTCTCCTGGCAGTATCTGCCCAAACTGCAATGCCGAGGGCAAAATCGTCAAGAGTGATGATGCCAACTGTGGATTTCGAGCACTGTAAACACCCGAACCGGCAAACTCAAAGGCATCCGCTGTCGAGACTACAAACGAACCGCCCACATTTAACCGTGCGTTAGGGCCAAAAATAATACCGTTGGGGTTGAGGAAATACACATCGGCAGTACCTGTGCTGCCCAGGGTGCCAAAAATCTCTGAGGGCAGGTCGCCCGTTACCCGGCTAAATACTCGCTGGACCGCTGCCGGATTGTCAAACGTAACCCGCCCGCCGTCACCAATGCTGAACTGCTCAAAGCTGTGAAACAGATTTTCGTCTCGTAGGGCACCACCGCGAATCAGCTGCTCTACTGCTGAGACATCAAAAAGCTGTGAAGACTCTACCCCTAGCGTACCGTCAGGGATAACCTGAGCGATAGCGCGACCCTGGAGCGCGACCCCGAGGGCAAGGAGCGTCAGGCAGGGGAGTTTGAGCGGTGTTGTCATCGTCATACAGCTAGAAGGCTCAGCAAAGGACGCCGGAAAACGTTTCCACAAGCATACGGCAAAAAAATAGTTGCTTAATACTTTGCAACCCACAGTTTTACCCACAGTTTTTTGAGCGGCGAAAAAGCGCAACCTGTGGTGGGCAGGTCGCGCGAATCGTCTGTCTAAGATTCTGTCAATTGTGTTGTACTAACGGGCCGCTAGTGCGCCAGGTAGGGTACGCCGCGATACACCAGCTGACGAGACTTGCGCAACCCCATCTTGGGTTGAGGCTCGCCGAGCTGGATGGGGCTGCCCCGATAGCAGCCCGGTTCAGAAAAAGGATATTCAGGTGTATACCGTGGCCCTGCGGAATTTATGCAGGGGGCCAGGTAAACAATCGATCAACCTATCCCAAAAATGCTCACTCCGCCTCACAGCAGGGCTGGATGGGAGCCGTCGCCGCCGCCGCCAGACCCACTTGCTCCAGGAGTGCTGTCCAGAGCATCTGACTGTCGCTGCTGGCTGGGCCTGACTGCTGCAATGCGCCCAGGATCGTCAGGGCATCGTGCCAGACCCCGGCGTTGGCGTAGTCTTGGGCCAACGACAGAGACGGCACCGTATCTGCCAGCAGCGGCTCTACCCCATCTGCCGCGACTCGCTCAATTGTGCCGCTGACAAATACCGACGAGGCGGGCTGCTCTGGGTCGCAATAGAGCGCCAATGTCCAGTAGTGGGGTTCGCCGATGGGCAAGGTGATGGTTTTGGGCAGCGCGATCGCAATATTCCCGGCGGCGGCATCCACGGCGAGCGTCGTCATATAAAGCACGTCGTCATTCGCAGCCTGCACCACTAGCTCAATGGGCTGCTCGGGCGTTACTGTCGCAGGCAGGTAAAACCATAGCGTGGGCTGCGCTGTTGTGGTTTGGCCCCACACCGTCCCTTCGACTATCGGCACCAGGGCTGCCAGGTTGCCATAGTCTGGGCAGTTGCCCCGGCTTGCGCCCCCGTCGCGGCGGCCAGTCGGTGCCCCCAGGCCACTCGGCGGCGGCGGCGCGTTAAAGAGAACGTTACTGGAGTTAGCCGTCGCCGGTGACGGGCTCAGCAGCGCCATCAGCGTCAGGCCTGCAGCGCTAGCAGAACGAAGCACCTTGGCGGTCTTGAGTTTAGAGATGAATTGCATAGAGCATGAGCGTGTCGCAACCGACACGGCGATAAACAAAAACTAAAGCAGCGCAAGAACAATCGGCTTAAACAAAACAGGCTTAAACAGAACGAGACGAATGACGCCAAGTAGCGGTACCTACCCCCGCCCCCACCAACGCGAGTCCGGCTGGCACCAGCGGCACCCAGTAGCCCACCGTCAGCAGCACAAGGCTACTGACTCCCAGCACAGCTAACCCAATGGCCGCTAGGGCCAGCCCCCAGCGGCCCCGCCTCCCTACAGCCATCACCCCAGCGGCCCATCCTAGAATGGCCCAGCCGCTAATCCAGAGACTATCGCCCCCCATGGGCCACACAGTTAACACAGGCCGCTCTCCGAGCGCCGCGCTGATCAGATGACTGGTCATCTGCGCTTGCACAAACACGCCCGCCGTCTTATTACCACTGCTGGCCCCGTAGGGGGTCGCCCAGTCGTCAGTGATGCTGTTAGCCGTCACCCCAATCAGCACGATGCGATCACGAATCGCCTCAGGGTTGACCTGCCCCTCAAGCACCTGGGTCAGCGAGACCTGATTGGCAACGTCGCTGGGGGTGGACAGGGCGCGGTAGTTGAGCAGGATTTGATAGCCGCCCGCGTCGATGGGCTGATAGCCGCCGCTGCGGGGTCGAATCCGGGGAAAGATCGCCTTGCCAAGTACCAAATTTTCGGCCTCGTTAAAGTCTGCAACCATGCCTTCGCCCTGGAGATAAAGAAACGCGAGACGCGCACTAAAGGCATAGGATGTTGTGCAGGTCGAGGCCGGGTCTGCCTCTAGCGCCACCAGATGCCGCCGCACCACCCCGTCTGGATCGTCCAAAAAGTCGCTAAAGCCGACAAGCGATTTCGCTAGCTCCGGTGGCGGATCAACACCGACCGGGTCTAACTCGCGATCGCGACTCTTGCAAACCCCCACCAGGTTCTCTCCGGTCTGAAGGCGAGCGGCCAGCGCTGGATGGTCAGGACTGACGGGGTAGTCGCGGTAGATGTCCAGGCCTACCACACGGGCCTGGTGCTGATCTAGCATGTCTAACAAGCGCTCTAGCGCCGCATCTGATAAGGAACCCCGACGCTCGAGAGGCTGAGCTTGAATGTCGGCTTCGCCAATGGTGACCACCAGAAAGCGAGGATCCGGCAGCTCGGCGGGCCGCAGCCGCATCAGGCGGTCCAGTGCTGATAGCTCTAACGATTCTAGGCCCCCCAGCAGTCGCAGTGTCACAACAGCCGTAGTAGAGAGTAGAGGTGCCCAGAGCGATCGCAGTTGCCTCTTTGACTTTACCGGCGTCTGAGTGGCCGGACGTTCCGCTGGCGGTGAGAGCACTGCGGACTGGGCGTTAGGACCATCTTGCAGCGCCTGCCAGCTGATCGTCAGCTCCGCTGGGTTTTGCACAATCACGGGTAGCCAGGTGGCACAGGGGCACAGCGACTCTAGCGGCTGGAGCTGTTCGCGAGCGGCACGGACAGCTAGGTAGAGCGGCTGACCGTTGGCAAAGGCAGTGAGAAAGTGCTTGAGAAAGGCGTGAGCTACCACATCGGGCACCGGCTCGCGCATGACTATCACCTGGGGAATGTGCAGATCAGCCAGGTCCCAGGCTAGCCCCAGCCCGTCGCAGGAGTTAAAGATAGCTAACTGCAGCCCTTGGGCGATAGCGTTTCGCAGCGCGTACTTGAGCCGTATCAGCGTAATCGTTTCAGTCTGATTAAGCTGAAGCACGCCCTCATTCTGACTAGAGCTGTGCCCTGCAAAAAAGAAAATATCCCAGGTGCCGTGCCAAAGCTGCTGGTGCAGCTCATCCAGGGTAGGCTCTGCCAGAAGGGTCACATCCGCTCCCGGCAGAGCCGCCAAAATCTGCTGGTCGGTGCCCACATCGATACCCTCGGCGTTACCCAGCATCGCCAGCACCGAAACCCGCCTATGGCCTTTAGCTTGGGGCTTTTTTACTGAGCGCTGATAGTTAAGCGGGCTCAGGGCCAGTTCCGACTGGGGGTAGTCTTCAAAGAGCTGCCAAAGCTGCCACGGGTAGCGCAGCACGTCTGAGTTCTCTGCCGCCAGAATGATGCGAATCTCGTCGCTGCGAGACAAGTGAGTGCGGAGCTTGCGATCGATGGGACGAAAGGCGTCTGACTCTAGCCAGCCGTTGAGCTGCTGCCGCAGATCCTGCCCCAACTGTTCAAACTCAGCAGTCGAGACGTGGGTGATGTCGTCTTCGTCGATGTCGATGGGAAAATCGTCTGGAAAATCACCTGGAGCACCCGCTGAGCGGAACGCAGTGGCGGGAAAAAACCGCCTCCAGACGCCGCAGTTGCCGTAGAGGGCGGCATAGAGCGATCGCCACCGCTGCAATACGGCGTCTAAGTCGGGCGCGGGGGGCAGGCTACCGGAGAACTGCATAGGGGTACTGCTGCCCGCCTCCCAAAGCTGTAGGGTGACGCTGGCAAACCCCTGCTGCCCGTTTCCTGGCCCGAGTGTAAGCAGTGCGCGCTGTTTCATGATCGGTGCTTTTGTGAACCCGGTTTGAACATTAAGTTATAAACGGCTCCTGCACCGTTACCGAACCGGAGCGCACCTGAATCGTAAAGTTGTAACCAGGCGGCAGCCGAAACCGCTTGAGCTGAATGTAGTCATCTAGCGGCTGGCGGCGCACGGTTTGCACCGCTTCACCTGTTGGAGAGAGCAGGCTGATTTCGAGATCGTCTGGCAGGCTGGCCGCCGCTTCGGGCCGTAGCTGCACTCGCATGCTCACGCGCTCGTCTGTCTCCGACTCTACCGCGACCAGCAGCACTACCGTGCTTGTTTCACCCGTACCCAGCGTCAGGCGCTTTCCCCCTTGCACGGCGGTCCCGCCAGTGCGAAAGGCCATCGCCGCCTGGGGGGCGGGCAGCAGCGACTCCAGCGTTTGCCAGCCCAGCGACAGCCAGTTTGCAGCGCCAGCCTGGGTGATGCGGCTGAGCCACTGACTGAGGTTTGTGGCAGGGTGCCCAGAGAGGCGCGATCTCACTGTTGCATCGGCCAGCAGCGCCCCCCAGAGCGAAAACGGCACGGACAAACGCGGCATCAGGCAGTCCGGGCGGGTCAGCCGCTGCACCAGTGATTCCACCTGGGCTGCGGGCAGCTCTGGTAGGGCCGCGACGCTCGATCGGGTCGGTTCCGTCATGCCCAGGGCGCGGACAACGGGCAGCACGGCTAAATCAGTGACGACCTCGCCGTCCATGCAGTAGCTGCGGTCCGCCGCATCGTAGCGGCCCTGCTGCTTTAGACGGGCATGGGTAGTGTAGCCCCACACACAGAGCTGCCCACTGTTGGGGTTGACTCTCACCCCGACGTAATAGTCGCCGACCCAGCTTGGAATATCTACCCACTCCTGGGGCACCCGCAGTTCACTCAAGTCAATGGCCGCCGAGGGCACCAGTACCAGTCGGGTGGCCTCACTAATTGGGACAGCGCTGCCGCTAACTAAATCCCAAATGGCGGTGTGAGATCGCGCCACCGTCTCTAGCTGCCGGGCGCTCACGGCAAACTCATCCGCCAGCCAGGGGGCGAGCCCCTGTAAACAGAGTCGGTTGATATGCACCTGCCAGTTCTCAGTGGGCGGGGCAGGCGCTAGCTCAAGCAAAAGATGATTGGCAAAACTCAGTCGGGGCATAGGGCTTCCTCAGGGTCAAGCGCGCCGTAGTAACGCTGTAACCACTCTTCAAGAACGGTGTTGATACTGGTCAATACGTCTGAAGTCAGCGAAATATGTAGGGTATCGCGGCTCCAAATGGCAATTTGTTTGAGCATCGACTCTCGGGCCTTGCTTAACCGGCGCGAGACGGTGTACTGCTTAATGTCAAGGGTCTGGGCGATCTGCTGCTGAGTCTGGTTCTTTTGATAGTACAGAGTCAAAATCTGCTGCGCCTCTTCCGAAAGCTGCTGTAAGGCCTCGCGCAGCACCCGATCGATCTCAGTCTGTTGCTGGCGGCGGGCGGCCATCTCCTCTGCGGTCACCATCGCATCCAAAATAGAATCTGCCTCCGGGTTCGGTAGGGTGTCCTGCACCTCGCCGCTGTCTCGACCAGGATAGGGCACATTTAGCGAGGCCACGTTAGGGTAAAGGTAGGCGCGGGCGGCGGCAGCACAGCGTCGTAGCGTCTGCATTAGTGCTTTAGCATCGGTGCTTGGCAACACCGAGGTCAGGGTTTGCCGCTGCTGGCTATATTCACGGGCGATCGCCTGCCAAAATGCCGCGTCGGCCTGCTCTAGCTGCCGGGTGGTATGGCGTGAGGGCTCATAGGCAACCTTAAAGCAGCGCCAAACCAGCACCGATGGGTCGATATCTGTCTGCCCTGCTGCCCGCAACGATTCCTCCAGGCGCTTCTGGCTAATCCGCAAAAGCAGGGCCCAGTCGCTACAAATGTCAATTTCCTTTCGCTGTCGCAGGGTTTCACGAATGAGATTCTTAAAGGCGGTGTGGGCATAGGCATCCAGTCGCGACCCTCGCTCTGGGGAAAAGTGTTTGAGTACGGTGTCGAGGCGTGCGATCGCAAGCTGAAAATAGTCAACCAACGTATACCGGCTGCTTGAAAACGACGTGGTCTTCTGAGCTGCCCAGTAGCAGGCTTCTTGTACAAAAGCGGCCAGGTGGCCGTATGAGAGACTAACCTCCCGTTCTGAGAGACCTTCACGCCAGCGCCTATGCCAGTAGACCGTCCAAAACTCGCTCAACACTTTCCCCTCAGCAGACCGTCCGCTCTGTTCGTGAAAATGCTCCAGGGCTGCCGTCATGCTCCGCGTCAGTCGCCCATCAGGTACCCACCGGCTGAACCGTTCGTCCGCGAGTTCGATAAAGGTCGAAAACTGCTCAGTGACCGAAGCACGTTTCAGCATAGAGTCAAGACATCAGCAATGTACGTCCTATCTTAGAGGTAGTCCATGCTGAAATCCAGACCGCTGGTGCTTCATAAGGCAGATTCGCGTAAATCCTCCGCGTAGATTACTATATGCCCAAATCTCTCTAAGAGGCCAATTTCACATACGTTTTTCTTAGCTGTCAGTGAGTAAGGTCATGTGTCTCGACCTTGTTACACCATGGCAGAACTATCATCAAGCCCTTTGGGTGAATTGGGGATAAACTGCGGGGAGTATCGAGGGTAATCGATAGGGTTTGTTGATTAATCAAATTGATATTTTTAATAGAAACAACCTCAATCATGATCATTGCGCTACTGGCACAAAGTTTTATTGTCGTTCCTCCTACCCCTGTTGAATCTATAGCGATTCCCAACCTTCTTGAATACGCCCCCACCTCCCCCCGCCAGGATATATTCATCCCAACTGAGAACTGCTATAAGCCTGAACCACTGCCGCCCATCGAAATACTGCCGCCCATCGCCCAGGTTGCCGAACCTCCATCCGCCCAGCCCCTACCCCAGCCAGAACTCACACCCTTACCACCACCGGAGGAGCTGTTAACCCCACCTGCAACGGAGCCTGCCCTCCCACCGACCCCCGATGTTCCCGCCGAAATTGTCGTGGAGCGCTTTGTGGTCGAGGGCAATACCGTAATCGATGACGACGCGCTAGAAGCCGTGCTGGCCCCCTACACCGGGCGGCCCCTTTCCTTTGCTGAGCTGCTCCAGGCCCGTTCTGCTGTTACGCAGCGCTACGTTGACGGGGGCTTCGTCACCTCCGGCGCAGTGATTCTGCCTCAGACGCTGACCGAGGGTACGGTCACGATTCAGATGATCGAAGGCCAGCTCGAAACCATCAATGTTGAGGTGAGTGGGCGGCTCAATGCGGGCTACGTGCGGCAACGACTGCGACGGGCCGCGACGCCTGTTCTCAATACCAACGAACTGCTCGATGCCCTCCAGCTGCTTCAGCTTGACCCACTGATTGACAGTATTTCAGCCGAGCTTTCGGCGGGGGTGCAGCCGGGTAGCAGCCTTCTAAACGTAGTGGTGGTCGAAGCCGATACGTTCGACGTGACGCTACAGACCGACAATGGCCGCTCACCGAGCGTGGGCAGCTTTCGGCGGGGCGCAACCGTGAGTTCCGGCAATCTGTTAGGGTTTGGTGATCAGTTGAGCGTCGGCTACGCCAATACCGACGGCAGCAATACCCTAGATGCCAGCTACCGTTTTCCCCTCAACGCGGCGGACGGCACACTGGCAGCTAACGTGGGCTTTACCGACAGCCGGGTGATCGAAGATCCGTTTAACTTTCTCGATATTCAGTCCGAGTCACGCTTTTACGAGCTGACCTATCGCCAACCCATTATCCGCACACCGGAGCAGGAGCTTGCCCTGAGCCTAACAGCCTCTCGGCGAGAGAGCGAGAGTGAGTTTTTGGAAGATATCTTGGGCGAGGCGCTGCCCTTTCAAACCCTAGGAGCTGACGAGAACGGGCGGACCCGAATCTCGGCCCTGCGGTTTGCCCAAGAGTGGACCCAACGGGGGGCAAGTCAGGTGTTTGCAGCGCGCTCGCAGTTTAGCCTGGGTTTAGACGCCTTTGACGCCACCGTCAGTGACGAAGGCTCTGACAGCCGCTTTTTTGCCTGGCGGGGCCAGGCCCAGTGGGTACGCCTGCTGGACGAAGACCTGCTATTTCTCATCCGAGGCGACATGCAGCTAGCAACTGACAGTCTGGTCCCATTAGAACAATTTGGTTTAGGCGGCCCTCAGACCGTCCGAGGCTACCGACAAAATACACTACTCATCGACAGCGGCGTACTGTTCTCTTCAGAAATCCGATTTCCGGTGCTGCGAATACCTGAAGTCGATGGCCTGCTACAGCTCGTGCCGTTTGTTGACGTCGGCCACGGCTGGAATGTCACCTCGCCCAATCCAGAGAAACCCACCCTGGCCTCACTGGGGCTAGGGGCACTGTGGCAGATGGGCGATCGCTTCAATGCCCGCCTCGATATCGGTATCCCGCTAGTCAATATTAGCGACGAAGGAAATAGCTTGCAGGAGAGCGGCATTCACTTCTCCCTGAACTACCGGCTGTTTTAGAAGCGCTAGGCGATTTTATTTTTATCCGTGCATAACCTTTGAGTTTCGATCCTATTCACATCCAGGAGAACCCAAACAGCAAGGCTGAGCAATGGTTCTTACTCTACTAACCCAACCATTAGAGAAAAGTAGATGAACAACCAATATCCGCACGATAATCTTCCTGATAAAAATCTTCACATCAACAGCTTCGACTCAAATGAGTCAGCTTTGAGCAACACCTACCGTAAGCTAGAAGGTTTCGATCTACCTAACATTAGCAGTCTGCCAGAAACTTTCGCTCTACCAGAGATCTATCGCTCAAAGCACATACCCTCCAGACAAGAGACCAAGATGATTGCAACGAACCTCTGCCATCTCTTTTTTTCCCTTTTGGTGGGAGGCGTTGTGCTAGGATTCGTCGTCAATCAGGTAAGCAACAGTATTCAGCACTTAACGAATGAGTTTCCCATATATCCAGTCGATTTCGTTTGGCCTTCTAACTAAGCCAACAAAGGCCTACACAAAAATATGGGCACTCTCGATAATTTAGGATTCCTAGGTGAGGGATTGCCTGCACACTTTACAAGTAAACAGCTGAATCTATTTGTTGTCTGGAGCACGGATGTGCATATTCCAACTTCAACTACCATTTTGAGCCAAAAGTAAATAGCCAAAACTAAAGGTCATTACAGCACTTCTTAATGACAAAGATCAAAACTGCTTGGTCATTGCATGATATCAAAACCTCCCATCATCGTTCTTGTAGCAAAGGTTTAGAACAAATATATGAACTAGAACTTATCGAAGCGAAGTGACCAACAGGTCGAAAGGCACTGGCAATAACAGCCGTACTGTTGAGGAGCCGTGTACCAAGAAAATCGCAAGCCCGGTTTTGAACAGGAGGGCGATAGCATGAGGCCCTTCCGAGCGCCTGGCAGATCAGAGATTCTTTTATTGTCGGATTGATGTCCAAACAAGACTATGGAGTATTTATAACCATCCATGCGTATCAGTGTTCTACTTGCCCTGACGCTTGCATCTACCCCTTTAGCTGTCGTCGCACAGGCGCAGGCACCTCAAGAGTCTGGCCAGATAGCCCAAAGACCCAGACTTTTAATACCTAGACCTGCGAGTGAAACCTTCTTTGGTAACCCAGATATTGACCAACTTATCGATCGAGGCAATCGAGCCCTGAGCGCCAGACGCTATCGTGAGGCAGAGCATATTTTTCGGGATGTTTTGCGCCAGGGGCCTGGCAACCCGCACTATGTCCATACTCGCTTAGGTCAGGCCCTGCTTGGGCAGCAGGGGCTACGGAACACTATAGCAGGGGCGATCAGCCAATTTGAGCAAGCCCTAAGGCTCAATGCCGATTACCCTGAGGCTTTGTATGGACTGTCTAAGGCGTATGAATATAGAGGTGAGCGTTATTCCAGTGGCAGAAATCAGAACCTGGATCGGGCTATTGACGATTACCGCCAAGCGCTCACCTATTGGAATGATTATCAGGATAAGTCAAATGAAGCACCGCGTCTCCCATCACGTCTCCCATTGAGACGTAGCAACACGGTCAAGCAGAAATTGGCCGAAGCCTACCTAAGACGTGGTCGGTCTCATCGCAGAAGATCCTTATCCTTATCTCAAGCAGAAGTCTTCGATGACTTTAGCAACGCATTCGAAGCCTTAGCGCTTGACAGAGCATCAATATATGCCTACTGCCCTGGTGGATCTGGTGGGGCACAACGACGGCTTACACTTCGCCGAAGCCCATCCAGCCCATTGCCACAACGACGGCTTACGCTTCGCCCAAGCCCATTGCCTGGACGAAATGGGCAGCGTGTAAACTTGTCTAGACTTCGCCCTACCAGACTTGAAAATGAAATCAGGAGGAGCCTGGCCAGCGCTTATATGCGTCGAGGTGACACAGCGAATAATCTTTTTTCTAATCAGACGGATGCCATCGAAGCATACTGCGAGGCTATCCGAGTTGACCGCAGCTATGCAGCCGCTTACTTAAAATTGGGTCAGGTGTTGTTAAGTCAAGAGAAACCAGACGAAGCGATCGCAACCTATCAAAAAGTGGTTGAGCTCGACCCTAATAATTTCGATGCCTATCTCGCTTTAGGCAACGCCTGGGCATCGCTAGGCAATGAAGAGGAGGCGAGTAGAGCCTTTGTACGGGCAATCAACATCGATCCTGCTAATTTTGCCGCCATAGATAGACTGGCTGAGATAGACATACAAAGTGCTATTAATCTGATCAGAAACTATATTGTGCATAATCCTAATAATGCTTCTCTGCACTATTCTTTAGGTTGGCTTTTATACACGGACAGAGATTTCCAGGGTGCGAGCGACAGCAATCGGCGCGCGATTTCTTTAAACCCTCGGGATGTCAAAGCGCATTACGCTCTCGGATGGAGCCTAATGGCACAGGGCAATTTTCAAGATGCGATTGCGAGTTACAATCGTGCGCTTAGGTTCGACCCTGGCTATGCTAAAGCTTACTATGGTCTAGCTCAGGTATTTGCCAGACAAAGCAACTGGGCGCAAGCAATTGCGAATTACGAACGGGCGATTCAAATAGAGCCTCGCTATGCTAAAGCTTATAACGGCTTAGGGCAGGCTCTAGCGGCTCAGCAGCAGTGGCGCAGGGCGATCAGAAGCTACCGAGAAGCTCTAAACCTAGACCCTGAATATACTTCGGCTTATCACAACCTGGGTTTGGTTTACCAAAGTGTACGATATTTTGACCAGGCGATTTATCACTATCGCAAAGCGCTAGGTATATCTCCCGACTATGCTGAAGCTCAAAACAACCTGGCTCAAGCTGAAAGTCAGCTAGAAGACTGGCTAGAGGCTCAAGACTACCGAGGCCCTACTGGAGCAAGTGACTGGTTTTGGCTACCTCAAAATGATGAGAACTTACAGTTTAAGCGCGCCGTTGTCCGCATTGTTTCTGAAAACTCATCAGAAGTGGGGGCAGGTTGGGTCATTAAACGTGAGGATGATCGCTTGTGGGTCGTGACGAATAGACATGTTGTTGACAGTGGTGGGGCTATTCAAGCCCAATTTTTTAGTGAAAAACCACCAGGTCGTCAACACCTGCAGCTTCCAGCAAGGCTATTGCAGAGCACTGACTTAAATGACGAGATCGATTTAGCACTGTTAGTTATTGATAATGCTCCCAGAGATATCAGACCTCTAGACATTTCAGCGAATAATCCATCAACTGTCTCAAGGGTTAGGATTATAGGTCATCCATCGATAGGAGAAGATTGGACTATCTCAGAGGGGCCTGTGAGTAATGCCAGAGCAAATGTGCTTCAGCTGAACGCCACTGTAGCTCCCGGTAACTCAGGCGGGCCTGTCATCAATGACCAAAATCAGGTGGTGGGTATCATACACAGCAGTGCCGGGAGTGCCGAGGATTTATCTGCCACGGGGGGATTCGCATATGCCTACCCAATCAGTTATTTGCAAAACACGCTGACCTACTGGGGGATTGAAGTTCCATCTCGTTAAAAAGGTGATTTCAACCATTGTTTATCTTCACGGGTGCTCTATGAAAATCAGATTTTTTTTAGCCAGCTTAGTTGTGTTTGGCCTGATCAGTTTATCTGCCCCAAGTTTACCTGCCCAAGCCACCTGCTCGTCTGGCAATCAAAGCTCAAGCGAGTATATTCGCAGAGACGATAACCGCTGCGAGGGTATTCAACAATCTAGAAATAACATCAGTCGTAGCATTGACCTGATATCGCTGACCAGTAGTCGTGAAGGAGCCTTGGGTTCTACCCTTGAAATTAAGATTCCGAGAGTCGCAGGCAATCAGCCTAATGTAGAGATTATAGAGCCTAATGCGAATTATCAATTAAATAACATGTCACTCTTCAGCTCAGGGCAATTTTATCGCTTTGATCTGTCTACAACGGAGCTTAACCGACATGGAATATCTCTCAATAGTCTGAGAGCACTGGCGCGACCCCAGGGCGGAAACCAAATCGTCTATTTGCCTGTAATTTTGAACAATCCTGCGCCTAAATACCGCTTTGTTTTCTACAGTAGTCGAGCGGCCAGCTTCCAGAGAGCTGAAATTCGTAAGGATGGCAGACCGCTTGTTAGCTGGGGAGCCCAAGGCCGCAGGCAGGGTGAAAAAAACTTTGAGTGGACTCCAGGAACCTCTTCAGCAGGACGATACACTTTTTACTACGAAGCAAACATTCACCAGAGTAGAGGCACGCCTGAGACTGTAAGACGCAGTATTGCTTTTGAACATGATCCAGCCTGGTTGAGATAGGGATGGCAAAGCTACCGCAGAGGAAATATGCGAACCCGAGACACCTGCAGCGGTTAAAGCGCTGGCAGCAGCGGTTGAGACACAACCCTCAGCTAGCGTTTGTCTTGGGCTTGTTAGCCATCTTTTTGAGTATTGTCCTGGTAGCCCTAAATCCAGGACAACACCCATTCGAGACTCAGCTCGTTGCCAGCAAAATAAGTTTTACAACCGACGAACCCTCAACACATTTTCTCAAAGATATTCGCCCTGTCCCTGCAATCACGATCAGAGGAAAACAAAACCAAGCCTTGAGATTGTCTGGCAAATTCTCAAGTGAGACATTGCCAGAGCTTTCAGGAATATCAGACCTGACGATTGAGCTTCCTTATCCAGACAGTAGCTTTCAGTTTCAAGCCGATGTTGATAAGCAACAGTGCTTGGGGGGCGACATCGAGATCAATAGTCTACAGCTAGCCAAGCAAACCCATGTGACCGAACTGAGCTACCGAAGCTATAACCGGATACTAGATTTGGCTTTTGAGCAAGATGACAACATTTCAGAAGACGCTTTGAGTTCTTTAGAACTTATTTTAAATGGTTGTCTATCGATGATGGTTGAAGGCTATCGGATCCCTGAGCTGAACCTGGAAGAGTCTGACACGACTATGCCTTTACAGCTTGAGTTTTTACCTGCCAGTTCAGATTGGCAATTCCGATTGCCGGTATTAGGAAGTCTTTCTGTGGATCTTCCTACTATGATATCCGATGTCAATGCTATTGAGTGGCTTTGGGGTGATTTAGAAGTTAGAGACGTTAAATTCTTGGATAGACGAACGACTGGCTCTGGAGTTGAGGATTATGTCGATTATTCAACGATACAGTCAGGCATCGTACGCATGGTTGATCAGGAGCTAGAGATTGGGTCCAATCAGTTTTTAATCGTGGCTCCTTCTGGTCTTCAAAGAATTCGCACGTTTCAGCTGCTGGATAGCCCAGACGGCAGTGATCAAGCCTTGCAGGGCATAGAAATTAGAGCCGTTGGTAAAACGTCTGAAGTTCAAGTTGGGTTAGATACGGACTTTCCCATTCGCGGCATTCGGTCTAATATTCTGGCCCAGCTTGTTCCCCCAAATACAATGGTGGCGATTGTTTCTTTTTCGGGGGCCATGGTTGCGACACTGCTTTCTTGGTTAGTAGATAACTTGTTCAAATCATCGAGCTAAACGGCATTGTCAAGTTGCTGACAACTGGTAAATCTGGCTCTGTTGCAAAAAGTTATTGAAGAGAGAATAACTCTGTCATCAGCCCCCCTGACTATGCAGCCACTCCGAAGATTTTGTGGATGAAAGAGAGCTGTCCTATGATCTCTCCTCTGTCAACCCCATTGATCTGTCCTTTTCGAATCATGTTCATTGCCTCATATCCTTTGAGGGTGCGCCGGGCCGTATTGAATGAACCAAACCCCAGACCAGGCTTGACGCATCGTTTTATAAATCTATGGTCTTGCTCGACTGTATTGTTCAGGGACTTGCTCTGCCGGGTTTCTGTCGTTTTCGGTAAGGCTTCGTCTTTCTTTAACTCATCGATTGCAGGCGGATAGGCTGCATTCTTATCGACGGCTTTGGCAAGGCTGGACAACGATCCCGTTCACCCGTCGTCAATAACTTCGCGGACTTAACGAAGAGACTCTATACGGTCGGAGTGCAACGGGCTTTTTAGGCGGCGGCGCAACAAACCTTCATCCTTTGCCAGCAGTTGCGTTGGTTGTCAACCTCTTCTAAGAAACTTAAGCTAATCCAAATCTGAACCATCAAATTGTCGTTGATTCGTGGACAATTTCTTTCGTCTATCACTCAGGACGACGGGCTGAGTACGTTGCTCCTATGGAGAATCGCGTTGCTCACTGACAGCGCCAACTTATCATAGGACCACCATGCTACAGGCAACATCAGAATAGAGCCCAACCTTCGTCGCCTTCACTACCGGATTCTATCACCAAAACAGAACTCTACTAGGGCTTCACCATTCGCACTCATCATAAGCAGCAGGCCATTTAACCGAGTCGCGCGGGTTGCCTTTGCCTCGATTCTGGTGATAGCCAAAACCAGCGTTGTACTGCTCTAGCATTTCAACCGTTTCAGGGTAGCGAGCAAGGTAGTCTTGAACTCGCGTGCTATTTGACCCACTGAGTTTCTGAATCACAGTCGGGGTGATCGCCCACTGCTCCACTGCTGACAGTCCGGCATTCCGGCAAAGCCTGTGACGAACGCACCACCCTTGGACGCTTTTGCTCTTGACGCTTTTGTATTGGTCGCATCTTCTTGTCTCCTTTGGATAGCTTTGATGTTTCCTAACTTCGCAATCTCGTCGTTTTGTTTCCTGAGTCTAATCTGAAAAAAAATTCATCTTAGACAGGTTCAAGCAGGCAGACAGATCAGTAGCGTTCGACCTAGGTCTTACTACTGAACACCTATTCTCTCCAAGCTTCCATCGCTGTTTTGGCAATATTGCTAATGGCAATCGGATCATTTTGAGCTTTGGCTAACACAGCAATGCCTTGACTCACCCCATTGTAGAACTGAGCAAGAGGGCGAATATCAATATCGGCAGCGATTTCTCCGTCTTGTTGCCCTTTTCTGAGTCGCTCATATATTGCAGCTTCGGAGACTACACGTAGTGCTCGGCAAATTTTCGTTGGAATCGATCGCTCCACGTGCAGCACTCTAGAGTGCTGTTGACGATGAAGCAGCCACGCGGCAAAGCAGGGTCGGTATGAACCTCGACAATTCGCTGAAGCATGAGCGAGATCGCACTCTTCGCATCAATATCTTCTTCCAAGGCGGCACCGATTCGCCGTGAAAAGCGATTCTGATAAAACTCAATCACTTTCAAAAAAAGCTGTTCTTTATCGCCAAAGGCTGCGTATAAGCTCGGTCGAGTAATGCCCATTGCTGTCGTTAAGTCGTCTAGTGAGGTCGCTTGGTAGCCCTTCTCCCAGAAGGTCATCATGGCACTCTCTAGCGCCTGCTGGGTATCAAATGCTCTGGGTCTACCTTTGGCCATTTCTCAATTACTTTACTGAACGGTACATTTTTGTCACTGAACTATTTTACACAAAGAGGTTGACAAACGCTATTTATATACTGAACAGTATATAAATAGCGTTTAAGGTAATAAAAATGAACAGATTGCAGGGCAAAACCGTGCTGATTACTGGTGGCACGACTGGAATCGGATTCGTAACAGCGAAATTGCTTCAGCAAGAAGGCGCAGCAGTTGCTATCTCGGGGCAGAATCCACAGAGACTTGATCAGGCTTCCGCTGAGCTGGGTGATGTTTTAGCCGTTCGGGCAGATTCACGCTCTTTGGAAGAGATTAGTCAGATGGTGGGCCAGGTAGAATCGCGTTTTGGTAGCCTAGACGTTCTGTTTGCCAATGCCGGGGTGACGATGCCAATGCCGATAATGGGGGTAGACGAAGCGCATATCAACGAGCAGATGAACATCAACTTCAAAGGAGTCTTTTTTACCATTCAAAAGGCACTGCCGATTATGCGCGATGGTGGCAGTATTGTACTAACGACTTCTTGCTTGAATCAGATGGGGATGCCCGGCATGAGCGTTTATGCGGCTTCCAAAGCCGCCGTGCGATCCCTAGCGCGATCTTTGAGTGCGGAGCTAGGAGATCGCAATATCCGCGTTAATGCAATCAGTCCCGGCCCAATTGAAACACCAATATACAGTAAGTTGGGAATGCCTGCCGCTGATTTAGAGCAAATGGCAAGCCAACTCACTAAACAGATCCCGATGCATCGGTTTGGACAGCCTGAAGAAATCGCGAAAGCCGTTTTGTTTTTAGCGAGTGATGAGTCTTCTTTTGTTTTGGGAGAAGAAATTGTTGTAGATGGTGGATGGTCAGCACTGTAGCAGATAAACAATAATAAAGAAAAGGTCAAAAGATGAAAAGAGTTATTATCGGATCCGCGCCGCTATTGCTAGCGATAGCAGGAATTGCAACCAGCATCCTAACTTCAGGGCAGCGGGCTGTGTCGCAAACACAAATAGAGCAGAGCATTCAGTCAATTGCATTGGAAACAGTGGCTGAACTTGATGTGGCTCCTGGCAACATCGCGGTCGGGCCGGATGGACGCATTTTTCTGAGCCTGCATCAGGCCTATCAGCCGGATTTAAATGTTGTAGAGCTACTGGGTGACGGCACTGTTGTTCCGTTTCCTAACCCAGCGTGGAACGATCCACCAAATGCAAAAGGTGTTGGGCTCAATAGCGTCTTAGGAATTCAAGTTGATCAGCAAGGCGTTGCTTGGATGCTAGATAACGCCGAAGGTGTTTCGGCAGAAGAAGGTGGTGTGCCGAGAGTTGTTGGCTGGAACACGCGCTCTAATCAGCTAGAGCAGATTATTTCCATTCCAACACCTGTGGCTCGATCCGATTCTTTTATTAATGATTTAGCGGTCGATAATATCCACAATGCACTTTATCTGGCGGATGTCCGCAGTGACCAAGGGCCTGCCATTATTGTGGTGGATCTTGAAACAGGATTTTCGAGGCGAGTGCTGAGCAATCACATCAGCTTACAGCCTGAAGCAGACGCGCCGATTGTGATTGATGGCCAAGAGACCCGTAATCCTGGTCCGAATGGAGAACCCGTTCAGCACCGGAATGGGCTTAATCCGATCACTATCGATCCGGCGGCAAAATGGGTGTATTACGGTGGAATGAATGGGACGTCGGTGTGGCGGGTGCCGGTTGCCGATCTACTGAATGCGAGTTTGACTGACGAAGCATTAGGCGAGCGGATTGAGCGCTATGGTGATAAACCCGTCAGTGACGGCATCTCAATCGATACGGCTGGTAACGTTTACATCACCGATTTAAATGGAAAGGCAATTGGGATTACTCAGTCGGATGGCTCCTATAAAGTGCTTGTTCAAGACGAGCAGTTGCTCTGGCCGGACAGCTTGAGCGCTGGCCCAGACGGATACATGTATGTAGCTGTCAATAAGCTACATTTATCGCCGCCGCTGAATGCAGGGCAAAACGAGTCTGAGCCGCCTTACTACATCATGCGCTTTAGAGCGCCTGCTGATCTAGCTGTCGGTAGATGAACAACTTATCGTTTCCAGCCCAGGTTCGAGAGAACGTGTCGCACACCCACGTTTGGTGACACTCGACATCATTTTCTGCCAGCAGGTGCGTTGGCGTCAGCCTCTCCATTGGTCTCAGTGTGTCAGCCTGATTTCACTGATTGGTTACATGACGAAGTTTCATCAACGGTTCACGGATGTTAACCCTCTCGGACTTCTCCTAGCCCTTTCCCGGCTTAGGCTACCAGGTCAAGATAATTTCGTGGTCTGCATTCCACTGGTTTCATTACTGACGCCAGCGTGACCGGAGTTGGTGACTCTGTTACGTGGGGACAGCAGGACAGGTGCTGCTGGGAGATGACTTTCCAATCATAACTTAGAAGTTGATTCCTCCTTGCACACTCGGTTTATATACATCGCACCGCTTCAATTACCCCTATATGCTGGGCGAAGAAATTTTAGTTGACGACGGCTAGGCTACACTCTGAGAAAGCCTTTAAGTAGTCACGCAAAATTAATTGCAAATTCATCTCCAAAGCCTATGAGCATTTCCTCGACCCGATTGACCAGGTTTGTCCAACTCTCATAGGCATCAAACGCTATCCACTTGTATTTCATAAATCGCCAGACGATCTCAATGAGATTTAATTCCGGTGAGTAGG
>JBCDDJ010000022.1:0-31633 GCA_039180385.1 Cyanobacteria bacterium P01_G01_bin.38 | reverse complement strand
CTGGGCCAGGGCATACTCCACGGCGAACAGCGCAGGCTGGGTATTGGCTGTTTGATTGAGGGCTGCTGTGGTGTCTTCAGAGCTAAACAACAGCTCTAGCAGGGGCTGCTTGAGCATAGGGCGCAGCAGCTGATCACAGCGGGTGAGGGCTGCCCGGAAACGAGGCTGGGTTTCATACAGGTCTCGCCCCATGCCCCAATATTGGGACCCTTGCCCGGTAAATAGAAACGCTACGCTCGGAGCAGCACCGCTGGCTCCTCGGAAAACGCCCAACACATCCTGACCCTGGAGAAGATTCGACAGGGTCTGCTGCAGCTGCTCGGACGAAGCAGTTAGCAGGCCGATGCGATGCTCCAGGTGAGCGCGTCCGGTATTGGCAGAGAAACAAATGTCTTGAATAGAGAGCTGAGGGTGGTGGGAAAGGTGGGTGGAATAGCTTTCAAGAAGCTGTTGCAGGGCCTCAGTGGACCTGGCCGACAGGGCCAGCAAATGCAGCGGTCGCTCGTGGGTAGTTTCTTCTGGAGCTGCAATAGGCGGGTCTGTGATAACAACGTGGGCGTTAGTGCCGCTGGCCCCAAAGGAGCTCACGCCCGCTGCCCTGGGCTGACCATTTCTGACCCAGGCGGTGTTTTCGGCGGTCACCCGAATCGGCAGCTCGGCCCAGCTAATGTGCGGGTTGGGGTCCCTGAAATGTAGATGGGCGGGCAGGGTGTCGTGCTGCATCGACAGCACAACTTTAATCAGCCCGGCGATGCCTGCGGCAGACTCAAGGTGGCCAAAGTTGGTTTTGACAGATCCGACCAGCAGGGGTTTCTCCGCCGGGCGATTGTCACCCAAAACGTCTCCGAGCGCCCTCAGCTCAATCGGGTCGCCCAGCGGGGTGCCGGTGCCGTGGGCTTCGATATAGTCAATGGCGGCGGGGTCTAGCTTAGCGCCGCTGAGGGCCTGCTTAATCAGGGTTTGTTGGGCCGCCTTGTTGGGCACCGTAAACCCGCTGCTGCGGCCATCCTGGTTGACGGCTGAGCCTTTAATCGTGGCTAAAATGTTGTCGCCCGATGCGATCGCATCTGACAGTCGCTTCAGCACAATCACCCCGCAGCCTTCGCCGCGCACAATGCCATCGGCGCTGGCGTCAAAGGTCTTGCAGCGGCCATCAATCGAGAGCATCTGGGTCTTTGAGAGCGCCACCGTATTCTCAGGGGAGAGAATCAGGTTAACGCCCCCTGCCAGGGCGGCGTCGCATTCGCCATTGCGCAGACTTTGTACCGCCAGATGCACCGCCACCAGCGACGACGAACAGGCCGTGTCGATGGCCATGCAGGGCCCCTGCAGGCCAAAGGTATAGGCCAGCCGACCCGCGATCGCATTCAGCGGATTCCCCGTCAGATAGTAGGCATCGATCTGGCTGAGGTCGCCCGCGGGGGTTATCAGCCGTGCGTAGTCGTTGGTGGTGACCCCCACAAACACCCCCATTTTGCTGGGCTTTTGCGGGTTAGGGATGGTGCCAGCACGTTCCAGGGCCTCCCAGGACACCTCCAGCAACAGCCGCTGCTGGGGGTCCATGTTCAGGGCTTCCCGCGGAGAGATACCAAAAAACTGCGGGTCAAACCCACTGATATCACTCAAAAAACCACCGTAGCGGGTATACATTTTGCCAGGGGCAGCGGGGTCAGGGTCATAAAAAGCCTCAATATCCCAGCGCTCAGCGGGCACAGGTGCGATCGCATCTACCCCCTCGTGCAGCAGTTGCCAATACGCCTCCGGACTGTTGGCCCCGCCCGGGAATCGACAGCCCAGACCCACAATCGCAATCGGCTCAGACCTGGCCTGCTCAAGCGCCTCCAGCTTTTTGGCGGCCTCGTCAAGGGCGAGTAAGATACGCTGCTGGGATGAAAGTTGACCGGTTGTGGCTGCGCCCATATCAGTTTCCTCCAATCAGACTTTCCAGTTTTGCCAATCGTTCGGCGATGGAGGCATCTACCTCCGCCTCGCTCATCTCGGCCACCGCAGCGAACCGGTTTTCTTCTTCTCTTTCTTCCTCCGGCGCAGCGGTATCCTCTGCTTGCCAACCCAGAACATTTGTCGCCAGATAATTCGCCAGGTCGTGGATAGTAGGCACCTCAAAGACGAGCGTGCCCGGCAGAGAACAGGCAAAACTGTTTTCCAGGTAGGTCTTCAGCTCGACCGCCATGAGAGAATCCAGCCCCATCTCAAAGAACCCTTGATACAGATCGGGCTGTTGTCCGGAGGGCATGCCTAAGATGCGAGCCACCTCAGCCTGCAAGAACGCAATTAGATGGGCCTCTCGCTGGGCAAGGGGAACCGCCGCCAGCTCTTCCAGAACTTTAGCCGAGGCCGGTTCCACATCTGGGGATGAGACGGCTAACTGTGTCAACAGCGACCTGGGGCCGCGCAGTTCATAGAGGGCTCTAAATCGACTCCAATCGGCCTCCACAACCGTCGCCTGAGTACGCCCTTCAGCCAGGAGCTGCCCCAGGGCCGCAGTGGCGCGCTCAGCAGCCAGGGGGGTAATCCCCGCCCGGGCCAGCCAGTCTTCAAATTCTTGTACAACCATGCCACCCCCGGCCCAGGGGCCCCAGTTGACGGTCAGCGCAGACAGGCCCTGACAGCGACGATAGTGGGCCAGACTGTCTAAAAACTGGTTGGCGGCGGCGTAATGAGCCTGACTCTTAGAGCCCCAAACCGAGGCGATAGACGAGAAATTGACAAAAAAGTCCAGGTCCAGGGATTCTGTTAGCTGATGCAAGATCCAGGCCCCGTTGACCTTGGGGGCCAGCACCTGCTCAAAGCTGGCTGCGGTCATCTCTTGCAAAGTCTCATAGCCCGCCGCGCCAGCGGCGTGGACAACACCCTTGAGAGGCGGCAAAGAGGCTCGGAGGGTCTCTAAAACCCGGGTCATATCTGCGGCCACGGTGACATCGGCCTGGAGAGGCAACACCTTTACCCCTGTCTGGGCAAGGGCTGCGATCGCACTCTCAGCTGCCTCTGAGGGAGCCCGCCTACCCACCAGCACCAGCTGCTTTGCCCCCCGCTGCACCAGCCAGTTGGCAACGGCCAGGCCCAACGCCCCCAGCCCGCCGGTAATCAAGTAGGTGGCATCTTCACCGATATGTATTCCGGCTTCGGGCGGCTGAGGCGCATCCGCCTGGGGCACCAATCTCGCCACGTAGCGCTGTCCGTCTCGAAACGCAATCTGATCTTCGCCCTGGGCGTCTAGCAGTTCCACTGCGATTTCATCCACCTTTTGCGTATGCTTGGCAGAGGCTTGAATGTCAATATCGACATCCATCAGCCCGCCCCAAAGTTCAGGATGCTCTAGCGCCATCACCTTGCCCAACCCCCAAAGGGGAGACTGGAACACCCCTGCCTGAGAAGGTTCCATGACGGCTCGATGGGTGACCAGCCAAAGTTTTGCCTCCGTCTCCTGGGCGACTAAAGATTGAACTAAATAGAGAGTATCCCGACAGGCTTCAGCAGCCCAGGCTGGCCCATCTCCATGGCCAACATCCAAACTCCAAAAGGAAACCACGCCCGTCACCGGAGAAATCCCGTTGTTCAGCACGGTGCTGATCACCTGCTGCAGTGCGTCTCGGCGCTCCGCAGGTGCGACAGCCACGTCATCGGCATAGAGTAAACGACAGCGATGCCCCTGCTGGGTCAAAACATCTCCCAACGCCTTGCCCAACCCGCCTTTGTCGGCCAAAATCAGCCAGCTGCCCGGCTCACTTGAAACCGCCGTCTGGGCCCGAGGCTGGGGCTGCCAGACCAGCTCATAGATAATCTTCTGGAGATCGCCCAGGAGATTGTAGGAGCACTCCTGTAACCGACGATGCTGCTGCACCAGGCTATCAAGTAGCTTGGGCAACAGCGCCATCTCGGCATCTGAAAACGTATTTTGGGTCTGGAGCTGCTGCACCAGCTGCGGCACCTGCCCCCGTTCGATCCACTTTAAGACAGGGCTCTCTGATTGTGTTGTTTGGGCACCCTGCTGGTCCGTCGGCTCAATCCAATATCGCTGGCGCTGCCAGGGATAGGTGGGCAGGGTCAGACGGCGACGGTCATAGGCTCTGTCAAAACTCCCCCAGTCAACCTGAATACCCCTTGTATAAAGGGTTCCCAGGGTCTTTAGCATCTGCCCCCAGTCTTCGCGACCGGCCCGCAGGCTGGGCAGCCAGACCTGCGGTTGCTTTTCAGGTTTAACGTCAGCGGGCAAGGGCTCAGCCGCGAGAATCCGCTGCGCCATGCCCAACAAGACTGGCTTCGGCCCCACTTCCAGCAAAATGGGACAGCCCTGTCGAAACAGTGTTTTGGCCCCCGCCGCAAAATTCACCGGCTGAATCACGTGCTCACACCAGTAGTCTGGGGTTGCCACCGCCCCGTCAGCTACTGCACCGGTGAGATTAGAAATAAGTTTAATCTTAGGGGGATGAAAATCTATCTGCTCGGCCACCTCCCTAAAGTCGGCCAGCATCGGCTCCATTGCTGGAGAATGAAACGCATGGGAAACCGGCAATCGCTGGGACTTAATGCCGAGTTTAGAGCAGGCTGCGATCGCAGTCCCAAGGGCTGACTCAGGCCCTGAGATAACCGTGTTGTTTGGTCCATTAAAGGCGGCAATGGTTACCGGGCTATCCGCGATGATCCCACGAACGGTCTCGCTATCTGCCAGAACAGCCGCCATCCCGCCAGTCCTGGTCGTAAACTGCATCAGCCGGCCACGATTGGCAATCAGCTTCAGCCCGTCCTCCAGGCTAAAAACCCCTGCGATGCAGGCCGCGACATATTCGCCAACGCTGTGACCCATCACCACCGAGGGCTCAACGCCCCACGACTGCCAGAGCTTCGCCAGGGCATATTCCAGGGCAAACAACGCGGGCTGGGTATAGGCGGTTTGATTGAGCTTAGTCGTGGCTGCTTTCAAAGTGCCGTTGTTGTCGGCGGGATACAGAATGCTCAGCAGTGATGTGCCAATCTGGGACTGCAAGATCTCATCGCAGTGCGCTAAGGTCGCCCGGAAGGTGGGTTGGGTCTCGTAAAGCTGACGGCCCATCTCGACATACTGGGAGCCCTGACCCGTAAACACAAAAGCAACCCTGGGAGATTTCTTGCGAGCAAGCTGATGGCGGGCTGCGCCAGCGGGCATCTGCCGCAGCTCAGCAAGCTTTTCCCGCAGTTCCTGGGTGGAGGCGGACACCACGCTGAGGCGATGGTTGAAATGCGATCGCAGCCGATTGGCCGTGAAACAAACATCCCCTAGCGCCACCTCAGGATGTTTACCCAGATACGCGCAATATCGATCAACCAGAGCCGCCAACGATGCTTCACTCTTGGCTGAAAGCGCCAGCACATGCTGGGGCCGTTCAAAGACCGGCACCTGGACCGTCGCAGGGGCAGCCCATTCCTCCAAAATAACGTGGGTGTTGGTGCCCCCAAAGCCAAAGGAGCTAACCCCCGCCAGTCGGGTCGGGCAGGGTGTTTGCCAGGCCTGGCGCTTGGTCGGAATGGCAAACGCCGTACCCTCGAGAGAAATGTAGGGATTAAGCTCCGTCAGATTGAGATGGGGCGGAACCTCCTGATGCTGCAGCGCCAGCACCGTCTTGATTAGCCCCGCCATGCCAGCTGCCGCCTCTAAATGGCCAATATTCGTCTTCACTGACCCCACCCAGCAAGGCTGATCCGGCGGGCGATCTTTCCCCAGCACCGCCTTAAGAGAGTTAATCTCAATCGGATCACCCAGCGGCGTACCGGTGCCGTGGGCTTCCACATAGCTAATTTTGCTGGGGGCAACCCGGGCCTGGGCCAGCGCCTGGCGAATCACCGCCTGCTGAGCCGGGCCATTGGGGGCCGTCAACCCATTACTTTGACCGTCCTGATTAACCGCCGTCCCTCGAATCACCGCCAGGATATTGTCACCCGCCTGCTGGGCATCCACCAGGCGCTTGAGCACTACCAGCCCGCACCCCTCACCGCGCACATAGCCATTGGCACCCGCGTCAAAAGTTTTGCAACAACCGTCGGGGGACAACATCTGCGCTTGAGAATAGATAATGGTTTGGTTAGGGGCCAGCATCAAACTGGACGCCCCCACCAGACATACATCGGTCTCCTGGCTCAACAAGCTCTGACAGGCCAGGTGAATGGCCACCAAAGAAGACGAACAAGCCGTCTCAACCGTGAGACTGGGCCCACGCAAATTCAAAATGTAGGAGAGGCGATTGGCGGCGATGCCCACCGTGGCCCCGGTGCCGAGGTGGGCGTCAAAGTCCTCATACGACCGGGCCATGCGAACCCCAAAGTCGTAGTTGCCACAGCCGATAAAAACCCCTGTTGCGCTGCCCGCCAGCTCCCCAGGCACAATCCCCGCTTTTTCCAACGCTTCCCACGCTATCTCTAGCATGAGCCGCTGCTGAGGATCCATATGCAGCACTTCTCGAGGCGAAATCCCAAAAAAGCCCGGCTCAAACTCGTCAGCCCGGGAGATAAACCCGCCCAGCCGTGTACTCATCGTCCCAGGTGATGCCTCTGGATCGTAATAAGCATCCACATCCCACCGATCAGCCGGCACCGTATCGATGGCACTGATACCGTCCCGCAGCAGTGTCCAAAATGATTCTGGGCTATCTGCCCCCGGAAACCGGCAGCTCATTCCAACAATTGCAATTGGCTCCACCTGCGTCTAACCTCACAACTCAAACACCTGTTGCCCATTTGGGTCACTCGCCAGAGAGCCCCCGCCGTGCGCTTGCCCTAACGCTGTTCCTCGGGCACTGAGAATTGCCTAAACGCCTGTTTATTTCGTCGAATGGCCCGATCGATCGAGCCCCCCACAACCATGGGTTTAACTTCACGGGCATTGGGCCACAGATAACCGATCGGTTCAAAAAATCGTTGGAACGTCGCCAGCAGATTTTGATGGTGCCTCAGGTTGGCATGAAATCCTTCATGCTCCTGACACAGGCACCGTTCCATCCAGTGCAGCGTATCCTGGTGAGAGAGCTCAAACAAAGGAGAGCGCAGCAAACGATAGAGCGGGGTCATAAAGAAAGCATCATCCCTGAATGTCATCGGTAACCATCCAGAGAGGCCCCCCATAACCCCCTTTTGCCCACGCAACACAATCAGATTTGCCAGCCACTGCTCGTAGGCGGTTGGCCGCGGCATGTGCTTGTAAACTTCTTGGGCAAGCACCTGAGACATCGTGGTATGAAAAGCCTCGTCCAGCAGGTGATTGTAGGAAACCGCCGTCGGTGCAGGAACGAATTGCCCCTGCTTCTCAAGTTTGCGAAATCGTTTAAAGTACTGATGTTCAAAACCCTTGAGTGAGATGTTCGCCACCATTCGCATGGTGTAATAGTGGCAGGCCATGAAAGGAGAACTGCCCCAGTTTAGGGTCAAGAACTTAATCACCGACGGAGATGCTGTATTACCAGCCAAACCCCCCGTAGCCGTGGGGATAGGGGCATCTTGCCGGGCTGACAGGTACTGCGAATAGTATTGCTCGCCGTACATGCGACGGGTAAACGCCCTCAGTAAGGTATCTTGTAGCGTTCCAGATTTAGCACTCCCCCATCGGGTTTCAAACGCGCTCGAGAGAAATTTGGGAGCGGCTTTGCTGGCCAGTCGGGTACTGGTTGAGAGTAAACTCTTTTTTGAACTCACCCGGGTACTCAAAAAAGATTTACCCATCAGCGCAATCTTAGTTTTGAGTCCGATTCGCTGAAACGTATTGATGTGAAACCGCTCCTGGCTAGTTTCAAAATCGAGCTCTTGGCAAAGGGTTTCATAGCCACCCAAGTGGGCAAACACCCCCGTTGTCACCTGATTGTAGAGCATGGTGTTGGCTTCGGCATTCGCGGTGTGGTTGTACTGCCCAACCCAGTACAGGTGATTTAGCGCCAGCTTTTGACTGGCCGAAGCATGTTCATAGAGGGGTGTACCATACAAGGTTGAAAATTCTCGCTCACCCCAGTGGACATCACGGTTGTCCTGATAATTAAAAGCCTTACCCAAGGCCTCAATTTTCTCTGTATAGTCAGAGGCAGCGTTATTTTCATAGGTTCTGTTAATGAGCTGAAAATGCTTCCCATCAGGTCGAGAGGAGAGGGTCGAAGCAGGTCTCACATCAGCCGTTGGCGTACTCACGCTTTTCATAATAAACAAATCCCTGTAGCATACGTTACTTATCAGGCGGGTAAGAATCAGTCATCAAGATTCTCCAGGTCACTCAGATTTCGGCTCTCCCAAATACTGGGCAAGGGCTTGGACTGTGGGGTAGTCGTAAATCACCGTCGGGTCTACCTCTGACCCTAGCCAGTCTTCGAGTTCTCCGGTCATGCCGATGGCAGCAGATGAGTCTAAGCCATAGCTATCAAAGGGGACATCTGTTTCAACATCGTCTGATTCCATCTCTAGCGCATCGGCTAGATAGGAAACCATCCAGGTTTGAATGTCTCCGGCAGATGGCAGAGTAGAGGTCATCTTTTCCATATCGGCTGTTTCTCCTGTCTGGGGCAATTTACACAGTCGAGTAAAACTCGGCTGAAAACGGTCATTCTTGAAGCACACTTAGGGACTATCAGCCATCGCTCTGACCCATATCTTTCTGACCTATCTGCTGAAAGATAGAATCAATCTGATGCTGAAGCGATTGAAAGGTGGCTTTTCGTCGGGTATCTCGACTCCAATCAGCCACAACATTAAGATCGCCGTTTAGAAAAGCATCGCGACAGGCACGCCGGCGAATCTTGCCGCTTGAGGTTTTGGGAATGCTGCCGGTTTTGACCAGTGCGATCGCATAGGCCTCCAACGCATGGTGGGTCGTGACTGCCTGACGAATACTCTTCAAGATTTCCTCAGCGTTAAGCTGCCGCAGATAGCTACGCTCAACCTCATGGACAATGATTAACCGTTCAGCTTGCTTAAGCTCAACTGAGAAAGCCGCACCCGCATTAGAGCGCAGGGCCAAGTGGCTTTTTTCTACCGTCAGCTCGATATCCTGAGGATAGTGATTCTGCCCCCTGATGATAATCAAATCTTTGAGTCGCCCGGTGACAAACAAATCCTCTCCATCCACAAAGCCCAAATCGCCCGTCCGCATAAAGTATCCCTTTTCAGCCTCAGCCCCTGTTTCAGCCAGACAAGCCCGAAAGTATGCTTCCGTTTCCTTCGCTTGATTCCAATAGCCCTGGGCAACACTGCCCCCCGACACCCAAATCTCTCCAACTCGACCCTCTGGACACCGCAGCAAGCTGTCAGTATTGACAATCATCACCGTCTGACCCGAAACGCTGCGACCACAGCTCACCACGGCTCGAGCATCGCTTCGATCAAACCCTATATGCTCTACATGCCCTTGCTCTAACGCATCTGCACTCACGTGACGGACAGTGGGTGGGGTCAATTTCTCACCCCCGGAGATAATCAGCGTTGATTCGGCCATGCCGTAGCAAGGATAAAAGGCTTCTCGACGAAACCCATACGGCTCAAAAACCTCCGCAAACCGATCGAGCGTTTCAGCTCGAATCGGCTCAGCCCCGGTAAACGCCACCTCCCAACTGCTGAGATCCAGGTCCAGGGCGGCTAACTTCTCAGGGGTGGCCTTGCGCACCGCTAAATCATAGGCAAAGTTAGGTCCCCCGCTGGTGGTTGCCCGGTAGCGAGAAACCGCACGCAGCCAACGCAGTGGCTTTTGCAGAAAATCGACAGGAGACATCAAACACACCGGGAATCCGATGTAAAGCGGCTGCAAGACCCCTCCAATCAGCCCCATGTCATGATAAGGCGGCAACCAAATCACCCCCTGACTCTCGGCATCATGACCAAAGCAGTCAGCAATGACAGACGAATTGTGCAAGAGATTGGCGTGACTCACCATCACCCCTTTAGGATCACCCGTCGAGCCAGACGTGTACTGCAAAAACGCCAATGCGTCAGGAGACACATCCGGATACTGCCATTGATGTGATAACGACTGGTCTACCTGATCAGTGACTAACCAACGCAAGCCTGACAACACAGAGTCACTACCGCAAAAATGCTGAAATGAGGGCTGCAATTGAGAGGTTGTCAGTGCAAACTCAATCTCCGCATTGGCAACAATAGAACGCAGTCTAGATGTCTTCTGATTGCGTCGAGGAGAGTAGGCTGGAACTGCGACCACCCCAGCGTACAGGCAGCTTAGAAAGGCTAAAACAAAGTCTAAGCCCGGTTGATAAGCCAACAAAACCCTACAGCCTCTCGGTAACTTGGACTGCAAAAAAGCAGCCATCGCTCGAACCCTGAGATCTAGCTCACCATAGGTCAAAGAGCCAATCTCATCCTCACCCTGCAAAAACGTGTAGGCGAGCTGCTGAGGGCAAGTCTGCGCCCTATAACATAAGATATCAACAAACGTCGAAGTGCCCTCGGGCAGTGGTGCTGAGACTAAAGCCTTCTGAGCATTTGGCCGTATCGAGAGTGTCATTACATACCCTCAACCCATCATAAAGGACAAACAAATGTAGATTAAAGCCGATTCAAACACCGTCAGCGCTCAACGCTGACAGCAAATTTAAACGCATCCAAACCGAGCTTAGATAAAACAATACATCCTACGCTTACTGATCCCTGTGTACTGAACGTGTCCCTTCCTTACATACTTTCACAATCTTCTCTTCAGAGCTTTCCATTTTGGGAAAAAACGAATTTCAAGAAAAAGTCTGGGGTTTCAGCAAAACATTAAGAGCTAATCCCTCGCTCTGAGGCAGAGTGTGCAACACTTAGCAACCGAGGGAAGCAAAGACAGGCCCGTGAGAGAATTCGAAACAACCCCAAAACCAAGCAAGATCTGCAAACAGCCATAAACGGTATTATTCAAAATTTATTCACGCATCAGCTTCTCCCAAAGCCCCTTCACCTTGACCCTGTAGAGCCTCCTCGTGTCTGAGGCGGAAGCTCGTGGTTAAAAATATCGAAGCTAAAGGTATTGGAGGATGCCAGGGCTGGCTGAACCAGAAAAACTGCCTGGCTGATGCTGCCCAAGCAACATAGAGTCACCGCCAAGTAGACAGGCAGACCCTGGAAAAATTTTCTTCTCAATTGATGAACATTCAGAAAGCTAACGTCTTTTTCTGAGAATTCTGAGAATAGCGTCATCGGTTTCGGCACCCTTCTAATTACCATTAAGAAATAAAGAATCCATAAATCTGTCCCCCCGGGCTGGGCCTCTTCCGAATCTGGAGCAAATCCAGCCTTCACCCTCGCTCGAAAGCGACTAAAAGTCTGACTCAGAGGCTAAATGCCGTGCATTAGTTGAAGCCCTATCAGACAGCTGATGCACCCTAATATCAGCGATTAAACAAGTTAAGTAAGAGCCATCAGTAAACGTAGCTCTGAATCGCTGAGATGCTTAACTGGCAGTTCTCGGAATATTAAACAGTTTGTCCACCTACTTATAACAACACAGACTTTAAAGTATAGATTTGAAGATGCACATATTTCCCCCCGGTTGTCGCCGTCTCCCCTACCAAAGGGTCTTCGAGATATGTAGCCATATGTGGAACTGGGATGACTCGCTATCAAATTACTCGTTGCTAAAAACGATCCAGATGTGCGGATAATGTCCCCTAGTACCAGCCTGAGTTTACGGAATATGTTTTAGATATACCGTTTCAGAGAATACTTTTACCAATTTTGTGGCGTTTTCTGTTATTTGGGTGGGCTCAATTCAACCGTCATCTAGGAGTACTCTACTGTCTAGCAAGAGATAAAGTTAAAGCAAACAAAATATGAAGTTAAAGTAAAGGCACCTAGTAAGCACTGCTAAAGTCTTAATTTTTCGGATTTTCCGAATCTGGAAAGCAGTGTTAAAAACACTTGTGTAACCTTACTGGTTGGGGATATAGATTGTGGAACTCCACCCACTGTTCTTGGTGAGACTAGTCTTGGTGAGGCTAAGTGTCTGTAGGCTTGTCGGATATTCCTTGGTGCTACAAAGCAGCGTCCAATTAGGGAACATCCAATAAGATTAGGAGTTCAAGTTACATGTTGCCGGATGAGACAGGTGTCCTTTTTGGAGGGTAGGTTTAAGCGCCTACCCCTGAGAGATTAATGAATGAGCCCTACTAATCCATGGGTTGTTTTCCCAAGGCCTGACCCTGACGCATCAATGCGTCTGTTTTGCTTCTCCCATGCAGGGGCAGGGGCTTCAACATTTCGACCTTGGGGAGCGCATGCGTCACCGGGCATAGAAATATGTGCCGTGCAGTATCCTGGTCGTGAGACTCGTTTACGGGAGTCTCCCTTTAGAGATATTGGTGCTTTAGTGGCTGATATGCACTCAGCGCTTCTTCCCTATTTAGATCGACAGTTTATTTGCTTTGGGCATAGTGTGGGGGCTCTGATTTGTTTCGAGTGGGTGCGCTATTTGAGACGGCAGGGCTGTCCATTGCCAGTGAGGCTGTTTGTCTCGGGCCGTCAGGCCCCCCAGGTGCCTTTGCCTTTACCGTGGATACATACGCTACCTGATAGTGGGCTCAAGGCGGAGCTGCGCAGCTATGGCGGCACACCTGAGGTAGTTCTGCAAAGCAACGAATTCATGGCGATTTATCTGCCAATTCTTCGAGCCGATTTGGCTATTAACGAAACCTATGCCTACTTACCGGATGAGCCTATAGCTGCTCCGATCTCCATTTTTGGAGGATTGCAGGATCATAGAGTATCCTTCAACAGCCTTGAGGCGTGGGATAAACAAACCACAAAGGGCTCTAAACTGCGCTTACTTCCAGGTGGGCATTTATTTATAAGAGACTCTTCTAAGGCAATTTTGCAAGCGATCGCAGAAGATATTGTTACGGTTGCTACTTACTAGTGAGCCTGCCCTTGAGTCTGTGCAAGCTGTTGAGACAGCTTTTATTTGGGACACGCTTAAATCTTGACTTTTGGCAGTATGACTTTTGGCAGTATATTGAAGAGATGGGCAACTTGCAGAAAGATTATGCGTGAGTAACTGTTACATCAGTCGGACGTGCCATACCCGAGTAGCTGAGTTCAAGGCAGAATATGCTTACTGAAGACCCTTCAACGTTGCCTCTCAATTCCGATCAGGATCCCTTGCTGCCCTTGGAGCCAGTAGACAGTTTTCTACCGCCAGTAAATCCCTATCTCGCCGATTCTCCCTGGCCTGTTTATCACCTCAATTCTTACGCTCAAGCCTCTACTAGTTTGAGGGGGCCAGAACCGGCGGACTTGCTAGCTGTCGAAACAGTTCAGCCCTGGTTGATGGGGGGCGTCTCTCCCTGGACGCTGATCTCTGAGCAATATCCCAACGGGGAGCGAGTGGCCTGGGGAGCAACCACGACCCATGTCTTCAAACTCTCAATTGACAACGATTTTAGCGTCATTGACCGGCATCGAATTGATTACAATCCTTTTTCTGTTCATTGGAATCTGATCTTATTGGCCGGGAATAAGGTGTTGGTACCTGACCCAGGCGAACGAAAATTTTATCGCTATGGTGAGGCTGATCCGAGCGATCCTAACTCAGAAATTGTTTTGGAAGATACATTTGAGTTACCGGAGGATGTTCTGGGCAGCTCGGCCCACGTAAATGTTGCTTATGACGGCTGGACAATTTTTACCACTGATGAGGGCTATGTTGGGGCCATCAGTCCTGATTTCGATGAGTATCGAGTACTAGAACTGCCTCAAGATGAGGGGGAGATTAACTATCACAATGCGTTTTCCATAGATGAGGAAGGCGGCATTTATATTGTGACAACTGACCGAATGCTGAGGGTCAACTGGCAAAATCAGGAATTGAGTTTAGGTTGGGAAGTTCCTTACGATTTTAGGGGGCCTGGCTGCGAGGACATCAACCGTGGACCGATCAGGGAGCTCTTTGCTGCACTGTTGGGAGAAACCTGTACGGGCAGCGGCACCACCCCGACCCTCATGGGTGTTGAGGGCATGGATGAGCTTGTGTTGGTTGCCGATGGTCACTCTCCAAACAATAATATGGTTGCGCTCTGGCGCGATCAGATTCCAGATGATTGGGCCGGCCTACCTGGCCACGCTCGACGGGTGGCTGCCGTTGTGCCGCTTCCCTATTCGACCCCAGATGGAGAAGGGTTTACCGCTGAAAATTCGCCAACGGTTTGGGGATATGATATTGCGATCGCACAGTACAACGGTTTAACCCTGGACTCCGATCCGCTTAACGGGGTTCAGAAACTTCGGTGGAGCCCTGAAACTCGAACCTTGGATTTAGTTTGGTCAACCGACGTCGTTAACTTTAACAATGTATTAACCTACAGTGACGGCTCAGACCTCGTTTATGGCACGGGTCGTCAAGACGCTAACTATTATTTCTGGGGGTTAGATTGGGAAACCGGTGAGATTGCGCTTGAAGTGCCCCTGGGCGATAGCACTGACTTTACGAATCAAGGTAACCAAATGACTCTTAATGAAGATAGAAGCATTGTCTTTGGTGCAGGGACAGGTGCGGTGCAAATTCGTCCTGTTTCGTCCCCAACCTCAGCAACCTTGGTGGAGCAAGATGCCCTGTTATATCAGGGCCAGTCTTCAGGCAATCGTCTGTCTTCAGGCACGCTTGGAGATAGCTTAATTCCATCGTCAGACCTTTTTTCCCCGGTCAGCACCACATTTGCACCAGATATATTGCCTACCTATCCAGCCTCCTTTTGACAACTTTCTAAATACAGGCGTGTGAGTTAATTTAGAACAATTCGTTAGGCAAAGAATTCAAAATCCCTTAGACAACATCCAGATTTCTTCTGGTTGCTGAATTTTGTGTAGGAGATAAATTTTAACTCTGCGTCGATAGGCCAACTAAAACTGTGTGCTAACGGAAAAAAAACTAATTTTTCGATACAATACCTGTGATTGTGGCTTCCACCCAAGATAGATTTGCAATCCTACCCACCTATGACATCGTTTTGGAGGTTTTCCAATGCTGATTACCCATTCTCAAAAACGTTTGGTTTAGGGCGATTCTCCTAATACTCTCCTAGAACTCTCTCAAAACGACTTGTAAAATCCTTTCTACAGGATTTTTTACTTTGCCGTTTCACCCCTTTTTTATTAATCAATTGACCAACAGTTCCTTGGCAGCGTTTTTTGCCATTGGTTGGATTTCAAAAGATGCTTTGCAATCCAGTTTAGCAGGCAGGCATGAATTCCGAATTTGCTCGTATGCCAAGCTTCAGTGCTCATCAGAATGCATAATCTTCAAGAAAACTTCACTGTGAGGCAATAAGTTATGCATAATTTTAGTGGTTTATTGGTGTTTACTCTTTAGAATTAAGCATAAATCCTCAATTTTTTTCAAATTGAAGATCTCAATTGAGCATAAAGCCTATCCTGTGAATCATTTGACATTCCAGTCAAGTTCCCTGAGCTTCTTAACTTAATGATGATCAAGTCGTACTCACCCCCCAGTAGTCGCGCTCGAACTGCACAAGCGCCAGCATCAGATGTTACTTTCCGCATACTGGTCGTAGATGATCATGAGGCCATCTTAAATGGCACCGTTCCAGCTTTGCAGCGCCAGTATCCAACCGCTGAAATCCTAACCGCTCGCGATCTCGCTGAGACTCAAAAGCTGCTTCGCAACCATCACACCGTTCGATTACTCATTCTAGATTTAAGTATTCCTGCAGACACAAGTGAACCTGCCCAGCGTCAGGTTGGACTCAATTTTTTGAAGCAAGCCCTAAACTCTGGTGCCGGCCCTAACCTGATAGTACTCAGTACCAATATCCAGCCAGTTTTTCGTTTTCGCCCGGTTGTGAATACCTATGAAGGCGGCTTTGCGCTTTTAGACAAACGTGAACCCCTCGCGAATATGTTAGAAGCAACCGAACTAGCTCTGCGCGGTTCTATCTATTGGCCTAAAAAAACAGGGCTCAACGATCATTTTTTCCCGGCTGGCTGCGTGGAATTAGATTCTCGATGGGTAAGCGCCTTGAAACTTAAGTTTCATCAGGGCTTAACAGACAAAGCCATTGCTAAAAAGATGAAAGTAAGCGATCGCACCATTCGTAATTACTGGGTGCGACTTCAAGATAGCCTAGGTATTCCCGATGATCCGGATAAAGATCCTAGAATTGAAGCTTGGAGAATTGTTTATGAGTTAGGGCTAGTTGACTAAGTTGTACCCCTGTTCTAAAAGCTGGTTTCCACTTTGGCGTGAAGCTGCCCCTCCTGGGCTCTTCGTCATTTTGGTGGTGGTCGGATTAAGGGCTGGCGGTCTCCTCGAAGGCTTTGAATTAACCACCTTTGATTGGCTAATGCGCCAGCGAGGTGCCGAAGCGCCTAGCCATCAAATTGCTTTAGTCGCTATCAACGAGCAAGATATTCAAGCCGCCGGACAATATCCTATCCCTAATAAAAATCTGGCAGATGCCATCAAAATCTTACAGACAGCCGAGCCTAGAGTACTGGGTTTTAGCCTGCTTCGCGACTTGCCCAATGACACCAATGCGGCTGAGCTAGAAAATGTTTTAGGAAGCTACTCCAACATAGTTGGCACGGATATTGCACTGAACAAAGACGAATCTTTAAATGTATCTTCGCCACCTGGGATTCCCTCGGATCGCATTGGCTTTGTCGATACGCTGGTAGATCAAGATGAGAAGGTTCGACGCAGGATTTTAGCCAGTCGGACTTGGACAGGCGAGATGCGCTATTCCTTTCCACTCCAGCTGGCTCGACTTTATTTAGCTGAGGAAGATATTTCTCTACAGCTACAGTCCTTACACAAACCCCTTCGATTGGGTACAACTCAGATTACTCAATTTCGCCCTAACACAGGCGGTTATCACTGGGCGGATGCCAATGGCAGTCAAATATTACTCAATTTCTCAACTGCCCAGGAGCCTTTTTCAGTGTTAGCGCTGTCTGATGTACTCAATCAGCGGTTTGACTCAGCGTTGATTCGCGATCGCATCGTTATTATGGGTATGGCAGCTAGCAGCCTAAACAACACCTTTATTACAGCGGCGCGATCAAACACATTACATGCTCAACAAACAGGCGATAACACTCGCCACAATCAGCGACTCTATGGGATTGAGATCGACGCCTATGCAACTGAGCAACTGTTACAAACTGTTCTTCAAGGTCGCCCCTCGCTCAATACCCTACCGGAGGGCTTAGAGTATATTTGGATTCTACTTTGGGGAAGCCTAGGGATAAGCTTTGGTTTAGCCTTAAGCTCTCCTTGGAAAACCTTCAGCGCCCTAATTTTTGCTAGCTTTGGCCTGGTTGTCGTCAGCTACAAAAGTCTCCTGCTTGGCGGCTGGTGGATTCCTCTAGTCCCACCGTTGCTGGCCTTGATCAATGCAGGCCTGACAACAGCTTGGTTCGATCGCAACTTAAGAAAACTCTCAGAGCAACGGCGTTTGACTATCGAACAAACTTTTGAAGCAGTTCATAATGGTCCCTTACAAACCCTCGCATTGCTGTCTCGTCAGGTTCAGTCTAAATCGGCATCTCTTGAAACACTTGCCTCAAGATTGGAAACCCTTGATCAAGAACTCAGGACACTATACGAGTTGATGGAACAACAGGGCCTGTCCTTTCAAGATTATATTCACCTGGATGATAATTTGATCCTCAATCTCAAAGATCAGCTTTCTGAACTTCTCTTTCAAGTCTTTGAACATACCTTGAGCCGTCCGTTTCCTGCGTTTCAAAGTCTCAAAGCTTGTATGATGCCTAATTTCTCTCCTTTAGATGCTTGTAAGCTCAGCAAGATGCAAAAGCGAGGACTCTGTCTCTTTTTAGAAGAAGCACTATGTAATATTGGTAAGTATGGTCATCATGTAACCTTTATTGATGTCGTCTGTCGCTCTACGCGAAACGAATGTTCTATAGAGATCATCAATAACAATACCCATCAGGTCATTAAAAAGACATTTGATGGAGGCTATGGCACTTACCAAGCTATCCGTTTAGCCAAGCAGCTAAGTGGTCAATTTCAAAGATTTGCAGGGCCTAACAACACGCTGCACTGTCAGCTTAAATGGCCCAGAAACCAGACAATTCTAACAAGGCTCAGTGCCTGGTTAATTGCGAGGATCGTTCGATAACCTATGACTTCTGTTGATGCACGCAGCCATCTCACTGGTGCTCTGTACTCAAAAATCAGTCAACGTCTTTCTTGTTACACTCCAACAAGAATTCGATCCTTACTCCAAATCCAAATCACGCGTGACTGATTGACCCTGGGATTTTACTTGTGCCGTCCGAGTCTTCCTCATTCTTTGCACTGCCTGCATCACAGTTACCTTGATATACTGCCTCATGGCCGGAACCGGAGCCTTCTGGTGATGCACCTGATACTGCATGTAAGGCCCCTGGTGCAATATTAACGCTGTCTCTTTGGGGGAATGCCCCTGTTTCAGGGCTGCTGCTGCCACCGAGTCATCCAACTTGATCGCCGCCCAATCATTCTGGGCAAACCGCTGATAAAGCGTTGTGTAATCCAACGCTGACTCACCAATCACCTGCTGCGCTATGGCCAGGTAAGCCTGCCGCGCTTTTTGTCCCGCTTCCTTTTCCGGTTCCTTGGGGTGTAACACCATCACTCTCCTCACCTACAAAGCATCATCCATCTCACCAAACATCGTCTCATCATCAAAATCAATCCCCGCTTCCGGTTCAGCACTCGAAGACACAAGCTCAGTAGGCGCTTGTCCAACTCGAGAAGATGCTCCCTGAATCTGACCCACAGATGCCCCCGTCACCACCAGATGCTGCATCACCTCCGCCACCGTCTCCTCAATCACCTGCTTCAACACAGGTCCCACTTGAGTCATTTGGGGATTCTCAATGCCAAAGGTCTGACAAATCTGGTTAATCTGCTTGGTTAAAGCCGTCACTGATTCCTGAGCCATCACCTTGAGTTCGTCTTCCCCTAGCTCAGCCTGATAAGCATAGGGGAGCCAGAAAGCTGCGATCGCATCCAGCCCCTTTTGCTTACCAATACGATTCGGAATCTGCTCATTCAGCAACAGATACTCAAACACCTTGCCAATGGGTTTGTGCCGGTGGGCATTGAAAGCAAACTGAATCCGCTGCTGCTCCTCACTGCTGTCCTTGCGTCTTCGAGGCATTTGACTCTCCTTACACCGTTACCTTGTTCACCTTACCCATCAGCCCTTGAAAGAGACCGTAACAATCGGTCATCCGCAACGGCAAAGATGGATTCATCGCCACCTCTGGCAGCTGGCTCACCACCGTGACTAACCGATCCATCTCACCATCAGCAAAGATCACATTTCGAACTCCAAGCTCCTCAAAATAGGTACTCAACTGATCTTGAAACACGGCGGTCGCCCCGCCGCTGACCAACACATCTGCCGCCTGAGTCTCTAGCCAGGGGAGCAAATGATCTCGCAAATAAACACTCACCGTTTTCCAGTACGACTGCCGCACCGCCTCAACCATCTCCCCAAAGTCAAATAGCTTGCCTCGGGCAGGTGAAATCTGCTGGGGCTGTCCCGTCATCACCGCATTCGTCAAGGCTCGATAGTCACTAATCGTCACCCCAAGAGAGCGAGCCGATTTCTCAAATATAGGCCAGAAACCAGGGCCATTGGAATTAGATCCCCCCATCCGCAATGAACCCCCTTCAAAGTTGAGAATCGAGAGATTCCGATGGCCCATCATCACCACCAGGGTGCGACGCGCCTCAATTGATTTACCCACTTGCTTGAGCTGCTGCTTGCGATTGAGATAGAGCCCAAACCCTTCCGGCAGACATCGTAGTGTCAATTTCACCCGCTGGGCTTTCCCACGACAATTAAACCCCTGTTCACAAATCACCTTCAGTTGTTCAGAGATCTCTTCTCGGGTTTTCATCTCCGCCAGGGGTAAGGCTAACCAGACTATCGCCTCATAGTCACTGGGCAAGCCCTCCAGTTCAGCAATCACTCCCAATGCAGCAGCAATTTTATAAGCTGCATGATCAGCCTTATTTGCCACCAGACTATTTTGTTCCAGCAATGCCCTAGCAGCATCGCCAACCAGGATGCCCTGTTCACCCACAACTAACCAGGCATTATCCTGCGGGCGACCACCCCCCATCAGCTTCGGCAAAGCCCCCATCGATAAATTATCCACCACCTCAGGCTCCATCCAAAGCGGAACCGTTTGGTTCGGTTGAACCCGATAGAAAAACTTGGAGCTAGAAGAACCGATATCCCCGGCCAGATAAACCGTGGGTACTGCAACAGTGATTAAAGTCATGGATTAAATTCCAAACGCTACATCGTAATGATAGTGAGGGTCTCAGAGAATAGTTTAATCAAGATACAAATAAAAACAATAGTAAACAAAGTAGATCAAATAAAGCGTAATTCAGTTATTTTAGGATTTAAGATTCAAGTTTCGTCTTACTCGTTACGCCCCAATCCGGGGCTTCACGGAGAGGCCACACAGGACGCCAAATTTCTGGCAAAAAGTCCCCTAAACCCCACAGGTCAATCCGTTTAACGATTTTTATCGCATCTACCACGGTTCGCTACATCAACGTGTTGTTTTAGACCTAGAGCATCCGTGTTATCCACCAGTAATCTATCGGCCCATCAGGCCGCCCATTACTACTCAAAAGAGGACTACTACAGCCAGGAGGAGGGCGTGTCGCCCTCTCGCTGGGTGGGGAAAGGTGCTGAGAATTTGGGGCTCTCGGGGGATGTCGATACAGAAACGTTCCGGCAACTGCTTCGAGGGCAAACACCGGATGGGCAGGCGATGTTCAGTCGAAAGGTAGACCCAGACAAGCGGCGAGCTGCGACGGACTTTACGTTCAGTGCGCCAAAGAGTGTGAGTATTGCCGCCCTGGTGCAACAGGATGAGCAGGTGCTAAAGGCCCATCATCAGGCAGTGGCAAAAGCCCTATCAGTCCTGGAAGAACGCTATGCCCAGACCCGGATTTCAACGGAAACGGGACGACAGCGGGTGACGACGCAGAACCTGGTTACGGCAGTTTTTACCCACGGCACCAGTCGGGAGGTAGAGCCCCAGCTGCATAGTCATTGTGTGGTGATGAATGCTACTCAGTTGCCCGATGGTCGCTGGTCTAGTTTCAGTAATGAGGGTGCGATCGCAAATAAAAAACTCCTCGGTCAGCTCTACCAGAACGAACTGGCCCACCTGCTTCAGCAGCAGGGCTATCAAATTGAGCAAAAACTCCACGGTCAGTTTGAGCTGAAGGGCTATTCTCCTGAATTACTGAAAGCATTCTCCACGAGGCGAAAGCAGATTCTAGCTCTGTTGGAACAATGGGAAGCTGAAGGCAAGAAACCGACTGCCTCGAATGGCAAAGAGATCCAGTCAGAGATGCTGTTGCGGGAAGCAGCGAACCTGAAGACGCGAAAAAATAAACCAAAATTAACTGAAGCTACTCGATTGGTGAAGGGGTGGAGGGCGTTTGTCCAGCTCAAGGGTTTTGAGTTGCCGGAATTGCCGCAAGAGGAAGTTGAGATTGCTTCCCAAAAAGCAGTCTCTGCTGAGGCAAATCTGAAACCTGCTATTCAGCATTGTGGTAAGCGAGATGCCGTCTTTGGGCAAACCCACCTGGAGCGGTTTGTATTTGAGCAGCATCTGGGGGAGCAGAGTTGGGATGAGTTGCAGGGTGAGATCGCAACCAATTCCAATCTCATCAAAGTCGAAGCACAAAAGTTCACGACCCAAGCCGCCCTAAACCTGGAACTCAATACGATTCGGTTGATGCAGCAAGGTAAAGGAAAGGGGGGCGAGATCGCACCAGATGTCCACATCAATCAAGTCCTAGCCGACATCCCGCTTACCCAAGAACAGCGGCAGGCAATTTGGCTAACCTGCGCTAACCCAGATCAGTTCATCGCCTGGCAGGGTTCCGCTGGGTCTGGGAAAACCTATGCGCTGAATGCCCTCAAACAAATTGCTCAGGCTCAAGGTATCCAGGTCAGAGGCTTTGCCCCCAGTGCGGAAGCGGCGCATGGATTGGAGCAGGCGTTGGGGATTGAGACAGAGACCGTGGCAGCATTGCTGGCTTCTCAAGCTCAGAATCGAAGAGGACTGAAATCGCTTTGGATCATCGATGAAGCCGGACTACTCAGCATGAAGGATGCCCATACCCTGCTGGCTCGCGCGACTACTGAACAAGCCCGAGTCATTTTGGTGGGCGATACCAAACAGCTCTCGGCAGTCGAGGCTGGGAATCCATTCAAGAGTTTGCAGGCAGGGGGCATTGTCACCGCTCATTTGGATGAAACGCTGCGACAGCAGACACGGGAACTTAAGACAGCGGTGCAGTTGATTGCCCAAGACAAAGCAGTTCAGGGGATTGATGCGCTGGATAATGCGGGGTGCTTGCAGGAAATTGAGAATGCCGATCTCAGACGGGAGCAGCTTGCCCAGGATTATCTGAAGCTGTCGCCGGACGACAGGGCCAAAACGTTACTACTAGCAGGCACTAATCAGGAGCGATTGGCGCTGACACAAACCCTTCGGGCTGCCCTTCAGACTGAAGGGAGTTTGGGGCAGGATGCTTTCACTGTCCTTGGGCTACGCCAGAAGAACATCACCAAGGCTCAGGCTTGTTATGTGAAGGTGTATCAGCCGGGAGATGTGCTGGTGCCGACACAGGATTATAAGAAGCAGGGACTGTTGAAGGGGCAGCAGTATACGGTGGTGTCGATTGATCGGGAAACTCAGCGACTACTGGTGGAGACGCCTGGGGGGCAGGTGATGGGGGTTGATCCGGGGAGGTGCGATCGCAAGTCCGTTTATACGGTTCAAGAGATTGCGATCGCGCCCGGCGACCAACTGCGATGGACCAAAAACGACCGAGCCGCCAAAAAACGCAACGGCCAGCGCTTCACCGTAGAGCAAATTCAACCGGACGGTACCGCTCAAATTATCGACAGCGAAGGCCAGTCGAAACAGATCAATCTCAGCGGCAAGCAGTATGTGGACTATGCCTGGGTGAGCACCACCTACAGCAGCCAGGGCAAAACGGCTGAGCGGGTGCTGGCCCTGATGGATAGCACCACGACGAACCGCGAATCTTTCTATGTGACCGTCTCCCGCGCCAAGCATCATCTGACCCTTTACACGGCTGACAAGGCTGGGCTGATGCAGCAAGCCCAAACCTCCAGAGCGAAAGAAAACACGAGTGACTATATTCCCTTATTCAAGGTGGTGATTAACCATGCCCAGACCCCGCAAACCCAAAGCCATCATCCAATCGCTATCGAACGAGGCATTAGAGCACGTCTTCGAGAAATGTTTACAGCCTCTGAGGGAGGAAATCAAAACCCTGAGACAGCCCGTATCTCAAACGTCATCAATGACAGAGGTGCTGAACCAGCTCGAATCCCTTCAACAGCAGATGAACCAATTGGAGCAAATATCACAGGCCATGACAACGGACTTACAAGTCTTGCCGCAGAACTTGAGCGGCATATTGGTCCCCTTTCTGAAGCAATTAGAAACTACCATGACCAGCAGGCCCTCATAGAAGTCGCAGGGGACCTTGCAAACGCAATTGAGTTAGTTAATCTCGGCCTTGAGCAGCTGGCACACGCAGCTGAAAACCGAACTCGCCTTGCAGCAGCAATTGATCGACTCGATCAAACAATTGAACGACAGGTTGAACCAGGGCAGTCTGAAGCCCTAGCGGAGGCGACTGATGTGGATGCGACGGGTGTGACTCATCCTGACTACTCAGAACTCTGGCAGCACTACAGTCAGGGGCTGACAGCCCGCAATTCCGTCCAATTGGATCATCTAGTGGGCCGCAGAGCCTTGGAGGATGGGCAAAGCCGCAAGGTGGTTGCGTTAATGCTGGCATCAGAAAGCCCTGTTGTTCGGGATATCTATCAGCGTCAGAGCAAGGCGAAGGCAAGAATGTACGTCAATCAAACTATGCGCGCCATCTGTATAGCCAAACAAAACCAGCAAATATCAAAACTTAGAACTCAGGAAAACAAATTTGAGCTGGGCGATTAGATGAAACACCTGGCATAGGTCACTGGATCATTAAAGTTGTAGGGGGACAATTGCTGTACGTGGGCTGCGATCGCAAAATTGATCCAAGACCTGAAATATAGTACGTTTGAATTAAATTTCTGGCTTGATCCCGTGTGAAAACTGATTCCCTCTTCTATTTGCTCTTTCAGACGGCCCCTGCCATTTTCTTTGAGCTGATCGGTCAGTCGGCGTCAGCAGCTGCGGGCTATCGATTTAGCTCGGTGGAATTGAAGCAAACGGCTTTTCGCATTGATGGGGTTTTCTTACCCCCTGAGGAAGCGGCTGACCAACTGGTCTATTTCGTCGAAGTCCAGTTTCAAAAGGATGAGCGTCTGTATCGACGGCTATTTGCTGAGATTTTTCTATTCTTGCAGAAGCATCCTGACATCACCCGGTGGCAGACGGTGGTGCTCTATCCCAGAGCTAGCTTTGAACCCGAGGATCAAGCCCCTTATGCTAGCTTGCTGGCCAGTGGTCAGTGTCAGCGAGTGTACCTAGATACCCTGGCTAGTGAGGAGCCCCTGACCGTCGGGGTAGGGTTGGTACGGCTGGTGGTTGAACCCGAGAGCACGGCTGCGCCCTTGGCCAGAGCACTGATTGAACGGGCTCAAACTGAGCCGTAGCCAGTACTGGCTACGGAGAGGATAATAGAATTAATCGAAACGATTGTGGTGTACAAGTTCCCCCAGCTGAATCGACAGGAGATAGCCAAGATGTTAGGCATCAGTGAACTCAGGCAGACCAAGGTGTTTCAAGAGTTTTACGAAGAAGGGATGCAGAAAGAAGGGGTAACCCTTATCTTACGGCAACTGACACGCCGGGTGGGTGAGCTGTCATCGGAGAAGCAGGCTCAGATTTCAGAGTTATCGGTGGCGCAGCTGGAGGAGTTGGGTGAGGCGCTTTTAGATTTTGAGGGGTTGGCAGATCTGGAGAATTGGTTAGGCCAACTGCGGCAGATGGGCGAGCAAGTGTTGCAGCGGCTGAGTCGGCAGTTGGGCCAGGAGGTGGATCAATGGGAGCCGGATGTATTGGCTCAGGTGCAGGGGTTGTCGTTGAGTCAGTTGGAGGCGCTGACAGAGACATTGCTTGAGCTGACTGAGATGGCAGCGTTGGTGGATTGGTTGCAAGCGCAGGCGGCTGAAAATCGCGATTTGGAATGAGGGTGAGATTGGCTCGTTTAGAAGTCCTCAATCCAAAATCTCAATTTGATATCGATAGCCCTGCTCTGTCAAAAATAATTGTCGATGCTGGGCAAAGTCTTCTTCACAGGTCCGCAACGACACCAGGGTATAAAACTGAGCACTGCGGCCATCTCGTTTGGGGCGTAATACTCTGCCTAGCCGCTGGGCTTCTTCTTGTCGGGAGCCATACTTGCCCGATACCTGGATCAACACATCCGCATCGGGCAAGTCCAGGGCAAAGTTGCCTACCCGCGAGAGGATGAGGCCAGAGATTTCCTGGTTACGAAAATCGGCATACAATCGCTCCCGTTCTTTTTGCGGGGTTTTGCCTGTAATCAGCGGCAGATTGACCTGTTTAGCAATGGCCTTGAGCTGGTTAATATATTCCCCAATGATCAAGACCCGATGTCCGGCTTCCCGTTGCAAGATGGTCTGAATGATGTCTAGTTTGCGCGGATTTTCCGCCGCAATGCGAAACTGATAACGCCGGGGAGCAATGGCATACTCCATCTGACGGTCCTCGGTTTGGGGAATCCGAATTTCGGTGCAGTTAGCAGTGGCGATGAAGCCCTGAACTTCTAGATCGCGCCAGGGAACGTCGTAGCGTTTGGGGCCAATCAGGGTAAAGACATCCCCTTCGCGACCATCCTCACGGATCAAGGTGGCGGTCAAACCCAGTCTACGACGAGCCTGCAATTCAGCGGTCATGCGAAAAACCGGGGCCGGTAACAGGTGGACTTCGTCGTAGATAATCAGTCCCCAGGCTTGTTGTTCAAACAAACCCAGGTGAAGAAAATCATCGTCTTGACTGGCCCGGTAGGTGAGAATTTGATAAGTCGCTAAGGTGACTGGCCCGGTCGCCTTTTGTTCACCGCTGTATTCGGCAATGTGGTCTTCGGTGAGATCGGTTTTATCTATCAACTCTCGTCGCCATTGACGCACTGAGGTCAAGCTACTGGTGAGAATCAGTGTTTTTTGTTGCACGGCGGCCATGGTGGCCATGCCCACCATGGTCTTACCGGCTCCACAGGGCAGGACAATCACCCCACTGCCCCCCCTGGCTTGCCCTGCCTGGTAGAAGAGATCGGCGGCTGCTTGTTGATAAGGCCGTAATTTGAAAGGCTCTCCTGATCGGGTTGTGGTCAGTAACTGGAGCGACAACTCATCTCCTGAGAGATAACCGGCCAGATCCTCTGCGGGGTAACCTGCCGCCAGCAATGCCTGTTTTAGAACTCCACGATGGCCCAGATCGATCGCGAATTCTGTGGGGGAGAGACGGTCTCCCAAGAGGGGACTCACCTGGTCATGACGCTGCAACAGCTCTGCCAGGGGGGCATCGGCCATGTGCAGAACTATTCCGGTCTCTCTCTGCTTTAAGGTGGTTAATCCGTATCGCTGCCCCAGGGCTTCCAGTTCCTGGGTCACTGACTCGGGCATCGGATATTTGGCATTGTCCTGTAAGGCCGCTACCATAGCTGATACCGGCATCCCTGCTGCCCGTGCATTCCAGATACTGAGTGGGCTCAGCCGATAAGTATGGATGTGTTCTGGGCTTTTGATGAGCTCGGCAAAGGGCGCGATCTCAGCTTGAGCCGCCTCTGCCTTTGGGGCATGGATATCAAGTAAGACCGTGCGATCGCTCTGGATAATCAGTGCATTGTCGGGGGAGTAGGACATGGTGGGGAGCAGGGGAGGTAGGAGCTGGACTTGTGCCTGCCCATTTCGGAATTATTGACAGAGAGGAGATAGGGGAGACCTTCAGCCTTTACCAAGCGGTAGCGTATATCCCAGCTTACGCAATCCAGTCCGAAAGCGGTTTTCGTCCTCCAGGGGGACGACCAGATGGCGATCGCCAGCGAGTTGGCAATACTTTTTGGTGCGGGAGTCATGAGCAATCAGGGTAGCCAGGGTAGCATCGGCGCATTCGATTAATCGGGCCAACCCCATATCTTGCAGACTTTCTGACCGACTCAGGCAATCTTTGAAAAATTGCTGTACCGTTTTGGGCAGGGCGTGGGCACTGGCCTGGACCAGGAAATCCTGGAATTCTTTGAGGGAGTGGCCCTCGGCGGTGGCCTTGAGGATGGCATCGCGATCGAGCTTCCAGACAGCATCGGCAGTCTTTTGGGTAAAGGTGTCCATGAGCAGGTTTTCCCCTGGGTTCAGAGGTTGCCCGGTGATCACGATGTCTAAATTGGGCAAGACTTGCAGGGTGGTCTCGGTGGTAATGGCCGGGGCTGTGTAGGTGGCCTCAAGCCCCAGGCAAAAGGCTCCCAGGGAGGTGAGTCTAATCGCCAGCAGGCCATCGTAACGACTGAGAAAGCTCAGATCATCAGCCCCCCAAAAATTAGTCCAGTCCCCGCCGGGCGCATCATAGGGGTTAACGTAGGCTACATCTATTAATCCTAACGTTGCCGCGTATTCAAACAACAGACATTGCATGTAGCTCGTTTCTAGAATGCTCCAGGAGCCACCCGCATCGTACAAATTCCCATAGCCTGCTTCGCTGATGTACAAATTTTGGGGATGGCGACTGACTTCAAAGGTTTGGTCACTGGCAATCATATAGTCTGTCAGATCCTCAAAGTTCACCCATTGTCCCACCGGGCAGTCTTTTAATGCCTGGGCAATCACACTCCGTCGTTTATCCAGGGCGGTTAACCCACGCTTGCCTTTACCCATCTGACCTTTGATCGCATCCACCCGCCGCAATTCATCCAGAACTCGGGTTTTGAGCCACTTTTTCCAGATCGCTTTGATGGTTTTAGCTGGGTCTGCGTTCAGGGCTTTTTGGCCAGCGGCGGTGAGTTGGAGCTTCTTGCCGTCTAAGGTAGCCAGACCTGCCCCCTGCAAGATCATGGGCCAGGCGAAGGGCTTAATTGCGCCAATCGGTTGTTGATAATCATTTTGGGGTTGGGAGTCTGCGTCGGTATAGTAGTCACCCCCCTGGAGTAAGGGTGCGATCGCGTTCACCGTCGCCTTCGTCGGCATCAAGGTTTTATCGCTCACCGCCACCTTGCCCAAATGCACAAATCGTAGGATAGCCAATAGATCCTGCTGGGCGACCCGCTCCATCTCGCAGCACACTACTGGCAATTCTTCCTGAGTATGCACAGACTTACGCTGCTCATAATCAAAATACCGCCGCTCTACCTGCATCGTTTGGGGCGGTTGCTCTGAACGCTCTAACTCAAGCGGTTTAGGCTCAGGCACAAATGCGCGTAGCTGTGCCTGCATATCTTCAGGAATGATGTAGCCATACCCATAGCCTTGGCTATAGAAAAATAAATTGAGTTTAGCCGCCGGTTGGTTGTAGCTGTAGTAAGAACTATTGCGCCACTCTGGCGATTGCCCATATTTTGCCTGAAATTGATCCGATAGATAGAACCCTCCGGTCACATAAACCGCTTCTGCCACGGCGGCCTGCTGGAGTTCATCGAGACCTTGCCAACTTTTTTTGAGCCCAGGGCCAGCGAGGTAGGTGGCGATCAGACTCACCAAATCCGCCTTTTTAGTCGGTCTTTCCTTCGTGGGCAACAGTTTCAGCAGCCGCTTGAGGTTATCCACAGTTTTGAGAGTCAACCCTTCTGCCACCGTAGTGAGGGTTATCTGACTGGAGCTTGCCATTGATGAAATGCCCTACGGCCCTAAACACTTGTAAAAGAATAATCTAAAGCAGTTCCCTCACTTTAAGGTTGCCTTAGGGCTTGCAACAGATTGATGAGTTTCCGTTTGCGGGCATGTTTTTGCAGCAACTCAGCATAATACCTTTGCCAGTCCTGCTGTTGCCCAGCTTGCTGGTAAGCGCTGCAAGCCATTGTTAACCACTCCACAGCATACTGATAATATTTTGCCTTGCCCTCATCCATAATTGACTCCGCCCGACGGCGAGCATTGGTGATCACCCAGTCGGGACGTTGTGACATCGCAGCTTCCATGACTTGTTTGATTAGGGCAGCTTGAAATGAACTGAGCTGATCTACAACACTGATGGCATCCTCCAATAAACCCTCACGGAGAAAAATCGCCACCGCAGCTTCATCTGCAAAAACATTCCGTTTGCGCAGACTATCTAGTAAGTCCTGCTGGAGCTTGGGCCATTCAGACGCTTTGGCCAATTCCTGGATTTTTAGATAATCTGCCAGGGTCGGTGCAGCCTCAAACGCTGTGATTCGGGCTTGTAAACCTGTATTCTGATGCCTCAGACCTTCCGCCAGCTCACTGGTCCAAAGGGCAAGTTGAGCTTTGCCCAGGCCCGGTAAAGCCAATCCCGCCTCAGCAATCTCCAGTGCCTGATCCAGTGCACCTTTTTCCCGCAACGCCTGGGCCATTGCCAAAGCTGTCGTGGCAGAGTCTAAGTGCTGTTTGGCCTGGGTCATTGCCAAGTCAAGTTGCCCTAGCTCAACTAACCTGGTCAGATAGGACTGCCAATGGGCTGTCGCTTTGGCCAGATTCAGATATTCGTCATCTCGATCCTGGCGTTCCAAAATATTTAGACGGATCTGGACTAACGTCATGGCCCCAATAGAATCAGGCTCCTCTAATTCAGACCCGTCTGCCATTTCTCCCCGGAGCACTGCTTCCAGGGTTGGGCTATCCCAACCTTGCTCCAGGGCCGCTTGACTTCTGGCGAAAGCATCATCAATGCCGTATTCACTGGCCCCCTCTCCCCAACCGTCTAATTTATCCTGCCACTTAACCTGGTCGGCGGGGGTTATCGTCGCACTGAGCAGTGCTTCAGTAAAAGCAGCATCCAGTTCATAGAAAAAATCGCCGCTCTCGCCACTGGACCCATCCAGATTCATCCAGCTTTCTCCATAGGCGTCGATAATCGCTTCCAGGATTATCAGCGCATTGTCGCCATCGCCTTTATTCGTAAAGTCATAGGCCTTGTCTACCAGGACACTGATCTCGTTGAGTGCGGATGTATCATCCCAGTCACCCTCTGCGTTATAGATGATCTGCTGCACCTGGCGGCGAAAGGGTTGAGGGTCGATCACTGTCTGCCGGGCAACAGTACGATGAGCAACCTGCTTAGAGGCTATTGGTTGAGAGGGAACAGTTTGCTGAATTTGCGACTCAATCGTATCGATTAGCGCAGGTTGTTCTGTCGCCAGGTTTGCCAATATCGTTTGCAATTGAGCACGATTCAATGGATTGAGCAATTCACTCAGGCTGGTGCGGTGTTCAATTTTCGCTGGATTATAGAGACTGGCGAGCAAAGTCGCCACAATGTGTTTGCACCAACCTTGCAAACCATAGGCACAGGTACAATGCGTGCGGGTAAGCCCCCCAGCATCAAACTGGAGCGTCACCCGATAGGGCTCATATTCGCTCCCTTCAACTTCCCCAGTGAGGGTATCGCCTCGCTGCGTCAGGGCAACCACGGCCCCTTTCTGATAGTAAGTCTCGCCGCGCTCATAAGACTGAGCTGTCGTATGGCTACGAATGGCAGTTTCATTGAGTGAGGGATGCCTCATTGTCAATACAGATGCATTTACACCAGATAGCTGAATGATACAGTAGGGCTGAAGCAGGCATTGCTAATTGACGGTATCAAGAGTTTAACCATGGCACCCTGGGTCTATGATCCCCATTCAGGCGGCGTTAAAATCCCCGAACGAGTTAAGTTAAGCACCAAGCAGCGCATCTTAGCCTATGCCGAGCAGCATTATGCCGGGAAATATAATCGCCTAGATGTGCGCTTTAGAAATAATTTCTGCTACATCGATGCCTACACAGAGCCCTTTGTCCCAGAAGCCTTCGACGAAAAGCTATATGGCTGTACTCGGGAAGAACGAATTGAATATTTAAGAAAGGTCCCAATCCACCTCTGTCGCTTGCGCTATCAAGGGGATGAGGCAAAGTGGGTGATGGCGTTTTACACCTACAGTAATGAAAAATACCAGCCCAGCATGTTTAATAACGGCACCTTCCATGGCACACCAGAAGAAGCCTTCGAGACCTCAGCGGTCTATTTACAAGACTGATTCAATAGACAGATAATTTGCCCAATCAGGCCCTAGTGTGATGAATGTCAGAGTGATTATCCTGGTTTCCAACCCTCCCTCTCCACAAAATGTCGATAGTTTAAAAGCTGCGGCATTAGAGCTAACTAACGCTAAAAGCAGTATCAAAGTAACAACTCAGAAAAAAGGAGATGATCACGCTCTGATGACCGATTTCACCATGAGAACCACCGCACAATATAAGGTAGTCGATGACATTGCTAAGACGTTTAAATTTCAGATGTGGGATTTTGAAGGTTATCAAGTCAGCGTAAAAAAATAAGTTCATGCTGCTAGAGAGACTGACTCACGAGGATGAACAATATAGTTCCATTGTGGACAAATTTTACGTCGAGTGAGCTTGAGGGTTGCCATCTGTTCATCAGAGACTTTGACCTTGGTTGG
>JBCDDJ010000021.1:0-32099 GCA_039180385.1 Cyanobacteria bacterium P01_G01_bin.38 | reverse complement strand
GCTGCGGAGACGGCTGCTGCGGAGACGGTTGTAAATCCGCCTGATGACTCTGCGGCTTAGAAGGTGAGGCTAAGATAGCAGGCTTCTTAATACCCAGTTTCGAGAGCATCGGTCTGGTCAGCTTACTAGCATACTGGCCCACGTAGGCTAGCTGACCGGATAAATCCAGTTTGCGCAGCTCACGCCAGTGGTGTTTGAGCGCGATAGATAGACGCCACAGATAGTAGCGCCCTGTAAATACGTAATAGGACCTATCCCACTTGGCATATCGATAGGCAGGCTTATGAAAATAGTGCCGGGCTCGATTCGTGAAATGATTCTCAAGTTGGGGATGGGGTGTATCAAACAGCCCCAAAAAATCTACAGTGTCACCCTGGGCAATCAGCTGCTGAGCCATTTCAAAGGCCACAATGCCCCCCGCACACTGCCCTGCCACACAATAGGGACCGGCTGGCTGATTTTGCTTGATGGCTCTGACATATTCTGCAGCCATGGCTTCGATCGTCGGCAGGGGCAGTTGCTCACCATCTAGCCCGACACCGCGTAGGGTATACAGCGGCTGATTGTCATCCAGATGTTGGACGATGCTGGCCATGCCCAAAACATCCCCATAGCCGCCATGCACTAGATAAAGAGGGGATTTGCGCCCCGCGGCCCTGACCGTTACCAGCGGGCCCCAAGCATCGGCAAGGGCTGGATTCCCCTCTTTATCAACCGTCTGATCAACGCTCCGATCAATCACAGCCGCGAGGGCTACTAAGGTGGGTGCCTCAATCAGGGTGGTAATCGGCAACCGTGCGCCAAAGGCGGATTCAATGCGGGTAAAGAGCGTCACCGCTAATAACGATGTGCCTCCCAGATCAAAAAAGTTGTCGTTCAGGCCAACCCGATCGAGTCGAATCACCTCAGCCCAGATTTTGCTCAGCGTTTGCTCGGTCGCTGTACGCGGCTGTGCCCACTCGCTCAGGCGACGGCACCGTTGGGTCTGGGCAACGATGGCATTAAAGATCTGAGGCGGGGCTTGCAAATCACGGGCGATGTGATTCCAAAGGGCTGAGTGGCTTATGGAGGAGGGCGTTATATCAGCAGCATCGGACACGCTAGCGACCTCTTTTAACACAGGCTTGGCCGACGGGTCGGGCGGAGAGGTGTTTAGCTCAGCCAGGGGCTGAAAGGTTAACCCTTGGGCGACCTGGGTCGGCAGAACATATCGACTGCCCTCTACTTGACTGTCCTCTATTTGAGCGTTCTTTAGGTCTGCGTGGCAATCGGATTGAGCGATATGGTTGAGAAAATTGGCAATCGGCAGATTTTTAGGGGTGGGCTGATAGTTGAGCGTGACGGTGCTCAAGCCTTGCTCGGCTGCGATCGCACCCAAACTATTTACCATCCGATGTTCGACCCCGCGACCCAACACCCGACAGCTCAGTAAAAAGGTATCGACGGCTAACGTCTCGCCCTGGGGCTGAAACAACATCACCCCCACCAGACCATAATCACCAAACCGATCTTTGACAGTCACCGCTCTACAGCCATACCCCTGAGCCTCACACAGTTGCTGAATCTCGGCCTCGCTGCGCCGACGGGTGGTGGCATTAAACTGATTGGTCCGCTGGGTGAGCTGAGCCACGCGAGGCATTTGCTCAAGCGACGGCGACATCACTTGAATATCCAACGCCAGTCCTTCGATGAAGGCATTAAAGTCGAGGGCGTCTTGTTCAAACTGGCTGCGTTCCCTGTTTTGTCGATAGAGCAGCGTCCGCTGCTGGTCAGCTTCGGTCACTTTGAGCGTGTCAAAGGGCCAAACATGATTCAAAAATGCGGGAATGTGTTCAGGCTCAGCAGGCAGCTCCAAGGTCAACACCTCCGGGCAGAGCGCCTGTACCTCTGAACATTCAACCGGGTTGTCATCGATGAAAATAAAGCTATCGAGCCCTAAATTCAATTCTGCGGCAAGCGATCGCAAGTTTTCTGCCTTAGAGTCCCAATTGATCCGCCAGGCGACGATGTGATCTTGGCTTAATGGCATATCGTCTCGCTGCTCAAACACCTGCCAAACCGCGTCTTCATCATTCTTGCTACACAGGCACAGCAGCAGCCCCGCCTCGCTACAGCGCACCATAAACGACTGCAGCGCCTGAAAAGGTGCGTCCACGGAGACCCCCAGCGGCCCATCTTCGCCGCAGATGCCTCGCCATAGGGTGCGATCGCAATCGAGGGCAATCACCTTGTAGGGCGGTCGTCGGAGGGCATAAATCTTACGAGCCAGGGCAGTCCCCAGCGCAGCAAAGGCCAGGTCAGTGTAGGGAATATGGCCCCTGCGATCGCGATTTTCATCATAAAAATCGCTGACCGGATACTGCGCAAAAATCTCCGTCGAGCGCATTAGGTACACACCCTGCATCGGACTCAGCGCCTCAGCAATAGCCTGCTCCAATCGTCCGTACAGTTCACGCTGCGCTAGCGCCGGATTAGCCGGACAAAAAGCAATCAAATAGGGCGTAGGAGATCGCCGATGGGTGCTGTCTATCGCCCCAATAAAATCCTCGGTGCTGCGCTCTAGCGAGGCCTTTAATTTTTCTGCCTCGGCCTCTAGAGAGACATCCGCTGAAAGCTGAAAGCGCGCCCAGTCTTCAATCCGGATCAAGAGCAGATTGATACCCGTCTGGTTTTGCCCCATCAGACTGGTCGGATCGAGGAGTTGTTGAAATACCTGGCTGTAGCCGGCAAATGTAACCGACAAGTCTAAGCCAAACTGGCCCAACCAAAATTCCAGGGTTTCTTGAAGGGGCTCTGCCGTGAATGTGGCTGCGATCGTCAGTTTTGTTGTTTGGAGAGCGGTCTCATTTTTAGCAGCAATCGATTTAAAAGCGGTTTGAATCATAGCTTGGTAGAGGTGAAAATACACCCGATGCATTCTTTAAGTAAATATGCCTGAGTCATCCGAGGAAATTATCTTGTCATCAGACAGCTAGACAAGTCGCCACGGGAAACCTGACCACAGGCAAAACATGACCTGGTTCTCTTTGCCGAAAATCAAAATAACTTGATACACACTTGATCACATCTTAGTGCAATCATCAGAATAATTTGCGTGTATCCACGTACAATTTCGAATTTCTAAGTGCTGACTATAGAGCGCTTCAAATACTCTCTATTATTAGTAGGAAAGCTCGTAGAAAAGCTGATTGTGTATGAATATAAAAACTGTTCAGAGAGCCATCTCATTATTTTCCTGGAAGAGTATTTAGCCAAATTTGTTACCGTCAACTTTTAATCATATCTGGCATCCTCTATCCAATCTCTTATTGTTAAATTGGCATGTCGCGTGCCGTAATCGCGCCAATCGCCGCGAACTCTGATTTAGAATAAAGCCGTTAATTTCCACTAGTTAGGATGAGTAATATGTCAGCCAGACGCTATGCCATCATTGGGACTGGGGCCATTGGCGGCTACTATGGTGCGCGGCTACAGCAGGCAGGCTGTGAGGTGCATTTTTTGCTGCGCAGCGATTATGAGCATGTTCGCCAGCAGGGTCTAGTTGTGGAATCTGTAGCAGGAGATTTCACCTTACCGACAGTCAATGCCTATACAGATCCGAGCCAAATGCCCCCCGTTGATGTGGTCATCATCGCGCTCAAGGCCACCCAAAATCATCTTTTACCCGAGCTACTTTCCGCCTTCGATGATCAGACGGTGATGCTAACGCTACAAAATGGGCTAGGCATCGAAGCCGAGATTGCTAAGTGGGTAAAGCCTGAGCAGATTCTTAGCGGGCTGTGTTTCATTTGCTCTAATAAGGTTGGGCCTGGCCAAATTCGCCACCTTGATTTTGGCAAGATATTGCTAGGGGCCTACAGCGCAACCCAACAACCCCGAGGGATTACTGCACAAATGCGGGCAATCGCAGCCGACTTTACCCAGGCCCGCATCCTGGTCGAACTCACCGACGACCTGTTCATGGCCCGCTGGAGAAAGCTCGTCTGGAATATTCCCTTCAACGGCTTATCGGTCGTGCTAGATGCCACGACGGCTGAAATGATGGCTGATCAAAATTTGAGAACTAAAATCGAAACCCTCATGGCTGAAGTCATCAATACGGCAAACACATGGGGTGAAAAACTCTCTGGAGACTCCCATCGAGCCATCCCCCAATCCTTTATCGCAGAACTCATGGCTCACACAGCCCGGATGAAGCCTTACTGTACCAGCATGAAAATCGACTACAACGAAGGCCGTCCCTTGGAAGTCGAGGCTATTCTCGGGAATCCTGTCCGCGCCGCTGCCGAAATCGGCGCTGCGGTTCCCCAGATGGAAACACTCTATCAACAGGTAAAAGGTTTGGCTGAGAAAGCAGCCAATAGCTAATGAATCACTTGTTCATCACCTGATAAGTCAGCGCTAGTGCAAGCGCGAATCACCTGATTGAGTTTCTGCGCCAATAGCCCAATATACGGGTCACTCAACATATCTTCGTGGCGGCTCTCAAAGGGATGCAGTTTAAATCCCTCCCCGACTAGCTCATCCCAACCCAGGAGGAGATCGGCTGGATCTTTCACTGGGACGTTTTTCTTAAATGATTTCAGAGACGTGGAAGGTGCGATCGCGACATAGGTATTGGTCGTTGATAAGAAAAAGTCGAGGGTACCGTCATAGGGTTCTGGTGTGTAAGCCGCTTGCGCCCTCAAAAAGGTTTCAAAGAATCGATCTTTCACAACGGCATTGCGGGCCATCGCATCTTCAGTGGGCCTTGGTTTTGCAGAGACGGGTTGACACACATCACTGCCCGCCCGGCTAATGGATTGAGATTGAGATCCTGTCACTGCCTGGGTGGCTTGTTGAGGCTTTGCACTTGGCAGCTTACGGCTAAGTTTAGACAATACTTTGCCCATCACCGTTCGAATCGCTTTATCCAGATAATGCTTAACATAGACAATGCGATCTCGGGTCTTGAGCTGGCCTAACCGACGTGAATGATATTTGGTTGCATAGCCCAGTTTGCGCCACAGGTAAATCACTGTGAAAACATAAAACCAACCGTCTTTGCGATCGCGCTTATACTGCGGTTTATGGAAATAATATCGAAGGCGTGGCATCCAATAGTTCTTGAGCGTGGGGAAAGAAGTATCCAACATGACCAACAGCTGCACCTCATGCCCCTGTCGCTTGAGCTGTTGTGCCATCTCGTAAGCAACGATGCCGCCAGTACACTGTCCCCCCAGCAAGTACGGCCCCTCAGGATGTGCTTTGAGAATCTCCGCCACATAGTGAGCCGCCATCGCTTCGATCGTTAGCAACGGCTCTCGAATGCCATCTAAATCCACCGGGCGCAGACCATAAAAGGGGCGATCAGGTTCGATGTATTGCACCAGAGTTTGAAATCCCACCACATCGCCAAACCCAGCGTGAACCAAAAACAGTGGTCGCTTATGACCCTGACTGCGAATCGGCACCAGAGACGACCAGTCATCATCACTGTCAGCCTGGGATAATCTTGTCGCCAATTGCTCAATCGTAGACGCTTGGAACAACGTTGCCAGGGGTAGCGCCCGATCAAATACTTGCTCAATCTCTAAGAACAAACGTGCTGCCAAAAGAGAGGTACCCCCCAGCTCAAAGAAGCTATCATGGATGCCCACCGAGGGAATCTCTAGAACGGATTGCCAAATCTCAGCCAGCCGACGCTCTATGGAAGTGCGAGGAGCTACAAAACCAACTCCTGCAGACAACATCATGAGCTGATCAAAATCCACTTCTCCTGACGCATTGAGCGGTAGAGATGACACCGCTGTCAACTTACACTCACTGAGAGTACCGAGCTGATCCACTACAGGTGGGGGCTGTAGTTCATCCAAAGAGGCTTGATCTTGCAAAGTCACATAAGCCCGCAATTGTTGAGTCAGCTGGGTTGTTGCGATCGCATATCGCTGCACATTTCGCTTACTGCCATCCAGCCCAAAAATTAGCCGTTGCTGACCATAGTTTAAGCCGGTCAACAGAGACTGCAGCCCCTGGGTAATCGACATCGCTATTTGGCCCTGAGCACGGCGAATATCGGCTCCTTCATAGCCCTGGTTAACGCCGACCTGTGCCCAGGTACTAGAACCAAAACAATGGCTCTGCAAAGAGGTTTCACTGCGCTGGTAATGGCTAAAGCTGTCTAAAAAGCTGTTGGCGGCAGCATAACCCCCCACCGTAGCTCCGCCAAAAAAGCTGAGGACAGAAGAAAAGTGAATAAACAAGCAATCAGCCTTCTCTTTGACCAACTGGTGCAAGACCCAGGCCCCGATCATTTTAGGCCGCAGCGTTGCCGCTAGCGATTCTTCAGTCTCCTTAAGCAAGGCTCGCTCTGGGGCTACCCCCGCCAGATGGATCACCCCATCTAACTCGCGCTGCCAGTGATGCTCTGCCTGCGTGATCAGGGCTGAGAGAACAGTGCCGTCACAAATATCAACCGCCTCGTAACACACCTCCCCGAGCGCCTCAAGTGACATCAGAGCACGAATACGAACAGCCATCGCATCTGACTGCTCTAAATGAGTTGCCCAAGCTGCGCGCTCGGGTAGCAATGAGCGCCCGACCAAAATCAGCCGAGCTTGATAATGCTTTAGCAGATATTTCGCAATTTCGACTCCAACCCCACCTAATCCACCGCTGAGCAGATAAACACCCCCTTGCTTAAAGGGAATTCCTTGGGGCTGGGCGTCTGTCAGGTTCACCAAATCTAGCTTAGGAATTAAACGCTGACCGCCCCGGATTGCCACCTCCCGCTCCGCCTGCAGCACCCGCAATTCTCGCAGGATATGGACCGCATTCTCTTCTGAGGAAGCAATGGGGAGATCAAGATGGCGACAGTCCAGCCAGGGAATTTCCTTAGGCAGGGTTTTGATTATCCCCAGCACAGGGCTTTTTTCATAGGCAATGGGCTCTCCCTCCTTCGTGGCCTGGCTCTGGCTGGCAACGACTTGTAATCGCACCGTTGGGTCAGCCGATGTGCGCACCGCAGCAAGGGCTTGCACTAGCCACAGCAAACTATACAAGCCAACATCTTGAGCAGCCTCCAGAGCATCTATCTGGTCTATAGGGGTCGCCTCGCTATAGTGCCAAAGATGCACAATTTGAGTAATGGCGCAGTCAGTCAAGACCTCTAGCAGCTGTCGATAGTGATCAGGATTGCGATGATCAAGCTGATAGCTATGGTCAGATAGCTGCGCAAATTCAAGTCCTGAGGTGACCGTTACACAATCGCACTTTGCACTGCCGTTGGCACTCCTCCATTTCTCTTTAAAGGCCTCCCCCAGCCCCAACGCATCCACAAAGATGAGCGTGGTCCCAGAGGCGGGTTGAGCCGCAGATACGACAGATGCCTTCGGACGCCAAACCTTCTCGTAAAACCAGTTAGGAATCGTATTGTCATTCTCAAGCAGCAGATCAATTTGCTTCACCTGCTGCTCAAAGCGACCCATTTCAAACTGCTGCTTAAGCTTGAGCCGCTGGAGTTTGCCAATCGAGGTTTTAGGAATACTCTCTTTTTCAACTGGGATGATATGGGTAGGGCTAATCCCAATTGAGCGAACAATTTGGCTACGAATCTTTCGCAACAACTCAACGAGATCGACCTGCGAGTCAGAAGGGTTAAAGAAAATCAGCAGCAGATCAGTATCTTGTTGGGGCTGACGCATCCCCACGGCAGCCGTGTAAGAAATCGAGACTCCCTCTACGGTTTCGACAATGGCTTCAATCTCATGGCTGTAGTGATTTAAGCCGTTGATGATAATCACGTCTTTCTCACGGCCCGTCACCGTGAGTCGCCCCTGGCGCAAATAGCCTAAATCTCCGGTCTTAAACCAACCGTCCTCCGTCCAGGCAGAGTGATTGAGGGCAGGGTTTTGGTAGTAGCCCGACAGCACCATCGGCCCCTTGATTTGTAGCCGACCGACTGTCTTTTCTAACAGAACCTGATCCTGGTTATCCACAATCCGCATTTGAAACCCAGCGGTCGGCGCGCCCACTTCAACCGAGGTCGCATCAGGGGAGACTAGATTCAACAAATATCGGTGGGAAAAGGTCACCGCCGCACAGGTTTCAGACATACCCCAGGCCGAATGCATCATCTCCGGGGTAAACCCGTGGGGAGCCAACAGCGCTGCAAAGCTTTGAGCCGTCTTCGGGACAATCGCCTCGGCCACGCTCAGCATCGATCTGAGGGAGGTCAAATCCCACTGACGCTGCTGTATCTCTTGGGCGCGGTTGTTGATTAAGCCCAGGGCAAAGTTGGGTGCCCAGGCAAAGGTCACCCGATAGCGCTCAATCCAATCGAGTAATTTCAGCGGGTTTTCGAGGACCCGCTCAGCCGGGGCGTGGATTTGCTGCGACCCCACATAGACATCGCGAATGCAGCAGCGCACCAGACTGCCGACATGATCTAACCGTAGCCAGTTGAGCGAAATGTCTTGGTCGGTAAACTGATTGACCTGGGCACTCGCAGCCACATTGCTCAAAATATTGTGATGGGTGAGCATCACGCCCTTAGGCGTACCTGTGCTGCCTGAGGTCAGCAAAAGAACAGCCAGATCGTCGGGCTGACTGTTGCATTCGTCAATGTCTGACATGTCCCTCTCAAGGGACTGAAACGATTCAATCGTTTGCAGGGTAAAGTCTTTAAGTGCCAGCTGATCAACCAGCGATCGCAACCCTCGTGCCACCGACTCGTTCGTCAAAACGATCGGCTTCTTCAAATGTTCCCAAGCATTGCAGAGCTTCTGAACCACTGCATTATCAGGCTCATAGACCGGTGCGATCGCAATCGGCACGGGCACAAAACCACCCAGCATACAGGCCCAAAACGCTGGAATATAGTCCTGATTATTATCAAACTGAAAGATCAGCTTGGCTTGAGGCTCCAGCTCCAGCTGCTGAAGCCCAGCCAAAATGCGCTCTGCCTCTGCCAACAGCTCAGCATAGGGCTGCACCGCATCGGTCCCATCCGTCTGGATGTAAGTAATCCCCTGGGTCGGAAACCGCTGGGCCGTACGCCGCAACGCCTGGGCCAAATTTGTCGGCAGCGAGTCAGCTGACTGCAAAGGTTCGCCACAGCTAATGGCAAGCGCTTGAGAGGGTTCCGCCATCACTAATTTTGGCTGCGACGCCGTGGGCACCTCTACTGAGGTTTCCAATGTCAACTGACGCTGCTCAACAGGCAAAAGATCCGTCAGATGCAAGTGACCTAAAGAGAATCGCCGCTCCTCAATCGTGGTTGCAGCCTGTCGAATCTCAGGCTGCAAAGTCAGCTGTCTCGACCAGCTTTGCGCCAACTCGGCGTCAAGCATCGGCAGCTTAGATAGCACCGCCTCATCCACATCGCCATCCGCCGTTAAGGGGATACTGGTAATCGGCACCAGCGTTATATTGGCCGCTTGGGTCACCCCAAACATATCTTGTAACCGCGACTGCCACTGGGTTTGATTAAACGCTACAGAGAGCACGATATAGGCCACAAACTGAGTAGTTTCTTGGCCAGGTGTGGCTGCTGTACTCAAACATCTCACCACACAATCAATCACCGTATCTTGCTTGAGTAAGGCGGCGGCGATTTGAACCGTCCTTAGAGCGTCAGGCGTACTCTGCTGAGCAGTTCCCAGTGAAAGTTGGTGAGAGAATACGGAGGACATAAAAATATTTTTGAGGGTCACGTCAGCGCGCAGCTAGCCTTTCCCCAAGAGAGCGGCCTATGCATATTTGACCAGGGTTCACATCATCCTAATGAAACAACTTTCCGGATTTCTCTACCAAGGCCAGTATTTGTACAATCTTTACGACACTGGCTCAAGCCGTAAAAATCTCGATAAGAGCCTTGCGAGACCGGTGCTCAAAAATGCTAAACCCGCCAGCTGATATGATCACCTCAACTGTCTTTAGCTAATTTTCGAACTGCTTTACACCTGCTTCATGGCCTAAGCGCCAGCCCAAACTATTGAGCCAAATGGCTAAATCAGATTTACTCCGCACCTTGATCAGCGCCTTAGCCAGCAACCGCCACGCCATCACTCCCTCCGCCAGAGAGCGTGAAAAAATCCCAGTGGATTTATATTTTTTATGGAACAAAACGCGATATTGAGAATAGGAATAGGCTTGTTTGTAAATACCCATCAAGGAGTTGCGCAGTCGATAGTGCACCATCGCCTCACGCACATACCCTAGCGAAAACCCTTGTAACTGAGCCCGCCGACAGTATTCGGCATCTTCACAGGTCAGCAGCGACTCGTCAAACCCGCCAAGCTTTTCGTAGACTGAGCGCTTGATACCCAGGTTGCAGCTAGACGCATAGGGGTAGCCGGGGGAGAGTTTACTCTGCAATAAACCATCTACCCAAATCTCGCGTTCTTCGCCACCACAGCGCGCTTTGATGGCCCAAGGTTGGTTGAGCTTTTTAAGCTCACAACAGCCTGCTGCCAAGTCATGCTCTCGCAGAGCACTCCCCATGGCAGCTACCCAGCCAGGGGCTACCTCATCATCGGCGTCACAAAAGGCGATGCTCTCACCTACGGCCAATTGTGCGCCGTAGTTTCTGGCATAGGCTGCGCCCTCGCGCCCAGAGGCATCGACGATTCTTAAATGGGCGATTTTGTCTGCGTAGCGTTTTGCGATCGCAACCGTGTCATCGGTAGACCCATTATCAGCGATGATGAGCTCCCAGGGGTGATCCCAAGCTTGACTGGCAAAGGCTTCTAACTGAGCAGCTAGCGTGGCTGCCGCGTTAAAACAGGGAATGATCACACTGAGCTGCATCACAGTCTCTTCCTCATTTAATCAACCTGACGGAAGACCCGTCGCTTGGACAGGCCCCCCATCATCCTAAAGAAATTTCTTGCCCACTGTTTACCACCCAGCAGAATAAAGCGTTTCCCAAAGCGTCTAATTTGATGCGACGTCATATTTTGATATCGTTCCTGATATCTTCTGACAAAATATCGATCATTTTCGAAAAACTCGTCGAAAAGTTCTTTGGTTTTCCAATCCTTCATACCGAGCTTGTAAGCAATCACACTGGCCGCAGTTTGATCGTGTCGATGCCCTTTGCCCCGTGGATCTTGAGAGGCTATTTTTGGCCAGCCATAGGCACCACTCCACTTAGGTCCTGGAAAAGTAATGCGATCAGCCGCTTTTTCTTTCCATGTTTGTAAGAATTCTGCCGCCCTTGGATGATCCAAATCTAAACCTAAAACGCAAGACCAGCAAGAGGGTAGTTCAAAAGATTCTGAGCGGCTAATTCTTAGCGTTTCAAGTGCCTCATCCTTACAGTAAGTACCCACCGAATGAGCTTCTTAAAATATCAGGTATCCATCTTTCTCGATCAGTTTGAACAAGGGTTCGAGAGACTTTCCAATTTTGATAGAGGCATCTACCCAAAGTACAAATCGACATCCCTTTTTTTGAGCTTCATGAAAGCAAAAAGGCTTATACGCCCCGTGGGCTTCCTGATGAGTTGGACATCCCTCAGGATATTGGGTATCCCAGAAAAGAAAGTCACCTTGAAAATCAAGTAGAAGAAGATCTTCTTGAATTCTTTCTAGCCCTCGAGAGAAATCTTGAAAGGAGGGATTTGGGCTGTCTGGATGACTTGGACTATTAATACCGAGACTAATCAAACATGTGCGTGGGTTGGACATTATCCGAATCCTAGGAAAATCACACAATCGCCCTAAGACAAACCCAAAAGAATCACTAAGAATCAGCAGATTGCGTCCACTGAAAATAAAAATCATCGATTTCTGCTTGGCTATAAAAATGCTTGACCTTAGGCGACTGATAAATTGTATCGAGATAGGCAGTAGGTAAAATAGCCTGTTGTTTGAATTTTTTATAAAGATCTCCAGATTTACTTTGGGTTCCTTTATTGGCTCTCCGCAGTAAGACCTTCCCAATATGGAGGAATTCATTCAGCGCTACCTGGGCACAATCACCTAATTTATCTAGTTTTAGAATCAGTAAATCTACGTGATCATAGGTATAAATTTTGTAACCTTTTGCGTGAGGAAATTCTGTTGAAAAAAGATCAATCCCAAAGACAGGCCTAAGCTCTGAATCGAACCAGTCAAAGGGATGGTACTGGTAAGGGTAGTGCTGAAAGTACTGTTTTGTCAGGCTTTCAATAACTGAATCATCCAAGCTTTCAGTTTCCGGAAAATCAGGTTGATATCTCAGCTCATGAAAAAAGCTCGATAGATTTCGAGCAACTGGATCCCTAACCAGGGTGATGATTTTCCATTTTGATGGACTGTGATCAAATCCTCGGTCGAGTTGCCGTCTTAGATATTGGCTATGGATGACGTGCTGATCAATCGTATGAGACTTTTTAAAGACGCTTTTATAATGGTTCGTTATTCTTTTGACGGCTGCGGGCTGCAAAAAATGCAGATGATAAATCGCGGCATTTAAGTCTGTGCTCTTTAAGGTCTCATAAAGACTGGTCGACCCCACCTTCCCCATTTGATAGATCAAAATTTTATCCGCAAGCTGGGCACTCTCTCGAGATAGCCGCTGATCTTGATAAAACTTAGCCAGATAAAAATTTCGCGCAACCAACCACCGCACCAACTGCTTTTTCATTGATATTAAACAGGCTAATTTTCCAAAGGTCTTCTACAGGATTTTACATAGATAAAAGCATTACTTTCTCAACAGCATGGGCCATCATTAAATTTCGCTGCTCATTGCTGTTAGCCCAGCTGCCGATAGCGGTGTAGTCTTTGATTTTGAAGCCACAAACTTCAAAATCTAAATCAGCTTTGGCACCGAGGATATTCATCGGACTCCAAATGCTCGGCAATAACTTGACAGTGCCTGAGCGTCGGTTGATATCTAGAATGGGGAGATAGAGGGTCTTAATTGCCTGAGAACAAAAGGCAAGTGAGATCGCAAAAGTGCCTGTGCCAGCTACCAAATGCTGAGCCGTCAGTAAAGTATTTACATCCTCCATTAAGCTGCCAGACTGAACCCTGATGTTAGGATACTCATCAAGCAGTGCTGCCAAGCAAGGATTTTTACGCTGGGCTTGAGAAACGATCACAATTTCGCCAGTGGAGTGCTGCTGAATGACCGCTTGATAAAAACTGAGCGGGGGTTGAGTGTAAGCCGGGTGAGGATGCTCACAAAAAACATCACCTCCTCTCATATGAATCACCAGGGTTCCTGCCGAAATACAATCATCTTTTCGATAAGGAATCAATGCCCCAATCTCATTTCGAAAGAGGATTCGATAATCTCCTATTTTTGGCCGTATTGGAAACGTCTCCAGGCTGAAATAAAAATTGCGAAAAATCGATTGAGTCGATTGATATTCCTCAGGACTACCCCAATTGTTCACTAGTTCGTAGGCCCAGCCCCCCAGCCTCAAAAGGGCACCACGGGCAATGAGTTTAGGCTCAGTCTTCATAAACTGACGAGGTACTGTTGTGTGAATATCAAACAGCTTATCAACCTGTAAAAAATCATGGGGAGGTACTTCGCAAGGGGCTAAACCCAACTGCTGAGAAAAATATTGGGCATTGGCGAGTTGAATCAAATTATTGCCAAGGCGACCATACCAGTCCTTCACCATCACCCGCGTTCGTCCTCTGATAAGCAAAAGCACCATCAGTGTTTTACAAACTGTAAGCAAGGCTAATAACAGTACGATGGCTGTCGTAAAAGCCCGCTTAATGGTGTATTTCAATCTTGCAATATTCATACTGATGCACCGACATCAAAAGGACCTGACCCAACTACCTCATCAGACACGAAGGGAACTATTCCAGACCTAGGCAAACTGTCCTAAATTGAAGGCACTCGCGACTATTCAAAATGATTTGCCCTGATACCCAAAGTCAGATAAAGCAAACGCATTCTCGAACCAGCGCCTTTACCTTCTCGTCAGCCATTTTTTATCACCCCATCATTTTCACTGTGTAGCTTTTGTAAAGAACTCATGTTCTGTAGACAAGATTCAAGGACCCATAACCCTATAAAGCATAGAGTATCCACTGCTAAAGCTAAGCTACGAAACTCTTGCTTTAAATCTGACCAGAAATCCAGCAAAACCAAAACATCTCATCGGTTGAGAATCACTTTAATTTTAGATCATTAAAACCTTATTTCAAACATAATCAGATTTATCAAACTAAGACAAAAATCAAAACTGAGCATGAGATGATATATCAGTCTTAAAAAGGTGCACATCTGCCAATTGTGCATGGCTAACGCGATCTGTGAAAGAGACTAATCTACTCATTCGGGCCACCCGAAAACTCTACAAACCTATTGATGAGATTTACGATCGATTTATCGTGGGTGACATTCTATCTGGTCGGCTCAGGCATCATTACAACACAAATACCCAATTCGTAAAAGCAGAGGCTGGCAACCAGCAAATTGCTCAGCTGTTAGCCGGAGATAACCCCGCTATGGTGGCTCGTATCGACGCAGTCGAATTAAACTGCCTGGCCAACTACATGCGAATTCAATCTGCTGAGCAGACCCAGGGAATCGCTAACTTTATAGAGATGAGTCGCTCTCACAAGACCTATAGGATGCGATATGTCAAGGAGTCAATGTATCAATGTGCGGGGTTTTTCCCACCCACTGCATCGATGATTGATCGCTTTGGGGCGGATTTCCTTAAATATGTGAGTAACGTGGATATTCTAGCCATTTGACTAGATAATTTATAGTCGCGAGACCCAAACAAAGAAGGTTTGGTTTGTCAACGCTAATGCCTCCAGGCAGCACTAGTCCCTTTGGCCAGTTTGGATGCTTATTTATATCCAACTCCCTGGAGCGCTGCTTTAGTTGGGAAAAAGGACTCGTGGTTCATTCATCCTTGCCATTATTGGAGCAGGAGCTTATGGCTTACCATTGGCTTCTTTCGTTAAAACGGTTGGCAAGAAAGCCGTTCATATGTGCGGGGCTACCCAAATTCTATTTGGCATCAGAGGTAAACGGTGGGCTTGCTATCCCACCGTTTACAGTCTCTACAACGAGCACTGGATAAAACCTATGACCTCTGAAACCCCTGATAACCACAAAGTTGTTGAAGGCGGTTGAAGGCGGCGGCTATTGGTAGCTAGTGACTTTAGATCGGTGAGTGCTATCGACTATGGTCGATAGCACTCGGTTAATAGCTTTGCAACCTAGCCCCCAAATTACCGGTGGACCGCCGTCTTCTCTAAGGTCTTTTTCGCCGCATTTTCGCCACTGACAAAAGATTCGTCAGTCCACTCATAGCCCCACTGACCATAGCGACCACAGTAGGCCACCCCAATATCATCCAAATAGCCGTGGACCGTGGCCACAGCTTCAGCCCGATCGAGATCAAAAATGACATTAGCATAGGGAATCAAGAGCGCGTTAGAGAACAAAATCTGATCGTCATCTTGGATCAACCCACAGCGACGCAGATCGGTAATCACGGGTTCAATACAATCCTCAGGGGCACGATCCAGAGGTCGATATTTCTTCGAGTAATACACCTCCGCTTGAATGCTACCCGTGCCTGATGGCACATTGTTAGGCGACAACATATGGGGGAAGCTCAGTCGCGTAAAGAAAAAGTCGTCATCGTAAAAATAAGTCCAATGGGCCTTCGAAATATCCGGGCGATTGAGGACGATATTGACCACTACGCAGGTCGTAACCGCCAGCTTTTGGGCCGCCTCGACCACATCGGGCGGCGCACCCTGAATCAAAGGAATTAGCTCAGTCAAAGGAATGGACGAAATCACCTGGTCATAGGTCATCTCTGTGCCATTGGCAAAGGTCAGCTGTCGAGCCTTAGGGTCTAATCGGGTGAGTTTGTGACCTAACTGTAGAGGATACTGCTTAGCCAACGGATTCAAATAAGCCACAAAGCCGTCCCAGGTGGGATAGCGAAAGTTGCTGACATAGTGAACATGAGGAGTTTCAGGCGACAGTGCCCCCTTGAGCACCTCTTCTAAATCGGGGCGATAGAGACGGGGTCCAAGCCAGTCGGTGCTCATATTCTCAGCGGGGGTTGTATGATACTTGCGCCCGTACTCCATCGGAAAGGTCTTAGCAAACGTCTCACCGTAGCTGGCTAAAAGCCAATCGGCATAGTTATGGATTGGCCCCGGCTCAGTATGTTGGGCCTGGATAAAATCCCGTAGGATATTTACCATTAACTCCGGCGGTAGACCGTACAGGTTGCACTGGGCAGGATGCTTAATCCAGTGGCCCTTCCAATAGTTATTCACATAGGCATGGATGACTTCATAGTCTTGATTGACGTTATCCGCAAAGAGCTGCTGGATACGCTCGATCTTGGTAAATGAGATGTGCGGACCTTCGTCAAAAATATACTTGTCTTCGTACTTAAATGAAGCCGTATGCCCCCCGTGGTAGGGCTTTTGATCATAGATTTTGGCGCTGACGCCTTCGTTGGCCAGCTGATGGGCTGCGCCGAACCCGGCCATGCCAGCCCCTAAGATTGCGATCTCACTCATAGGTTTTGTTTCCACCAGTTAATAGAATTTTCTATACCTTGTTGCCAACTATATTGAGGTTGCCAACCCACCTCGTGCTGTAGGCGATGGATATCACCCAGCACCAGCACGGCCTCTTGGGGTCGCGCAGGCAAGGCTCCAAGCTCGATCAAGTCGGCTCGATTGAGCTGTGCACCCACTTTGTAGACAATCTCCTTCAGCTGGATTGGCTGCCCCGATGCAATATTGACGGGCCCCGTCACCGGACTCTCTAAAAGCGTGACTAATGCATTAGCCACATCCCCAGCGTAGAGATAGTCCCGCAGCTGCTGACCATGGGAACAACGGGCCACTTCATCCTTAAGCAGCGACCGGATCACAGACGCCACCAGTCGTTGAGGATGCTCATGGGGACCGTAAGTAAAAAAGATACGGCCCCAGGCAGCGCTCAACTCAACAGACTCACTGTAGGCCTGGGTGAGGGTTTGCAGCGCCTGTTTACAGGTGCCATAGAGGGTCTGGGGTTGGGTGGGTGTGCGAAATTCTGAGCAGTAGCCAAAGTCCCAGTCATACTCAGCACAAGAACCTGCCACCACAAGACGCTCTCCCCTGCTGGCTTGAAAGGCCTGGATCAGGTCAATGCTGGCCCGCACCCACTGAAAATTCTCTGGCGCGCTACCCCAGCCTGGGGCGGCGTACCAGGCTAAGTGCAGTAAATGCGTGGGCTTGACTTGGGCCACCAGAGACTTGAGCTGTGACGGGTCCAAGAGATCGGCCTGATGCCACTGCACGTCTGCTGCTGTGGTCGGCTGTGACCGCCTGAAGATGCCGTGAATGTCATAGCCTCTCTGGGCCAGCAGCGGTAGACAATGCTGACCGAGAAACCCCGTTGCGCCTGTGACCAAAACTTTCTTCATCGCTGTCATTACTCATAGACCTGCACCTCTGGAATCGGCACAACAAATTTGCCGCCCCATTCGCGAATCCCAGCCATTTGGGCCATGATCTCATCCTTGAGATTCCAGGGGAGAATCAGCACATAGTCGGGCTGGGTCTGTTGAATTTTGTCAGGGGCATAGATGGGAATGTGGGTGCCCGGCAGATAGAGCCCCTGCTTGTGGGGACTGCGATCGACGGTGTAATCAATAAAATCGGTGCGCACGCCGCAGTAGTTGAGCAGGGTATTGCCCTTGGCTGGGGCTCCGTAACCCACAATGGTTTTGCCAGCGGCTTTGGCCTCGATCAAAAAGTTTAGCAACTTACGTTTGGTCTCTTTAACCTGCTCGGCAAAATTCAGATATGTCTCTAACTTGTCGAGCCCCGCCGCGATTTCTTTTTGCTTAAGTGTCTGAACCGCCTCGGTGACAGTCCTCTGGTCTAGGTGACAGCCGTAGATGCGTAGCGAACCGCCATGGGTAGGGAGTTCTTCGACATCAAAAAGGGTTAGCCCGTGGGCTGCAAACACTTTTTCAACGGTCAGAAAAGAGAAATAAGAGAAATGTTCGTGGTAAATGGTGTCGAACTGATTTTGCTGGATGAGCTGCAACAGGTGAGGAAACTCCATCGTCAAAATGCCATCCGGTTTGAGGGCAATTTTCATACCTGCGACAAAATCGTTTAGGTCGGGCACATGGGCCAGCACGTTATTGCCCAACAGCAAATCGGCCTGCTGATCTGAGTCCACCAACGCCTTCGCTGTCTCAACCCCAAAAAATTTCACCAGAGTCGGAATGCCTTTCTCAATGGCAACCTGAGCTACGTTGCTAGCAGGCTCAATCCCTAAGACGGGCACCTGACGAGCTTGAAAATATTGCAGCAGGTAACCGTCGTTGCTAGCTAGCTCGATCACCTGGCTGGTTGGGTCAAAGCCAAATCGCTCAATCATCAGCTCGGTATAGGCCTCGGCATGTTTTAACCAGCTGTCAGAGTAGGAGGAAAAATAGGCATAGTCGTTGCTAAAGATCGCCTCGGGGGTCTCAAACTGCTCTAGCTGCACGAGCAAGTTATCTTCTGAGACGTAAGCATGGAGGGGATAAAACTTCTCGGCGGCGTTGAGCTGCTCTGGCTTAAGATAGGCATTTGAGATGGGCGACATGCCTAGATCAACAAAGGTGTGGACAAGGGGTTTGCCGCTAAAACGACAGGTAGCCTGATTCATTGAGTAATTTTCTCCATAAACTGCTTAATTTGGTGTTCGGTCACGCTGCGCATGGGCTTGCCAGCTTGAAAAGCTTGGGTCCACTCCACTACCCAGCTGAGGGCTATTTCGAGCGATAGAGTGGGGGTCCAGCCCAGCCGAAATCGGGCTTTGGACGAGTCCAGCTTTAGAAAATTGGCCTCGTGGAGCTGGGCGGACGGGTCTTGCTCCCAAACGGCCCCGTCTCCCCAGAGGGTGGAGAGCCGATCGACAATCCAGGCGACGGGCTGGGCTGCAGCTTCATCAGGACCAAAGTTCCAGCCTTCGCTGTAGCGCTTGGGATCTTTGTAGAGGTGCTCAGCTAAACAGAGGTATCCGTGCAGCGGCTCCAGAACCAGCTGCCAGGGGCGCACCGCATGGGGGCTGCGAATCATCACGGGCTCCTGGTTAAGCCAGGCTTTCAAAATGTCAGGGACAAGGCGATCGGTGGACCAATCTCCGCCACCAATGACATTGCCAGCGCGGGCGGTTGCGATCGCACACCCCCTATCTGTCCCATCTTTAAAGAACGAATTACGATACGCCGCCGTCACCAGCTCAGCACATCCCTTACTGCTGCTATAGGGGTCATAGCCCCCCATCGCCTCATGCTCGCGATACCCCCAAACCCACTCTCGATTTTCATAACACTTATCCGACGTCACACTCACCACCGCCTTCACCGAGGGCGTATGACGCACTGCCTCTAACACATTGACCGTACCCATCACATTGGTCGCGTAGGTACTCACCGGGTCAGCGTAAGACTGCCGCACCAACGCCTCAGCTGCCATGTGAATCACAATCTCAGGCCGCTGCTGCATCATCATCTGCTGTAGCACAGGCAAATCTCGGATATCCCCGAGCAAGCTAGTCATCCCCTCCGCCACCTGGGCCAGCTCAAACAGATTGGGGTCTGTGTGAGGAGCCAGCGCATAGCCAATCACCTCTGCGCCCAACAACTGCAGCCACAGCGACAACCAACTCCCCTTAAAGCCCGTGTGGCCCGTGACTAAAACCCGTTTACCCTGCCAAAATCCAGAGTCCATTATCCGTTAGATACTCCCAAAGCGTTTTGAATAAAAATTACAGCTAATAAACTTTCCAAGGAGCCTTACCTGTTTTCCAAAGATCCTCTAGTGTGTTTTTGTCGCGCAGGGTATCCATCGGTTGCCAAAAGCCGTGATGCTTATAAGACGAGAGCTGCCCCATACCAGCCAGCTTTTCTAAGGGCTTGCGCTCCCAAATCGTGGAGTCATCGTCGATAAAATCAATCACATCCGGCTCGAGGACAAAATATCCGCCGTTAATCCAGCCGCCGTCTCCTTCGGGTTTCTCCATAAAGCTAGACACTTTAGACGCATCTTCCCCAAAGTTAAGCGCCCCAAACCGACCGGACGGCTGTGTCGCCGTGACCGTCGCCAGCGTATTTTGTTGACGATGAAACTCAACCAGTTTGGTAATATCTACATCACTCAAACCGTCACCGTAGGTAAAACAAAATGTCTCATTGCCGATGTGCTCTCTGACCCGTTTGAGCCGCCCGCCAGTCATCGTCTCTTCGCCCGTATCCACCAGGGTGACGCGCCAGGGTTCGGCCTTCCCCGTGTGGACATTCATCTGATTAAACCGCATGTCAAACGTGACATCTGACATATGCAAAAAGTAGTTAGCAAAATATTCTTTGATGACATAGCCCTTATAGCCACAGCAGATAATAAACTCCTCAATCCCATGGGCCGCATAGATTTTCATGATGTGCCACAGGATCGGGCGCCCCCCAATCTCTACCATGGGCTTCGGTTTAATAGCGGTTTCTTCACTCAGACGCGTGCCAAAACCACCCGCCAAAATCACAGCTTTCATTGCAAGATACCTCTCAACTCCCTGACGCCTAGAAGGCTATACACTCAACAACCAAACACTAAAACTGAGTAGAAATTTGACTCAAAATTTTATCGATCACCTCTTTATATCGGTCCAGGCTAAAGGTCTTAAGCACCTTGGCTCGGGTGCTGGGCCAGTCGATCGGCGGCAGAGTGCCGTTCTCAATCGCCATGATGGTTTGGGCTAACTGGTCAGCAGTCGGCTCACAGGTCCACAAATCAGTGGAGACCTCAAAAAACTCATCTAAGGCTGGGGTGGCCATGGTTAGGGTCGGTAGCCCCAGCGTCAGCGCATCGATCAGCTTGGTGGGCACCGCCGCCCGCGCCCGCTCTGATTGCCCAAAGATACCCAGAGCCAGGTCACAATTTTCAATCAAATAATTGGGGAGTGAACCATCTGAAAACCGTAAATCGGGGCGAATAAACACCTGATCGCCAAGACCCTGCTCTCGAATTAAGGCTTCGTATTTTTCTAACAGATGCCCTTGCCCCGCGGGCGGGATGCCAAACAGGTGGCAGGTAAAGGGAATTGACTTTTCCTGCAGCTGCTTCATCGCATCGATCATCGTATCGACACCATGCAGCGCAATCAGAGTCCCCCACCAGCAAATCCGTAGCGGCCCCTGGCGCTCATAGTCGCGTTTACAGGCAGTGGTGGGTTCACTAAAGAGCGGAGACGCAAAGAATTTGTGTTTATCAACCGTGACCCCTAACAAGTCTGCCCAATAGTCAACCTCGTACTCCGCCGGGTTAATAAAATAATCAGACTGGGTCAGGGCTAAAATATCGTTCTCTTTGAGGGCTCGAGCCTCAGCACTATCTGCCGTCACGGTTTTTTGGTCCCTGACTAGGGCGTCGTAGAGCAGCACATGAATTTCAACGATCAGCTTGGTCTGGCAGAGTCTGGCGACCCGTAGAGCTGTTTTGACTAGCCGAATATTGACAGGCAAGACATATAAAACGTCAGACAATAGTGCCTTGATAAACAAATCAACCAGGCCATAAAACTGAAAAAGTTTGTGGGCAACTTTAGCCGCTAAGCTTTTTTTAAGCCCCCGCTCTTGATAAAATTCGGGCGAAACCCAGGCTACCCGATAGCCATCATCAACCAAGAGTTTGAGCAGGTTTTGGGAGCGATAGGCACCATAAACGTTGCCGTACAAACAGAGTTTGAGTCGTTTTTTTGAGATGGCCATGAAAGTCTCTTAAGAACGGCGTCAGCAGAAAAATTGCAAGGGGACAGCTAGCTATCGGCTGGAGCAAGTCTGGGCGGCTCAGGCTGCATCATCAGCTTAAAGATTCTGGAGAGGGTCGAGAGCACCACCCTGGGCTGACGCATCAAGGCCGGATCGTGGTTTACTGACATAAACCAGTAGCGCGCCGCCAAAAAGCTTCGCTGTCGATTAGACATTGTGCTCACCGACGTGTCTAACATTTTGAAGGTGAGATATCGGTAAAAATTAGAAATACAGCGTCTTTTTAAGGTAGCCAGCGAGGGGGGGACATCCGCAAACACTTTTTCAATGGCTTTGAGCTTGGAGGTCTCGTGCTTTTGGAGGTTAAAAGAGGCAGAGCTGGTCGAAACTCGATAGAGAATCTGGGGTGACTCTACCAGGACAAAGTCATAACGTTTGGCAAGGCGCAGCCACATTTCCCAATCTTCGGACGGGGGCAAATCAGGGTCAAACCCTCCGACTTTTTGGAGCGCCGAGCGCCGTACCAGCGGATTTGATCCACATTCCAAAAAGTTAGACACCAGTAAGCGCCGATAGACATCCCCCTGAAACGAAGGGCGCATCCCAGGGCGAAAAAAGGCTCCGCTATCGTCAATGTAATCAGTCCAGCTGTAGGCAACCGCCGCTGTATGGCTGTCTTGCAACGCCTGATATTGGTCTTTGAGCTTCTCAGACACCCACAGGTCGTCGGCGTCTAAAAACGCAACATACTCACCCTTGGCTTTTTCGATACCGCGATTGCGACTGATGGCAACCCCCGAATTTTCGTAGGAAAAGACGTGTAGGCGTGAGTCTGTGATCGCACTCAAACGCTCTAACGTGCGATCCTGAGATCCATCGTTGATGACGATAATTTCAAAATCAGTAAACGTTTGTGCCAGCACCGACTGCACGGTGTCGCCAATCGTTCTCTCGCTATTGTAGGCAGGAATTACAACGGAAATTGAGGGCATGGCCGCTTAAATAGCTTGAATAATAGCCAAGATAATCATAAAAAACGACATCACTTTAGACGCCATCCATCAAGCAGATAACTTAGTTAGATTTTTTTTCAATAGATAAAAAGGACTCATAAATCCCCCAACAAAAAAGACCAGCTCACACATCAACACCACATCATGATTGATCTGCCACCGATATTTCAGGACGTGGGTCACAATCCGCCGCAAATTACCCATTAAAATACGCCCGACAATCATCGGCTTTTGCAGCGCGTTCACATTAATCAACCGCAGCTCACAAATACACCCCCCCACCGTGTGGGATAGCTTTAGCAGCGCGTCTCGCTCCAGGCGTTTTTTAGGGATGTAATGGTAAATATGCATGTCGGGGTTGTACCAAATTTCCCAGCCCTGACGGTGCATCCGGATTGAAATCTCAAAGTCATTACCGCCCCGCGTCGTGCGCTGGAGTTGCGCAGGCACGCACTCTAACCAGGCTTGTTTGCGAATCACCAAGCCCGCCCCTGGCGGCAAACTCAGGGTTTCAGGCTGGTAAAGATGGGGCTTAGGGCCTCGCTCTTTGATCGCCAGAAAAGACTGAATGCGCTTGAAATCTTGAGGGGGGTCTACCTCAAACTCGCCGTGGATTTGGCCGCCATAGGCCCCTGCCTCAGGATGGGCCTGACCAAAACGATGGGCAGCACTGACCCAATTCTCATCCGGGGCGGTGTCATCGTCTAAAAAACCTACCCATTTACCCTGGGCCGCCTCTACCCCACATTGCCGAGCATAGGCCAACCCCTGTTGGGTCTCAACCACGTAGCGCAGGGACGGCGCAGCAGGCCAGTCTTGCTGATACTGTTTCACCAGGGCGGCGGTCCCATCGGTGCTGTTATTATCGACCACGACGATTTCCCAATTGAAGTTGGTGGGAATTGTTTGCGATCGCAGCCGATCGAGCACCCGAGCCAGCCGCCCCGCCCCGTTATAGGTCGGAATCACCACCGTAAAATCTATCGTAGAATCCATGCCACGCCCTCCATCGCCACGTTCTCCATCAGTCTTCAGCTCCGGTCAGGGGATGGGGTTTTGACAGCTGATAACCCTGGGCATACAGAATGCCGGCCTGCTGTACCGATTGCAGCATTGCGGGTGTCTCCACCCCCTTGGCAATGGTGCCGATTGGTCCTTCACTGCTTAGCATTCCCAAGGCTGCGACGCTCAAACTGCGCTGACGCCACAGCCACTGGCGACTGAGTTTTAGATAATCAATGGGGAGCTGTCTGACGACCCGAGTAGACGCCCGGGTCGGCTGAAAATCATCAATGGTTACCCCACAGCGCAGCTCATGCAGACCACAAACTAGCTCTCGACTGGCCTCTGGCAGCGCCATCACCGTCGCCGCTGAGATCTCAAAACAAACCTGCTCCGGCGACAGACCACTGCGCTCGAGTTGGGACACAATGAACGACAGCAATTGACGATCTTTAACACTGTCAATAGACAGGTTGATCGCGTAGTTGCCTTGCCCCACCAACGTTTGATCCTTGGAAGAGACGAGGGCAAAAAATTGACGCATAATCCAGCGATCAAGGGTGGCTAGCACGCCGTAGTGACGGGCAGCTGGGAAAAACTGATCGGGCATAATCGGTAGCCGATCACTCCCCTGAAACAGTCGTACCAGCAGCTCACGCTGCTCAAATGGCGGAGCCGTCTCATCCACCGCCCGCGCCACCTGCTGAAATAGCTGAAACTGGTTATTTTCAAACGCGGCGGTTAAGGTTGCCAGCCAATGGTCTCGATCGGGCCAGCTCCGCTCGGCTTGCCAGTCTTGAACCCTGTCCTGGGCAGCTTTTTTAAGCAAAAATAGGGGACTCACTAGACTGCTGGTTAAATGTTCACGCTTGCAGGCATCCAGGAGGGGCAAATCTTTTTGTAACTGAGGCTTCGTCACGTAGTTCATCACCAAGCGCCGAAAATCATTCACCACATAGGGCGGTATCCGCAACGGGCGCTGCCAGTCAGGCGTCCCGAGCATCCGGATATACGACCGGCTTAACCCCACACAGCGAAAGAGCGCCACCAGATAGTCTCGCTGTACGCGACTATTTGGGATCTGATGATGCACCACCATCTCGGGGTTATACCAAACCTCCCAGCCCCCTTTTTGAATATGCAGCAGCGCTTCCAGGTCTTCGCTCGCCAGCCCAGCATCCTTGCCTTTGTTGTTGAGAAATAAACGCTTGGGCACCTGGTCTAACCAGGCTGCTCGGCGCACAACCAGCCCCGCCGCTGGGGGTAAAATCTTGGTTTTAGGCTGATAGAGATGAGGCTTATCTCCCCGCTCAATGATGGCTAAAAAGCATTTAATCTGGTCAAATCCATCCGGCAAAGGCCCTTCGATATCCCCGTGGATTTGGCTACCAAAGGCCCCTGCCTGGGGATACTGTCTGGCAAAGCGATAGGCGCTTTCTAACCAGTCTGGACTGGGGAGATTGTCATCGTCTAAAAAGGCGATCAGCTGACCGTGGGCAGACTCAACCGCATATTGCCGCGCATGGGCCGCCCCCTGCTCTGCGGCAAATCGATAGTGCAGCGGTACATCACTCGGCCACCATCCTCCTCGCGTTTGGCAGTCTCGCACCACTTGCGCTGTCTCGTCGGAGCTGTTGTTGTCGCAAACGATGACTTCCCAGGTAAAGCCCAGGGAATTGCGCTGCGATCGCAACTTCTCGAGCACCTCAGATATCCGGCTGGCTCCGTTGTAAGTCGGAATCACCACCGTAATATCAAAAGCAATATTCATCGCCACCCCCGCATTAGACGACAGCCCCCTCTGATCAGCGGGCATCTGCAAACTATGCGGCTGCAATAACTGTTTAGAACTAACCATTACTTAAACTCAGCCGTGCCAGAGTTTGTGAAGAGGAGCTTCAAAAAAATAGAGGGGCTTTCCGTAGAGAGCCAGAAGAACCCAATATCGCAGAGCCTTGAAATCTGGGGGCATTCATTTGCACTGCGTTTCAAGATTACGGGAAAACTGAGGGAAGCTATGTCGGTAATTTCACCACACTTGGGCAAATTGCTACAACGCTTCATTCCTTAACTTCAACGATTCTTTAAGCAGAAGGGCGGAGGCTTTGCAGCTTGATCACCCCAGCTTATCGCCACTGAGAATAAAGATCGGATCCACCGAACTTAAAACCTGATGATTGCCCCGCGTCTCTAAGCGATTCACCGTGGGCTGGGCGACTTCGACATTGCGAACCTGGAGTTTGGCAAAGGTTTCAGAAATCGCATACAGCGCTTCAAAATTGCTGGCGGTTACGGCAATATGCCCCTCCGGGGTGAGTTTTTTCCAGACTTGCATGAGCAGCTCTCGGGGGGAACGCCCTCCTTCAATCAAGACACAGGTGGGCACATGGGGCAGCTGATCAAAGCACTCGGGGGCGTTGCCCACCACCACCTCGACATTCGTCACCCCAAACCGCTCACAGTTAGCCTGGATCAAGCTAGCCACATCCTCATCCCGCTCTACCGCCACCACCTTGCCCTGGGGGCAGATTAACCCCGCCTCCACAGCAATGGTGCCAGTACCTGCGCCAATATCCCACAGCACTGCATCAGGGCGCAGCCGCAAATAGCCCAGCAAAAGCAGGCGCACTTCCCGTTGGCTCATGGGAATCCCGGGCAGTTGCTCAAATAAATGATCGGGGATTCCGGGGGTAACGTAGGGCCAGATTGCCGACATAGAGATGTTGTGAAGAAACGTTTTGGAGACTGGGCAAGTTTACAAAATGAGGATAGCGCTGTTGCAATGGGGTGGCTAGTGGGGTGGGAAGGTGGGGAGGTGGGGCTGTACAACTCTGAGTGTTTTAAGGGACACATCACTGTTACCCGTAAAGGTTGCCCCTGCTTGTTGCAGCATTTGTAGCTGTGCGATCGCAGTCTCCGTAATCGCTTCCCCTGGCATCAAGGTGGGAATTCCTGGTGGGTAGGCACAGACGGTTTCAGCACTGATTTGCCCAGTCGCATCTGCCAGGGGGCAGGCTTGGCTGGAGGTGAAAAATGCTTGACGGGGTGAGAAGGTGGGGAGTGAGGAGTGGGGAGTGGGTAATGGGTAGCGGGTGGCTTGCCCTGAGCTTGTCGAAGGGATTTTGGATTTGAGACTTGTCCTGAGCGGGTCGACTAGATTTTGGACAAGTTCCTTAACGGCATCCCCTAACTGTTCGATGTCATTGGCGGTATTGCCCAGACTGACAATAAAGGTCAGTAGGTTTAGCGTTGGTAGCTCGGCGGTCACACTAAACTGCTCGTTTAGCAGCTCATCGGCATCAAAGCCGGTTATGCCCAGGGTTGAACAATCTAACGTGAGCCTTGTCAAGTCGAGTCTGAACTCCTCGGACAAGTCGGCCTGTTGCAACGTCCGCAGCGGCAATAGCTGATTAAGTTCTTGACGTGCTTGCTCAGCCAGTGCCAGCGTCCTGGCCATCAGCACAGAGCCGTGATTCGCCATCTGGTGGCGGGCTGCGTCTAGCGATGCCAACAATAAGTAGCTGGGGCTGGTCGATTGGACCATTTGCAACGCTTGCAGCAAGCGATTGCGATCGCACCGTCCTCCCTGCACATGCAACATCGAGGCCTGGGTCAGGGCCGAGAGCACTTTGTGGGTGGACTGTATCACCACGTCTGCACCCGCCTGCAAGGCAGGCATTGGCAAATCAGCATGAAAGGCAAAGTGGGGGCCGTGGGCCTCATCCACAATCAGGGGCAGGCTGTAGCGGTGGGTAATGGCTGAGATCGCACCCACATCAGCGCAAATCCCCTGATAGGTAGGTGAGACGATCAGCACCGCTTTTGCGTCGGGGTGCTCGGTCAGAGCGGCTGCGATCGCAGTTGGCGTCACCCCTATCGCCAACTGCCAGCCGTCATCGTACACAGGCGACACAAAGACCGGCATCGCCCCCGACAAAATCAGCCCCGAAATCGCTGAGCGATGAACATTACGCGGCAAAATCAGCTTGTCACCAGGCCCGCAGGTCGCCAAGATCGCTGCCTCAATGCCACAGGTAGACCCGTTCGCTAGAAAATAAGTGCGCTCCGCCCCAAAAGCCTCCGCTGCCAGGGACTGAGCCTGCGCAATCACAGCCGCTGGGGCAAATAAATTATCCAGCTCTGGCAGCTCTGGCAAATCAACCCGAAAAACCTCACCTCCCAAAACCGCCCGATGTAAAGCAGAGATACCCTGACCTCGCTTGTGCCCCGGCGTATAAAAAGCCACATTTGGCCGCTGACCACATTGCTGCAGAGCAGCCACTAAAGGAGCCTGCCGCTGAGATAGCATCCCTTGCTTCACCTGAAACTAACCCCACCTGAAACCGACCCCACACATCCGCCCAAAAGGGTGGGGGCTTGATAACATCAAGCCCCCACCCAGGAAGGATTTTAACCCTCTCAACTTTTACAAAAATAGTTTGCAATCAAGCGACTTACTTGCGAATTTTCTTAGCCATATCGCGGAACATGTCCATACTGCTGTCTACCGAAGCAGAACGACGCTCGGTCGGCTTTGACTCAGAAACAGACGGTTGAGAAACAGACGGTTGAGAAAAGGTATTACTCACTGACGAAGCAGTTGGCAGCCCGTTATCGCTTAATCGAGTACTCTTCATGGCAGAAATGCTCTTAGCACTCGCCTTTTCGCCAGTTTCACCTTTTTTCTTGGCAAATGTGTGCCTGACAACTTTATTAGAGCGCATGTAATCAATGTCGCCCATCGTCTTAGCGTCATCTTCGCTCAGGTAGAAGGCACCTTGTCCTTGATTGCTTCTACCAAACAGTGCGCGGATAATTCCCATGATTTAGTCCAGCTGTAATTTGATAACAAATAGTAATCATTATCTTACCTTATATTAACTTTCATGAGCAATTCTCAGAAAAGTTTTTCAGACCCTGCCTGATTAGAATTTAAATTGGCCTGATTCAAACGCATACAGGAAAGCGCTTTCTAAAGATCAGCCACCGAAAATTCGGTGGCTGATCGCAGTCTCAGGAAGCGAGACATGATTAAGCATTGATGCTAAGCGCTGACTTGCACCCACTTAGAAAAACTCCGAAATTGGAGTGGACAAAAGATCGCCCACTCCGGCCACTGCCAATGTGGTGTCAACCGTAAGCGCGCCATCCAATGCCAGCGATGCAGACCCATCCCCCAGAGCCAAGCTGCCCTCTGACTGACTCAACAAATTGAGCGCAAACTCAACTGTTTCAAGAATAGGCAGGGTGCCCTCAAACACTCCAAAGGGGGTATCGACCAGCGCACTGGCCTCACCCTCGCCAAAAGCAAACTCACCTGTGACATCTTCATCGATAAACTCCAACACCTCGCCAATGAGCGGATCAATAGCGAACCCAGCCGATACTGGGCCAATCGCAGTGTCAATCGTCAAGGTGGCAACCTCACCGCCTAGCCCCAAGACCCCCGATAGAGCATCTAACGCAAGTGAGACCGGCGCTGTCCCTGGCAGCAGAGGCACCTCAACAAACCCTGTATTGAAGTCAACCATACCGGGCTCTAAGTTGATGATGGCATTGTCAGGAAAATCAAAGCTGGTCACGAGCTGACCAAACGGCGTCAACACATCCACGTCAAGGTCTCCCCCAGCAAAGTCGATGGTGCCGACAAAATCCCCCAAGACGGTGGAGACATCCACATCAAAGGCCCCGTTTTGAAAGGGAATCTCGACATCTAGCCCAGCCACAAAACTAGACACGGTGTCTTCTAACAAAGCCCCCACTTCAAAGGCCCCCGAAGTCGTCTCGCCCCCCAGGGTCAAATTTCCGCTAAAAATGCCACCTTCTAGCGTGGCCTCACCGGAGGCATCATTGGCTTGGTTAAACAAGTCATTGACCAACCCAATGAAATCAAAAGCATCTACGGTAAACGTTTGCCTCGTTGCAGGATCGGACAAACTACCTGTGACAGTTCCCTCATCAATCTCTAATGAGCCTTGTAAGCCACCCAAAGAAATAGCGATTTCTTCAACCTCCTCCGCTAGATCAGAGCTAAATAGCTCAATCACGTCCAGGGGAGAGGCGTCTAACGATTCAGCATTAAAATCTGGGCCGAGATCAAGGCCAGAAAGGAAATCCAAATTCATTGGCAGCACCCATAAAGAGAAGGACCGCCTCTATTGAAGCAAATTTTTTTGATGAAGTTCCGAATAGCTGTAACAACAGACACTAAACTAAGCGATACATTGATTGAAACTCGGAGATCATGCACATACCCAATCAAAGTTTTTGCTGATACTCCTCTAGCAGGTCAATCAGATTAACCTGGCACTGAACCGGCAGCAGATCAGCCAGAGGCAATGTCTTACGCCCCCCGCCCAGCTTCACCGGAATATTTTGCAAAACCTGTTCAACGGCGTCTTCGGCAACATTACCACCGCTCACCATGGGATAAAACTGCTCAGCTAACAGGGTGTGAAGCTTAGCATCTCGTAAGTACAGGTGCCACTTAGCAATATCGATATAGATGTTGTCGCCAATCTCAGCTGCCAGGGCTTCGATCATTTCTGCCGAGTCTGTATAAGCCATCGAGATACCTCTGATTACTCTTGAGACAGGTCAGGGTAATGCGCGATCGCAAACACATATACCCCATGCAACGCCAAGCCCCCCAGCCAAGCTAACGTAAACCACTTTAGCCAGGGCAGCGTATCCAGCTTGATCGTATTCACAAACCACAGGCCCGAATTAACTGCCGAAAACGCCGCTACATGGACGGCGAAGTTGATCCGATCTTCTAAACGACGATAGGCGGGATCATTAGCACGATCTGGTTTGCGGGGCCACTTGGGAGGCATAGCTGGGATGTGAAACGATATGAGCTTTTATTGTAAAGGAGATGGGGAAGGTGAGGGAGATGAGGAGGAAGACACGGAGAGAGGGAAACACGGGGACGCTGAGAAAAGCCGCTACCCACTACCATTACCCATGGCCCACTACCCATTACCCCTCAATAAATACACCCCCGACTTCCCCCCCGTCTTACTCACCAGGCGGATATCCTCAATCTGCATCGACTTCTCAATACCTTTAGCCATGTCATAGAGGGTGAGTGCTGCCACCGAAACCGCCGTCAGGGCTTCCATTTCCACCCCAGTCTCCGCTGTCGTTTTCACCGTGGCCTCGATCCGATAGCCAGGTCGATCTTCATCCAGGTCGATCAGCACTTCGATTTTTTTCAGCGGCAGCGGATGACACAGCGGGATCAGCTGCGCCGTCTGCTTCGCCGCCATGATGCCCGCCAGCCGAGCAGTCCCTAAGACGTCCCCTTTGGGCACATCTCCGAGTTGGATAGCGGTTAAGGTGTCGGGCTTCATGCGAATAAACCCTTCGGCTGTCGCCTCTCGTGCAGTGACAGCTTTGGCAGAGACATCTACCATTTGGGCTTGACCTTGATTATCTAAATGGGATAGCTGAGAAGATTCTTGAGACACGGTTCGTAGTGACTGGCTAAAAAAACCATAATTATCTTGAGAATAGAATATTGGATCGTGTCTGTTCTGTGTGTTACGATAGTGAGCCTGTGAGGGCCTGTAGCTCAGTGGACAGAGCACCTGGCTACGGACCAGGGTGTCAGGGGTTCGAATCCCTTCAGGCCCGCTTAGAAAGTAGAGTACTACTTGAAGAACAGCGTTGGAAATTCCGACGCTGTTCTTCGTTTAAATAGATCGCTGTGCGATCGCATACACATCTCGCCCTCGACCCAGGGCAAACCGCATCGAATGGGCCAGATCTTTGCTCGAGGTGGTGATAAAAATAATCAACCCCAACAGCGTCATCACCCCCGCCAGCCCAAAAATATCGCGATAGCTGGTCAGATCGGCCATCCATCCCATCAGTGGTCCTGACAGCGCAATCCCCACATCAAAGCCCGTCAAACAGAGGCCAAACATGAGCCCCCGCTCACCGGGGGAAGATCGATCCGCCATCAGAGCCGCCACCATGGGAATCAACATCCCCCCACCAGCCCCCTGGAGTGCCCCTGCCAGCAACACCATCGGCACGCTATGGGCCAGCCAAAGTACGGCCATTGAGGCAGTGTAAAAGATCAGCCCAATGCTGATAAATCGACCTCGACCCACCCGATCTGAGGCTTTGCCTGCAGGCAAACGAATTGCAAAACTCGCCATCGCGGAGGCGGTATAAATCAGCCCTACATTCACCTCTAAACTGCTTTCACGGGCATACAGCGGAATAAAGGTCGCCAGCGAACCAAACGCTAACCCGACCAGCAACAGTATCAACGCCGGAATGCGAATCGGTGGGGTCCAGAGCAGCGCCCAAAACTTTTTGTTCGCATTGGCGGTCGCTTG
>JBCDDJ010000020.1:0-32810 GCA_039180385.1 Cyanobacteria bacterium P01_G01_bin.38 | reverse complement strand
GATGTTTCCGTGCAGGCGCAGGTGCTGAATCTGCTAAAAGATCTTCAACAGGATTTTAACTTGACCTATATTTTCCTTTCTCATGACCTGAGCGTTGTGAAATTTGTGAGCGATCGCATTATGGTGATGAACAAAGGCAAAATTGAAGAAATTGGCCCCGCTGAAACGATTTATAATTCGCCCCAGCAGCCCTATACCCAGCAGCTGATCGCCGCTATTCCAGATGCCAACCTTGACACTATTCGAGATCGCACCGCTGCTCTCAGCCAGTGGTAATGAGATCGCACTTGAGCTCACGGCCTCTTTTTTTAACTTTTCTAGAGATTTTCTCCCCTGATTCACAAGTTGATCGGTCAAAATTCCTCTTCGTAACTCACCCAGGTTCGACAACCCTGCGATCGCGCGCAGTTAGCCATCTCAACTTCTAAAACAAAGTTACCTTCGTATGGTGCATTGACCGTTGGTGTTGCAGTATTGCCGTGATCCTGTGCAACTGCATCTTGCGTACTAGCATCATACAGGGTCAGGTCGATGTCATAACAATCTTGAGAACAGGCTCCCGAGATCGGCTCATCCTCAAACAGATAGATCTCTGCACTAAAGCGCTCCCCTGTGTTTATCCATCGAGTAGAGTCTTCGGTTAAATCATCTTCAGCCCAGCCCGGTAGACTTATAAACACCAGGGTCAGGCTGGCCAGGAAACCAACACAAACTAACTTAAGAAATTTTCTCATGGCTGACTCCTCAATGTGTCCAACGAATATCTCCTACAAAATCGGCTAATCGCCTCCTGATACTGCAGGGCGGGCATAAGGCACCGCCCCTACACAATACCTAATTCACCTCTGCCTTAAAGCGCATGTACCCGTAGGAGCTCGGGGGCGACCCTGGCCCTGAGGCAGGCAGCACTGCATTGGGGATGGTCACCACCACTGTGCCGTTGCTGCTATCGCCGTTACAGCTAATGTCTGGGAAGGAAGCCTGAGGGTCGTTCCCTGGCTCAAAGTAGTAGCCGGTGTCGCCATCGTTGGCGTTGGTCAGTGAGACCTCATTACCCGCTTCTGCCAGGATGATGCCGCGCTCAGCACCGCTGATGCCGCCGGGCGTCTGGGCTGGGTCACCTGAGTTGCTGTAGCCTCTGGGCACGAACGAGGTGTACACAGGGATGCGATCGCACATCATCACATCGGTGGCGTCACCCAGCCCGGTATTGAGGTAGTAAATCGTATACTCAAGCTCATCTCCAGGCATCACAGGGGTTGCGTAGTTGATCACACCCCGTAGCGAATCACTGGTGGGCGACGGCCAATGGGGGTCATTGTCATCTGCGTCGGGGCCGTCTTCAAACCCGGTGATAGGTACCCCGTTGATGGCTGTGATCCGCTTCACCAAAAGGATTTCTGGCGGTAGCGCATCGTTGTTGACAGTCAGGGTTGCCCTTGGTCTGGAGGTATTTGAGATCGTTGCTCCGCCCAGCGATGGCTGGATTTGAGCTGTGACATCTCCACGATCGATCTGGTTTTCGTAGCTGCCCTGTAGAGGCGACACTACATCTACAAAGACCTGACAGCTCGTCTGCGGTGCCAGCGTTGCCCCGGTCATAGAGACCACCGAGCCGGCTGGGGTTACGCTGACGGTTCCGCCATTACAGTTGGTTGACTCATTGGGGGTATTCGCCACAAACAGATCGTCCGGCAGGTTGTCAGTAATCGAGACATTTTGCAACACCTCTCCAGAGGAACTATCCGTTTGCAAGTTTTGAATCGTCAGGGTGAGCTGACTGGGGATACCCCCATCTACTTGAGTCGGGTTAAACACTTTTGCAGGCTTTAGCGCAGCCAGAGCGTTTAACGTTGCCTGTGCCAGTTGGCTATTGGTCACGTTCTCCTTGCTCTCAACCGTGCCAGGAGATATCTCATTAATCGAGTTGCCGGTATCTACTAGCGTTGTCTGAATTGTTACAGTACAGCTTTCATTACTGCCCAGGGTAGCTCCACTCAGGGTATAGAAATTATCACCTGGGCTAGCTGAGATTACGCCATTGGCACAGGTGGTAGACACATTAGGGAGCGAAAACACCACCATCTCAGCAGGCATATTATCAGTAAAGCCTAGCTCTGTCAGCGGAATGCCAGCGCTCGGATTGGTCACCGTTACCGTTAGCGTAGATGGGTCACCCACAATCAAGCTGTTGGGGCTAAATGCTTTGTTGATATTTAGATTTGAAGTCGTACGAATCAGGTCACCCGAAATATCCATGGGATTAACAAAACCCTCAGCTGTGGTAATCTCACCTGCCTCAACCGTGTTGATAAAGGTGTCATTTCCACTGGCATCCATCTGCACATCAAACCGGATTTCGCAGAGGCCAAAGACACCTCCCACCTGAGCAGGAACCGTGCCGCCTGTTAGTGTGACCGACCGACTGCCGGGGGTAGTGCTGACAGTGCCTCCGCAAGTTGTGCTGGTATTAGCTGGGTTAGCCACCACGGTATTGCCCTGGGTCCAATCGTCTGTAAAAGAGACGACTGTTAGTGGATCGGGCAGTGAGTTATCCAGCTGAATCACAGCAGTAGAGCGGCCGCCCGCCACAATTCTTTCTGATTGAAAGGACTTGTTACCGTCCAGCGACGAAATAACCGTAAGGTCAGCCGTAGCCACCGTCCCAACTGCCTCGTTTTGGTCGTTGGCAAAACCAGAGGTGGCGTTGTTATAGACTCTAGGAGTTTGATTGCCTGGACTGTTGAAATCCCGATTAATTTCCTCCACGTCAAAGCGAATCTCGCAGGTGTCTGCCTCCGCATTATTGTCATCAATTGGAGATAGACTCGCATCCGTCATTGTGAAAGTCGTAGACCCAGGTGTGTTACCTGTAAAGGATGGATCTGAACCATCAAAGTTGCCCGTCGCAGTATTATAATTGCAGCGGACATGACTGAAATTAGCAGGGTTTGCTATATGTAGATTTGACGGTAGAGCATCCGTGATGTCAACGCCAGTTAACGGCAGCGCTTGCCCTGTATCTGAGCTACGACGATTGTTCTCAATCCGGATAATCAGTTGAGAACGGGTACCTCGACGAATCTCGTTACTATTAAATGCTTTGGTAATTACGACCCGGTTGACAACCTGTAATCGCCCTTCGCTACCTGTAACCCCGTTACTGTCAAAGCCCTCATTGTTGTTAATCGAGTCATTGGGAATCACGTTGTCTAGGTTGGCACCTATCGTTGCTGTCGAGGGTACAAATACATCAACAGAGATACGGCAGGTCCTATTGCGGCTAATAGTCCCATTATCAAAGTTGAGCGTTGTATCTCCAGGGGCAATTCCTGTAAGTGTACCCGCACCGCAGTTGCTAAAGGACACGTTTAAGGGCGTGGCAACCTCAAGCGGAGAGGGCAAGGAATCGACGAAGTTTACGCCTGTTGCATCAAGTGCATTAGAACGATTCTGGATTGTAATCGTCATCTGAGTTGTCGCACCGGGCGAGATCGTGTCGTTGTTTGAGTAGAACTTCTGGACTCTTAGACCAACTCTCGCTCTCACCCTATCGGTCGCAGGCTCAGCATTTGTTTGATTTTGGTCGTTGGTGAGCGCGCTTGCCGGGATAGTATTGGTTAGCGTATCTCGATCAGTATTGCTGATTTTGTCTTGGGTTCCTGGGTCTAGGGTAACATCGACTCTAATCTCACACTGCCCCAGTCCGTTAGTGTTTGGGTCAGACGATGGGATTTCACCATTGATCAATGAAACACTACCTGCACCGCCCGTGGCTGGCAACGTCTCAAAGTTACCAGAGGTTGTACAGTTTGTGGTCCCGTTTGGTGTGTCTGCCACTACCAGTGGTGCGGGTAAATTGTCTGTTAAGTTGGCATTTGTCAGCGCAGCACTCCCGTTGGTCACCTGAATCGTCAGCGTTGTCGTCTCACCCTCATCCAGCTGGCCTGCCGCTATATTTTTAGAGATTGAAACCTCAGTCTGAATATTCAGATTAGCATTGACGTTGTTACCATTACTCACCTGATTAACGGTGCTCAGCGAGCTGGGTGGAATATTGTTGGTATAAGTGCCACCATTAGCCTGGGTGACTGGAAAGGTAATGGTACAGTTGCTATTAGCTGGAATCGTTCCACCGATCAGCTCAATCCCTGTCTCGCCAGTTTTGATGTTAACTGTGCCTCCAGCACAGTTGGTGGTAGGCACAGGCGCACCCGAGCGGATATCAACCACCATCTGATTAGGCGTACTAGGCAAATCATCCACCAGCGTCGGCGGGGTTGTGGTCCCTGTCAGGTCATAATCGTTGGGGTTGTTGAGTCGGATGGTGACAACCGAGCGACCATTCCCTGGAATCGTATTTGGAGAGAAACTTTTATTGATATTGACATTCTGGGCTTCGTCTACCTGTAGGGTGGCTGAGGTGGGATCTGGGTTTTCGCCCACATCGGTAAAAAGCGCACCTGTAGGAATTGTGTCGGTGTGGTTCCCTTCCTCAAAGCCTTTGACCGGAATCTCAATCACACACTGCCCCGGATCCCCAGCGGGGATTGTTCCCCCCGTCACCGTATAGGACCCTGGGCTGCCTGGGTTGCTACCCGGATCGTTGATAGTAAACGTGCTACCGCAGTCGTTGAGGCCCGGGGTCGCAGTGTCAAACACCAGACTACCCGGCGAACCTGGCAGCGTGTGAGACAGACTTGTGATGTTGACAGGGCTGCCGGTAATATTCCGAAAGGTAAGCCGATAAACAACTGGCACGCCAGGAGGCGCATTGTTAGGAACAAACGAGTTCAAAATCGCAATATCTTGACTTGGTGCTGCACTCACAGGTGAGTGAAAAATACCAAAGTGACTCAGAATCACTACGGTCAGCGCACTTATAAAAAGGCTCAATTCCCACAGCAGCCTTTGAGAAAAGCCAGACCTTAGCGTAGAAAGTATTTGAGAACCTGGATAACGAGATTCTTCAGATTGGATGCGCTTCATGTGTAATTGTACCTTTTACGTTTAATCCACCCAGCGGTAGTAGCACTCAGAAAATTAAGGTTTTGCGGTTGCCGAGCGGCTACTTCGGCAGAACCTATAAAAACGCGTAAACGCGAGAAGACGCCTTCCCAGGCGATTGCTTGTCTAAGTTTTCCCCCAATCAATCGGGGCTAAATCCGTGTATCAGCGGAACTTGATGAACCTGACGATGGGGTAATAACACTGAGATATTTCGTAGGATGGGCATTGCTCACCCGCCTTAATTCAGTGCCATGCGGCCAATCACCCCTCCTCAGGGTTCAATTTGCAAATCTGATTCTTGATTTACAAACGTAATATCGACTCCGCGGACATCTTCAAACACGAACTCGACTCGGCGATTGCGGGCGTAGTTGACCCGATCGGTTTCTGCAACCAGGAGTTCAGTTTCTCCGAAAGAGCGAATGGTCATCCGCTCAGGGGCAATCCCCTGCTGCATCAAATAGCGGCGAGCATTGTTAGCACGGCGACGAGCCAAATCTTGGTTGTATGCCGCACTGGCCCGAGAGTCTGTGTGACCGTGCAGATCGATAATAATAGTTGGGTACTGTTGCATCACCGCCGCAATCTGATTTAGTATCACCGCGCTGTCGGGGTTGATCAAGTCTTCGTCAAGGCCGAAGTGGACGTTGCGAGGAACCTCTAAGGTCATGGTTTCGGGCGCAGGGGGGACAGGGGGCGCAGGGGGGGCAGGGGGCGTGGTGCATTGAGGGTTCCCGACCGCGTTTGATGACATGCGGTTGGGGCGGGTGGTGCTAGATTCGCCCAGGGCTAAAACCATCGTGTTAAGGGCAGGCTCGGAGGTGCCATACTGTGGATCGGTGGCAGTGCCGCTAATCACATCTCCTGGCTGTAAGTCTGTCGAGGCGTAGGTAAACTCGCCGTTCTCATCTACCTCAACCGTGGCCAGCGGCAGGGTGAGGGGGCCATATTCACCCGTGTTACCCCGAGTCAGATAGAGCTGCACCGTAGAGCCAATGTCAGCTTTGCCTTGCAACACTACCTGTCCAGTGATGGCAAAAAACTCATCGCTGGCAAACTGGGGTGGGTTAATCGCGCTGTTGCCGGTGTCGCGACGACGATTGTGTGAGTCGCGCAGCGGGTTAGGGCCATCCCCTCGTTGAAAGTCTTGAACGCCTCGGTTGCGTCGTGTATTCAGGTCAATGCTTAACCCTTCAACATTCTCGAAGCGGTTATTTTCAATAATATTGCGCTGACTGTGGGTGGTGCCGCCCTGGCTAAAGGCAGTGACCACAACACCGGGGCCTTTTTGATTGGCGATATTGTTATCAACAATGCGATGATCGCTCCCCATCAGATAGATCGCTGCTCGACGCAGGCGCTGACCGTTAAAGCGAATATCGTTGTTGCGGATCTCGACAGCCCCTTGGGGCTTGAAGAGAAAAATGCCGCTGCCATCGTTGCCACACATTAAGTTATCGGCAATCAGACTATTGTTAACGCGACCATCAAGACGGATGCCATCCGGCATCCCAGCCAGACCGTTGTTAACAATCAGGTTTTCTATAATTTCTAAATTTTCGGCTTGAGCACCCGTGATGATGCCGCTGCCGTCATGGTAAGAAATACGATTTTGTTGAATCTTAACGCCCTGGCTGTTAAAAACGGAGACCCCAAACGCGGATGGTTGCTGAGGTATCTCATCTTCTGGTGGGATCCCTAACCAGTTTTGCTCAATCACAATTCCCTTGGGTGGCGTATTCTCTTCGTAAAAAGAGAAGGTGCTGGCGGGAATGTATTGCTCACTGATATTCGGTGGGGGCAGCTCATGGGCAATAAAAATGTCGGCGGGAGGGGTAGACTCGGTGACCCCGTGGGCAGAGGTAAAGCCGTAGAGACTTAGCCCGCGAACGGTAATGTTGTCAGAGACTAACGTTAACCCACGAAAGACCTCCGCTTCGCCAGCTGGTGTGATGGCAACCACCGGAACCGGCACTAAAATCTCTGCGGTGGCAGATTTTGTCGGATCATAGCCAGACTGGGTAGTACCATCGATTACCAGTCCGGGCTGAGCTATAGCGGGTAGTACCGACTGCAACTCAATCGTAGTGCTATCGGTGAACAGGTCAAATTCGATTGCTGCCTGGGCTGCGCTGGTGACTTGTCTCTGCTCAGCGTCGCTCAGTTCAGCCAGAGTGAGGGTGCCGTTGGTAATTGCGATCGCTTCTCGCAAAGTCACAAACTCATCTGGTGTGATTGGCCCATCGTGACTGCCATTTACCACCACGCGAACGCTGGGGAAATCAGTCGGCTGAGTAGAATCCTCAACTTGGGTTGACATCGTGGTTTGAGAGAGCACAGGTGCATCTGCCACCGCCGCTATCAATAAAGAAGCTGCTAAGCCGTAGGTAGCTTTGCAATAGTGGAGATTAGTCCGAAAGTAGGCCATGGGTCTAGCGTCCAAGCATCAAAAATGGGAAAGAACAAATCGATCAGAGAAGATTGTCTGCGATATAGAGAAACCTATTCGGTAGAAGCAGTCGCCTCATTATCAGAAGATTCTGCATCAGCAGGCTCAGTGTCAGAGAACTCGGCATCGGCGGCGTCACTGACACCCTCAGCGGCAGTCTCGTCTACTGATGTGCCTGTGGATTCGCCGACAAGTGCGTTGTCAACACCATCATCAGAGACGCTGTTGGTTTCGGCAGGCTCGTTCTCAGCTGCGCCTAAAATTGATTCTTGCTGCTGAGGTGGTGCGACATCTTGTAGACCAAACCCATCAAAGAGGCTGTTAATCTTAGCCGAGATCCCAAGGTAAAACCCGCTGGCAGAGCGGTTGACCCCAAAGTCGTCATCGTAGGCCCCGCCGCCGCTGTAGCCTGCGTAGAGGCGCAGATCGGGGGTGGGATAGTACCCCGCTTCCAGAGAATATCCCAGTTCGCTGTAGTCACCCAGGCCGCCAAACCAGCGAGCCTCGCCTGTGATATCCCAGTTGTAGCCAAGCCGATAGGTAGCTCGAAGCTGGGCCAGGTGCAGGCTGTTGCTTGAGACAAAGTCGTCACCCGGCAGACTAATGCGGGTGGTGCTGCTGCGGAAGGCATACTTGCCGTAAAACTCCCACTGCCAGTTGGGGGCATAGATGGCCTCTGCTGAGAACAGGTGCTCAGAAGTATCGATGCTGCGGCCAAACAAGGCATTGGTAGGTAGCGTACCCGGATTGATGCGATGCTCGTAGCGCAGCAGGGCGTTTAACCTGTCGTCGTTAGGATCGCGGTAGGCTAGCCCCAGCTTCAGGTTGCTGGTGGTGCCGACGCCAGTAACGCGCTGGTTGGCTGCGTTGGCCAGCTGATAGTTAAACAAAACGCTAAGCGCAGGCGAGAGCCGACCCACCGCTGAGGCATTGAGCACTGTGTTTGCCCCCTGCGAAGAGTCGCGATGCTCAAAGCGAGCGCTGGCTTGTAGATCTGGGTTATCAGTATAGGAGAGACCTACGCTGTAGGTGTTGCCGCTGGTTGTTGTTAGCGATGAGCCCCCAGTACCTACGGCAAACGGCTGGATAAACTGTGTGCCTGAGGCAGTGGTGCTAAAGATGTTGTTAAAGGTGTGCTCATACCCCAGATCAAGGCGCAGGCCAGGCCCCAGGTCAAAGCCATGCTCAACGCCGATGGCCCCGCCCAGGTTCTGGCCGCCCAGACTGGTAAACCGTCCGCGAACGGTGGTGTCTTCGCCCAGAGGGTGCTCTCCAGAAAGGTCAATAATTGTCAGCGAGTCACCATCGCTAAACCCGTCTTCACCGTAAAGAATTTGACCCAGGCCCAGGTTCATGCCGGGCATAAATTCCCAGTCGAGGCCAAAGTAGGTGCGGCTGGGGTAGAGCGGGTCGCTCTCGTCCGATAGGGTGAGTTCGTTTTGGGCCCTCAGGGTGAGGTTGTCAGCGACGCGGGTGGTTACTCGCGTCCGCAGCTGGTCAGAGCTGACGTCGAAGATCTTGGGATTGATGCGATCGCTGCGATCTCGATGAATCCAATCAAACTCTAGATTGGTATCTCCAAACCGCTGAGCCACTCCAAGCGAATAGGTTGTGAGTGAATTATCGACACGGCTGCCAGGGACCGGGTTGAACCCAGGCTCCAATAAATCATCAAGGCTGGTCAGCGGTCGGGGGACAGTGCCAAAGTTATCTTCGTGGTCAAACTGAGCCCGGATCGAGGTATCGCTGCTGACTTGAACGTTGGCCTGACCCCCATATCGCGTTTGCCCAGGCACAAAGCTGGTAGTGGCGGCGTTGGTAAAACCGGCATCGGTCGATCGCCAGTAAGCTCGCCCCGTCAGCCAGTCGCTGACCGCCCCATCTAGCTCAATCCGATAGGCCGAGCCACTGACCGGGCCAGAGAGATCAAAGTCGCTACTAGAGTGGGCAATTTCTGCGATTAGACGGGCATTCTCTCCCAGAGAGATTTGAGCATCTGCCCCAAACAGTTCAAAGTCTCGAGCGCCTTGATCTTCGCGCAGGTAAGAAGCACCCAGCCAGGACGCTTGATTGAGCGTACGGCTAAAGTTATATTGCAGGCGACCGGCCAAAATATTAGTGTCTGTATTCTCCCCTTCAAACTGATAGGTGACCACGATGCGCCGCACTAAAATCTCGCCAAAGTCGTTGACTGCAGTTTGCGAAACTGGGTCATTAAACAGCAGGGTGCCACGGTCGTAGTCAACATCGTAGTCGCTGTCGCGAAACAGGCGCTGCCGGGCGATAACCGTGCCAGGGCGGTTGAGTTCTTCTGCTTCAATGTAGACCTCTTCACTACCCGGAATCACCAGCCGTCGCGAGAGGAAATACAGGCCGCTGGTGCCATCAGGAGCGATTGTATCGCGCTGAAACCCTTCGACGTTATCGCCATAGAGCCCGGTAATCGCCAGGTTGCCCAGGTTGTAGTTAAACTTGAAACCGTGGAGCTGTCGCGAAGTGGCTGTAAACAGCTGCGACGGGTTGGCAAACTCTTCAGTATTGTAGTCGCCCCACATAGCATAGTCAGCCGTAGCCCCTTCGACAGGTGAGGTGCGCTCTAGCCGCAGGTAGACGTTGTCGGTTGAGGGCGCAGTCACATCCAGGGTAGAGTCATCTCCATAAACCGGATATAGATTGTTACAGCTACCTGCATTCTGACGAAAGAGGCTAGTCTCACCCCGGCAGTCTTCATTTAGCGGACGATCGCTATTAAAAGCCCCAGTAAACAACCACTCGCCCAGATTACCCATCGTAAATAGCGTGGCGTCTACATCAACCGTATAGTCGTTATCGCTGTCAGGTGGCAGAAAGTCACGCAGGCTGCTGTGGAAGTTGGTGCCCCGTGCGCCCAATCTCACGTCAACAATCCCTGTGGCAATGCTAGGGCGCTGGGGGGTGGAAAATTGGACCTGATTAAAGGCTTCCAGACCGTTGGTAGTGGCTTGCAGCTGCACCATGTGGGCTTCTAAAGAGGCTTGTAGCTCGGCTGTAAACCGACCGTTTTGGGCCTCCACTTGAAAGCCGGGCTGATCGGGGGCGTAGTCAACCCCGACAAATTCACCGTCGCTGGTATTTAGGGTGACGATCGCATCCCAGTTAGAGACGTTGTCATTTTCATCTAACAGCTGGCCCTGCAAGGTGGCAATCGAGCGCCCATCTGCTGGAATCTTAGACTCTCGTGAGGTCAGCATCATGGCCACCGGAGCCCCACTGACCTCTACCTGCATAGACTGTAAAACGCTGCCATCGGCGGGGCGGACCACGGTCAGGGTGTTGGTACCCGGTGAAAGGGGAACACCATACCACGTCTGAGTGATGAGATTGGTGTTGGGATCTGTCTCGGTACGACCAATAAGATCGTTGTCCACTCGGTTATCGTTTACTCGCAACTCAATGTCGGCAATGGTTGGGAACCGGACAATGACGGTGATGGCGGGAACATCTACCACACTGCCTACAGTTGGGTTCAATATCTCGATCTGATCGCTAGCAACAACCTGGGAAAGATTTGACCCTGGAGAGGTTGATTCTGAGACAGAAACATTTGGGGTTTCATGATCTGTTTCAGGCTCGTCTACTTCGGGCTCATCTACGGTGGGTGTTACGATCGCAGAACCTTCATCGACAGATTCTGCCGTAGAAGACTCTGGAGTCGCAGCCTCTGCTGTGGAAGGGGATGCGAACTGGGGAGCCATAGGAGCGTCTAAAAGAATCGGTCCAGTCGCCGCCGGGGTTGTGTCTGTCAGCTCGACGTTAGCCAACTGAAGACTGTCACTAGTGATCGCTGGCGGCTCTGCTGAGCTGACGATCGCGGCTGTGCTCTGCCCAGCCTCAGGTATGCTCTGTGATGCATAGGCCCAGCTGTCAGACGCGACCATCGACAGCGCGATTGAACTGGCCAGAAGGCTCAAGTAGTTAAATTTAAGGTGACGAAGCGGGTACATTATTGAGCTTCCTCCTGGAACGTGGGCGTGACGCCAAAGTTCATCCGCACCATGCTGCCGGGTGCGAGATGCACCATGCGAGACTGGCTGTTGCGTTCGTTAAAATAAAGGTTGGGGGCAAGGGCATAGCCCGGTAGACTGGTAAAGTCAAGCACGCCGCTACGAGTGCCAGGCAGCATACAGGCGACAGAGAAAAGACCGTCGGCATCTGTCACGATGCGATTACCGTCGTCTAAGAAAATGACCGCATTGGGGATGCCCGCCTCACCGGGCTGCTGCTCGCCATCAAAATTATTGTCGATAAACACTCGGCCAATCAGCGTGGCACAGTCTGTGAGAATGCCGGGGTCAATCACCAGGCGATGGATGCTGGGGCCATCCTGTACAAAAAAGCGGTTGTCGCTGCGCTCAGCACTCACCGATGCCAGGTTTTCACCCGAGCCTCGCAGGGCGTCTGGGGTAACCCGAGCGGCATAGAGGACGTTCATGGTTTCATCGACCGGCAACAGCGTCTCGGTTGAGAAGGTGGCCTCAGAGCCCTCAACCTCGACCTCAACCTCGACTGTCTGATCGTTGAGCACCCCCGTTACTGAGTTTGGGATGAGTTGAAATCCGCGCGGTAGAATGTCTTGAACCGTCACTGAGTCGAGGGAGATATCTGTCAGGTTTCGCAGGGCCAGCCGATATACAACAGTGTCACCGGGTTGGGCAGCGGCGCGATCGGCGGTTTTGGTGATGTCGATCTGGTCGGGCTCACACATCACCATGCCCAGCGCCAGAGAGAACAGATTTAATCCCTCGGTCTCAGCGTTAAAGATCTCGACAACGGTTTCACTCACCTGCGAGCCACCTGTAGCAGAGATAGGAATCCCGTCTAGAGCAGTGGCAACGTAGCGAATGACAGAGTTGTTGACCCCCCCGGTGCTATCGGTCAGCTCAAGCCTGATACGACGCTGTGTATAGATAGAGCCCTCTGGTGGGTTGACCACCAGGATGTATTGAGCCCCCCTATCTGTTTGGTTTAGACCCGCATTAATGGGGCTGCGCAGCGGTGTGTTGGGGTCAAACAAAAAGTTGTATTGCCCCGCATCTGCGTTGGTCAAAAAGAATGGATTAGTGTTTTCTGTATTCGGTGCCTTACCTGCCGATACCCCATTGTCTTCAATATCAGGCAGCTCTGTGCGGGTCAGCGGAATCAGGTTGCCCAACTCTAGACCAGTAGCATCAGGCTCGTACAGCGCTACTGAAAACCCCGCATAGTTAGGCAGCAGAGCCCCGTTACAGGCTAAAATCTGGCCCAGGGGGTCAATTAGATCCTCTGTGCCCACAACAGTCTGAGCTGATGAGCCACCGAGAAAGATATTGCGGTCGGCGTCTCGGTAGTGGTAGTCAGCCTGGTTATAAATTTCATCTGTAGTTTGTGCGATCGCAGCAAACGGTGCCTGCCAAAAGCCACTGGCCAACAAGACAGTCATTGTGCGGCGTATCCACCTGTGGTAAACGACCGGCTTGGGTTTAGGTGGCTGGGGTAACTTCATTTCTAGCCTCAAACCTTAACAAATAAAAAACAATGGGTTGGCAGCAATCATCTCTCGATGTGGTGGCACCAAGCGCTGAGCGATCGGTTCACATCGACATATCAAGAGGACAGGCACCTGAAAAGGGCTGGTTATCTCTGGAGAGGAGGTGAGGAGGTGGACTTCGACGCGGGCGCTCAGCCGAACGGGAGGTGAAGAGATGGGGCGGTATCCATGCCATGGGGAATCGCTGGCAAAGACTTTTCTGAGTGAGAAAAAATTTTGTAAAGGGGTTGGATGGGGAGAGATTTCTCTCTCCCTGACTCTCAAGTCTAGTTAACCTGAACGTTGTAGGAAGCGGTGACGGATTGAGCCGAAGCTAAGTCATCACCAAAGTTCCACTGGACGTGGCTATACATCTCAGCGGGGGCAGGCTGTAGCTCAACGGTGCCGTCGGGCAAAGTCACCTCGACCATCGGCTCGGCCACAAAGCTCTGGCCGCCATCGATGCTGTAGATGATTTCAGCGCTGCTATCGCTCTTGGCAGACTCAAGCACATAGGTGGTTTGCCCAGGTACCGGCTGAGTCACACTCAGACCCTTGGCCTCAGCATCGCCAGAGTTGGCCCCGTCAACCGTATAGCGCAGCACATCGCCTGGCTGTACAGTCACTTTGCCTTCTAACGCTTCCCAGGAGATTTCCTCCTGACCTTTTTCGTCGAGCTCGACAATTTGCTTCTCAGCACTCAGGGTGAGGCGTACCTCAGGGCGACGAACCACCTCAACGATGGCCTCCTTGACATCTTGCAGCTGAGCCAATACGGGCTGGCTGGTGATAAAAGGAACTGTGCCGACCAGTGCAAAAGCACTCAGGCCCAAGAAAAGGCGCTTGTTTGCAAAAAGACGTTGCATCATGATTACGCTTACCTAGTTTCAAAAAAATGGACAAGATTTAACTGAGGAAAGAGGGAACAGGACAAATAATGTCCCCTCTCTCCGGTGAATGGACTGGATTAGTTAATGCGACGCTCAAACTCAACGTAACCAGTCTCTGAAGGCTCAATATCACCTGTGATGTTAAAGACATACTTGGTGGTATCGGTGTTGTAGGTTGTCCCTGAGTTTTCAGTAGACGGTGTTGCCAGGGCTGGGTCAAAGTCTGGCTCGTTGCTACCATTGCAGACTTCGCCGCCGTTGTAGAACAAGACACTGCCGGTTGAGCCTGCATCCAGGTTGGTTAGCTCAACAGAGCTGACAACGTGACGGGTGTCGAGATCGGTACCCAGGTCGTTGTCGTCATCCCCATTGTCATTGTCGAGTGCCCAGTTGTTAGCGGTGGTCAGGGTCGGGTAGTCACAAGCCCGTGCTGTACCATCCTCAACGATAGCCAGATCAGAGGCCGTCAGCAGGACATTACCCTGCATCGGCGCAACCTCAGTCTCAGAGATATTGCGATAGGTCACCCGATAGCGGATATGGTTGCCTGGTGCGGGATCACCCGAAACCGGTGGGCCATCACCACGAACAACCTGAGCCGTTTTCACCAGCTCCAGGAAGCCGGTGTAAATCCGGTCAATGGTGACGTTAGTGGGGCTGTCGATGTTGGGATCATCCATCGGTGCGGTAATATTGGCCGGGTCGCTTGGATCGCTCACCTGAGAAACCCCCGCGAAAGTTGCCTCGATGGGAACGGGGAAGCTATCGAGTTCATTAATGTTGGCCGGGTCGTTGGGGAGATCAACCTCAACCCCATAGTCAAACTCATCGTCACCGCCTGGCACACCGTCATCGGCCCGAACTGGAACAATGATGTCAGGATCGCCTGAGTTGGTCTTGGTCCATGCACCCAGACCGCCGTTGCCATTGGGATCGTAGACGTACTCGACCCGAGTACCATCCGGCGCAATGATGGTTGCGGTGGTACCGTTGGGCAAGTCGGTGGGATCTTGAGGCGCGATTGGCTCCAGGCGAACCCAGCCATCTTCGGTGCTGGAGCTGTCAACTGTGTTAGTAAAAGGAACCACCGGGGGGTCGCCATCAGAGTAAGGCGCTGACTTGTTGGTAAAGTCATCATTGGTACCCGTGGGTCCCACCGCGTCAGCGGCTCCGTCAGGGCCATTTAACAGATCAGATACTGGCTCAGGCACCAGAATAACGACAATTGCCTCACCATCACCGTCGTTCGGATCGCCCGTATTATCATCGGCGGGATCGTTGGGGGTATCACTACCGGGGTCGATGCCCTGATCGATCAAATCAGATGGATCTTCAATGTAGCCATCGTTTGGTGTAAAGCCTTCGGGCAGAGGTGTCGCAGGGTCATCAATGACATCGGGGTTAAAGTCACTGTAGGTATCGTTGTTGGGGTCGTAGTTACTCGGTGTAGTGTCACCCGACTCATCCATCACCGGGAAGCTGAGGCTCTCATCTTCTGGGGTGAGCGGATCGTCGGCTTCACCCGAACCAAAAACCTGAGCAATGTTTGCAATGGTTATTGGAGTTTCATTTGGATCAACCTGATCGGCAACGACCGTGATTCGAAAATCCTCAACAGATGCCCCAATGGTAATCACTTCATCAACGGCGCTGATAAAACCGACTCGGGTGGCGTTGCCCGGATCGGTCACCGACCAGTCAGCCTCAACTGCACTGACGGTTGCCACATCTGAGGTGGTATATACAGCCGTCCAGCCAGCAGGTTCATTTACGCTCTGAATAGAAGTTCCCTCGGGGACCGCATCAGAGACGAGGATACGTCTGGTTTGGACACCGTCTACCGTGATGGCGATGGAGCGTAAGTCGGCAGCCAGTGCATCACTCCCGGCAGGGACAGCACTTTGATCTAAGATATTAAAGTCAAGGTCATAGGTGATGGTGTCATCACGAGGGTCAGTATTGCCTTGATCGGCGTAATCGAAAATAGACTTTTGCAACTCGACTAGAGGCTGCTCGAGAGGCTCCTCTCCTACAGTGATGTCACCGGTTGCGCTAGCCTCACGCTCACCGTTGGCAGGCCCATTAGGACCCGCTTCTGCGTCGGTTTGGCTGGGCGTATCTGCGGTGAGAGGATCGCCAGGCACAGGGGCACCCAGCCCGGTCGCTGCATCCGCGCCGTCGTTGTCATCGGTAAACACGCTACCACCGGAGGAGTCGTAGGGCTGGTTTTGACCATTACCGGGGGTATCACCATAGGTAACCGTGATCACATCGTCGTTCTGCGCGGTAGAAGAGATTTCAACCACAACCTGCACGTTGAAAGATTCACCCGGTGCAACGTTTTCTATATCTGTCCGGCTGGTGATGGGGGTCTCGTAGGTGCCATTACCATCAAGGTCGGCGATGATGCTCACAACGCTGTCAACCGGGCCTGAAAAGTCAGCAACAGCTGGTAAGCTGATGTCGGTCTCATCGTTACCCACATTGGTGATTTCGAAGATAAACTCGGCCTGCTCACCAGCTCCTGGCGGATCTCCATCGGGGGTAAATTCTTGGGCAGCGGTGTTGACGACGGTGATACCGGCGATCTCTGCCACTTCTACCACAACGGTGTTAGAAGTGGAGGTTTGAGGGGTACCAGCAGGATCACGGTAGGTTGCAGTCGCTGTGTTGCTAATCTGGGTTCCGGCGGCTGTGCCTTCTGCCAGCACCGTGCTTACCATATTAAAAACACCCCCAACAGCCAGTGCTGTTGCAATCAAGGGACTATAGACGTTCCAGCGAAAACTGGCTCTTAGTTTGGATTGTTTCATGATTCTGAAAGTCACTGTATTGAAAAAAGCAATGGGGCAGGGTTATTGGGCACGACCGACACTAGGAGAGTCGTGCTTTTGAGCCAATTACTAGCCTGGTCGTTTAAGGCAATCGGCCAATCAACTCTGTTGATTGCCTTGAAGAAAGAAATGTGTCTGCGAAGAGGACTTGCATCAAAAAAAACACTTTCTATGGTTATAGTTTGACCTTTTCTATAGGTTTCATAACTAAGTCGGATTACCGATATTTCGATGCATTCCAGCCTCTGAATCCTTATGGGTTCAGCCAATATCAATCTCCGTAAATATCGATGGGTAATTCTTGAATCCCTCTTCAAATAGACATTCTGAGACTTTGCTTTGCAAGCAAAGAAAGGCCAATACAACAACTTATGTTGTTATCGGAAGAAAAAACATAAGAACATTCTTTTATTGTGGTCATGAATGATAAGAGATTCCTTTTGGTCTCGATATTTTTTGGCCTGATGTAGGCTCTTAATCTATGAATAAGGCTGGTTTCATGATCAGGTGAAAAACACTTGGCAAGAGGCCAAAAGCCTCCTGATTTTTACTGAAGTTGTATTCGTCAGGCCTCTATGTGATTTGGCAAAAGAGATTGTTCTCTCTGGGATATCCCCTACCTTTGCAGAGGTGTAGGGTGGATTATCGGCAAGAGGTATTCTGGTCGATTTTGGATCTGTAGCCCTGTGCAGACATCTGCCTTCATTAAAAAAACTCTCGGTGGTGTCCCTCAAGAGTTTTTGTTGAGTAAGAGACACCTAGGCGGCTCCTCGCAGAGTGGGCTATCAAGGTAATCGATCGCTGGGATGTTTTAATATGCATCCGCCTTAACCCAATATGTCTCCTTCAAGCAGGGGCTGAGGGGGGCGATGGGTTGCGCGAGGGAGCGAGATTCACCCCGCATTTTGGACACTCCTCCCTGGGGGGAAGTCTGTGCTTATACCAGAGTGCGGTAAAGAGAATACCTGACCTCAAATCATGAAATTGTTTCTTAACAGCTCCTGAGCCTGTCCTAAAGCTGACCTTAGGTAGCTTTGAGAGACGGTAGGCTGACTACTAAGCGATATCCTGTATCTAGGGCCCCTTGAATCGCAATGCTGCCCTGGTGCATTTGGGTGAGATGTAGACTCAGCAACAGCCCCAGCTCGTAACGAGCTGTGTTGTCTGATGAGTCTACCTCCTGCCGGGTTAGTAACGCGTCGCTGTCGTCTATGGCAGTCGAGACTGGCAGAGTAGGCGATTTTGGAGAACTCGAAGACGTGGGTAGATGTCTACGACCCCAGGCAACTACAGACTGGGGCAAGTCTTCGCCAAGCCAGGGATTGGATAGCCAAATGGCAAAGTTTAGCCGATTGTCTTTGCGTGAAATGTGGAGTCGTAGGGTACTGCCCGCGGTCGACATTTTGATAATGCTAGATACCAGTTGATAAATCAGCTGCTTGACCACTCGCTTATCGAGCACCCAAATACGCGAACCTGGCTCAATGGAGAGATTTAGCTTGAGGTCTTGCTGCTGCACGAGCTTGTCTAAAGCTTTTAGTGACTGCCGGGCCAGCATCTCAATGTCAATGGGGGCCAGTGAAAGCTGTTGAGCATCTTCTTCTAACCCCCCCACGCTAATGATTTCATCGACCAATGTCAACAAATCCTGGCTACTATCCAGCACGATTCTGGCGTATTCTTGCTGTTTTTCGGTGAGGGGGCCATAGATTTCACGGCTGAGCATACTGGCCATGCCAGTAATCGCCGTGAGGGGGTTGCGCAGGTCTTGGGTCAGTTGAGAAATTAGCCCTAAGCGAATGGCGTTGATTTGCGATGGTCTTTCTGGGAAGGTCTTTGACCATCGCACCCGCGCTGACTTGTCAGTTTTCGAGAGCGCTAATAAGTCAGTTGGCCCACTGCCCGACAGAGCTCCTTGACTGGCAGACAGAGATTCTAATGTCATGCCTCCAGATGACTGTAGCTGCTGTTGCAATATCTGCTTCTCATATTCGCTCATACACCAGCGGGCATTGAGTTCTAAAAATGCGATCTCTTGGGGGGTAAACTGGCGGGGCATCAAATCCATGACAGCCAGGGTGCCAATACAGTCGCCATCGGAGGTGAATAGGGGCACACCTAGATAAGCCTGAATGCCATATTGCTGCACCAGTAAGCTCGTTGAAAAGGCCGGATGCTGAGTGGTATCCCCCAGGGTGAGAACCTGGGCACTCTCAACCACATGGGTACAAAAGGATTCTTGCCGGGGTAGCATTCGAGCGGCGGCAAGCTGGTTCATCAACCCCAAGCTAGACAGCCCCACGGCTGATTTAAACAGCTGGCGATCTTGGTCAAGGATGCTCAACAGGCAAATGGGCGCGGTGAGTGAGCGCGACACCATTTGCGAGGCTTCTTCGAAGACTGGCACATGGGAGGCTTCGAGTAAGTTGAGCTGTTCTAGTATCTGCACACGCTTGCGATCGCGTTCCTCAGGAGACAAGCCGTCGATTAGACAAGCCGGACGGGTTTCCAGGTGATTCATAGGTAGGTTTGTGTTTGCGAGGGGAGAGCCGTGTTTCATTGCGATCGCTGCAATTCGAGCAAGCCGAGAAATTTTATAGGCTAAGCATTCCCGCGCATGATCCTTGGCTAAACCTTTGAAATTGAATATTTCTCGGTTTCTCAAAAGATTTTGCTAAGTTTCGGGGAAACTACGGAAAGATTGGTCCGATTTAAAGCTGTCTCGATACCGGTTTGGGCTTTACGTCGACGACTGAGGGAGCTATGGCAGGGGTAAGTCGGGGCGTTAGCGAAGCCATGCCCGAAGGGCTATAAGGCACAACCATCAAAGACATGGAGTAAACTAATGTAGCCAAGGCATCTAGAGCCAAGGTCAAAAGCTAGGAAAGTCCCACTATGCAACCCGCTATTCCTATTGGAACCCTGCTGCAAAATCGATATCGTGTCGTTCAACTGCTCGGGCAGGGCGGTTTTGGGCGTACCTATTTAGCAGAGGATCAGGGTCGGTTTAACGAACGGTGTGCCCTTAAAGAATTTGTGCCCCTTCAGGGGGAGGATCGGTTCTCTGATAAAGCAACTCAGCTTTTCCAGCGAGAGGCCGCGATCTTATATCAGATTAGCCATCCTCAAATCCCCCAATTTCGAGCCACTTTTGAGCAAGACCAGCGGTTATTTTTAATCCAGGACTATGTAGAAGGCATCACCTACCGAGATCTGCTCAACCAGCGTCGGAGTCAAGGACGGGCTTTTTCCGAGACCGAAATTCGCCAGTTTTTGCAGCAGATATTGCCAGTACTGGCCCACATCCATGCCAAGGGCATCATTCATCGCGACATCAGCCCCGACAATATTATTTTGCGCCGCAGCGACCAGGCCCCTGTCTTGATCGATTTTGGGGTGGTCAAAGAGGTGGTCACTCGCCTACAGCTTGACGGTGCAGAGATGCCCGCGACCACGGTCGGTAAATTGGGCTATGCCCCCAGTGAGCAAATGCAGACCGGGCGGGCCTATCCCAGCAGTGACCTCTACTCCCTAGCGGTGACGGCGGTGGTCCTGCTCACCGGCAAAGAGCCCCAAGACCTCTTTGATGATGTTAATCTCACCTGGAGCTGGCAGCAGCATGCCCAGGTAAGCCCGGCTCTAGCTCAGATATTAAATCGAGCCCTCAACTATCGGCCCGGCGATCGGTTTCAGTCGGTCAGTCAGATGGCCCAGGCCCTAGCTGGACAAACCGTCACCCCCGCCGCACCGGCGCAACCAGAGCTGCCATCACAGTCAGTCGCCCCCCCTCAGCAGGCCGCCGCCACCCCACCACTGTCTGAAATGCGCACGGTCGCCGTCGGTCGCCCCAATCCAGCCGATGCGACCGTCAATCGGCCCCCCCGTCCCAAAACCCGAACGGCTCCTTTGCCCCCCTCGGCACAACAGCGCAGCGGTGGCGTCTTAGAAAACCCCTGGGCCGTCACCGCCATTGGATTTGGCTCTGCGGTGGTGGCCGGGGTTGGCGGCTGGGCTGTAGTCAACGTGCTTAGCCAGCCAGCGGCCCCTCCGACCCCCACGATCACACCGCTACCAGAATTAACCGCATCGCCGACCCCGACCCCGACAAACACTCCCAGCCCTCCGCCTGAAGAACCCACCGAATATGATCAACCTTTATCCATTGCGCCTGGTGATAGCCAAACCGTTGAGGGCTCGGTCAGGGGCGGCAACCAAATCAATTACACAGTGCAAGGTCAAGCAGGGCAAACCCTATCAGCCGCTCTCCAAGGCGAAGGCGTCTTGCTCTCAGTCCTGGGTCCAGAGGGCGAAGCCGTTGCCGATGATGCTAACCGCACTTTTCGCTGGAGCGGTCCCCTTGAGGCCGATGGTGAATACACCATTCAGCTGAGCCCGGTGCAGGGGCTATCGCGCAGTGACTATCAGTTAGAGGTGGGCCTGACTGCCGCCCCTGAACCGGGCACTGAACCGGGCACTGAACCCGGCGACGAACCCGGCGACGAACCCGACATCGAGCCGAGCGACCCCTCCGAGGGCGAACCCACAGAGCCAAATACTCCCCCTGAGGAAGCCCCTCCCCAAGTCGAAATTTTGGAACAGCGGGTGCAGATCCCGGGGGGAGAAGAGGGGGTGACGGTGGCTAACGGCGTGGGCCCCGGTCGAGTTCGTCGCTATGTGGTGAATGCTCGTCAGGGGCAAATTATCACTGTCAAATTTACCCAGGCCAATGGCCCTGTGACGTTTGACGTCATGTTACCTGGCGGTGAGCTGATGGATGACGCCTCGGGAGTTTTGTTTTGGCAAAGCTACCTGCCCGTGGGCGGTGACTATGTAATCGATGTGAAATCCCCGAATCAGGCAGAGTTTACGATGGAGATTCAGATTGCTGTGCAGAATTAGTCATGTCATCTCTTCTAATCGCTGCCACCGACACTGAGTGCGGCAAAACGGTCCTCACCTCTGCTCTAGCGGCCTACTGGCAAAGCTATTGCCAGCCCCATCGCTTAGGCATTCTCAAGCCACTCCAGGCGGGGGTGGGCGATCGCGAACATTACCTGCGTCTGTTTGACTTGGGTCAGTCGATGTCGGAGCTTAACCCGCTATTTTATGAGGCTCCGCTGGCTCCACCGATTGCAGCCGCGTTACAAAATACCGCTATTGACTTGGGTATTGCCTGGCAGGCGCTACAGCGATTACAGGCCGAACGTGATTGGGTCTTAGTGGAGGGACTGGGGGGGCTGGGGTCGCCCGTGACGGATGAAATGACGGTGGCTGATCTGGCAGCTAGCTGGCGGTTGCCAGTGGTGCTAGTGGTGCCGGTCAAGCTGGGTGCGATCGCACATGCGGTGGCCAATGTCGCCTTAGCGCGTCAGACAGGGCTACAGTTAAAAGGCATTGTGCTTAATTGCAAGACGCCAATCGCGCCGTTAGAACTTAAGCAACTTGCCCCCACCGCCTTAATTGAGCAATTGACCCACACAGCGGTTTTAGGTGTCCTGCCGCATTTAAACCCTGCTGATGACCTGAGTCAATTGGCCAAAGCTGCTAGACAGCTGACCTTAGAGGCTCTGATGCCAAAACCCTTTTGGGCGACCCAGCCGTTAAGATAGGGAGCCGCCCACATAAATCACCCCAATCTGGTCAATCTGCAGGTTAACACTCCAGAGTTAGCTAATACGTACAAGTACGTAAACTTATGTATAAATGAATTCGGAAGTAGCTTAAAAGTTACGTAGAATCTGGGAACTGGTATCAGCGGATTCTTGTCTATGGATGATGTATGGGTATGACAGCTTGACAAGCTTTGTGTCAGCCTATTGTCATCCCCCGACCCGCGTTGCCCCCCACCAGTCCCACCGCCAATCACCACGCCCCCAATCAGCTGATTGCTCTGCGCCTTGATGCCCAACTATGGGCAATAGGGGTACCTATTCCTAAAATCGTTACTTTTTAACCCATCATGGTTCCATTCAGGACGTCTGGTGCTTGGCCGCTAGACGTAGAAGCCCGCACTGCTGCCCTAAAGCGTGAGATTCAAGAGCGGACGGCAATCGAGCAGCAGCTCTTCCAAGAAAAAGAACTGGCTCAGGTGACCCTTCACTCCATTGGCGACGGGGTGATTCGTACCGATGCCCGGGGTCGGATTGAATATCTCAACCCAGCCGCAGAAAAGTTAACCGGCTGGCCGCTGTTGACCGCTAAGGGACTAAAGCTAGCAACGATATTTCAAATTGTGGACGAGGCGACCCACACCCCTCTGGGCAGTCCTATTCACCAGGTTTTACAAGCAGGTCACACCGTCAATGTGAGCGATTGTCCTCTATTGCTGGCCCGGGATGGGCAAGAATATGGCATCAACTGTTCAGCCGCCCCCATCCACAGCTGCGACCGTCAAATCATTGGCGTGGTGATTGTGTTTCGAGATGTGACCCAGTCTCGGCAATTGGCCCAAAAGCTCTCCTGGCAAGCCAATCACGATGCCCTTACAGGCTTGGTCAACCGTTCTCGGTTTGAGCACGATATCACTGAAGCCCTGCGGGATTTAAATTTCCTGACTCATATCCTGTGCTATCTCGATTTAGATCAATTCAAAATTGTCAATGACACCTGTGGTCACGGTGCGGGCGATGAGCTGCTGCGGCAGGTGTCGATCCTTCTCAAAAAACAGGTCCGCACCAGTGATATTGTGGCCCGCCTGGGTGGCGACGAGTTCGGCATTTTACTTAAAGATTGTTCACTGTTGCAGGCCCAGGTCATTGCGGATGGCCTCAGGGGCGCAGTGCGCTCATTTCGCTTTGTCTGGGAAGAAAAAACCTTTAGCATCGGCGTCAGTATCGGTCTAGTTGCCCTGGATGATGCTGAACAAAGCCTGGTAGATGTTATGAGTGCGGCAGATGTGGCTTGCTACGCTGCCAAAGAAAGTGGTCGTAATCGGGTCCATATTTATCAGCTCAATGATGCCGAACTGGCGCAGAAACGGAACGAACGGCAGTGGAGCCTACGCATCAAGGAAGCCTTGACCCAGGGGCGGTTTTGTTTATACCGGCAGCCGATCCAGGCCACCCAGAGCCGTGAGCGCCATCAAGAAATCCTACTGAGAATGGTAGACGAACAGGGCTCATTGATTTTGCCCGGTGCCTTTATGCCCGCCGCTGAGCGCTATGGGCTGATGCCTGAGATCGATCGGTGGGTGATTCAAACCTTTTTAGCCTGTCGCCCCCTCCGGCAAAACGGCCAACAGGGCGACCAGCTACACATGCTAAATCTATCCGGCCCTAGCATGAATGACCCTGACTTTTGGCAGTGGCTGGAGGACGAACTCAAGCAAGTGCCTGCCCTGGGAGAGCAGCTGTGTTTTGAAATTACAGAGACGGCTGCGATCGCAAACCTCAACCAGGCCGCTAACTTTATGCACCGCCTCAAACAGCTGGGCTGTCAGTTTGCCCTGGATGACTTTGGCGGAGGCATGTCATGCTTTGAGTTTCTCAAAGAGTTGCCGATTGACTATTTGAAAATTGACGGCAAGTTCATTGATGAGATTGCCCACGACCCCGCGACCTATGCCATCGTTGAAGCCATTAACCATGTGGGGCATGTGATGGGCCTTAAAACCATTGCAGAATTTGTCAATACGCCCGAGATTCGACAGTGTTTGGAGAAAATTGGCGTGGATTATGTGCAGGGCTATACGATTGCGAAACCTCAACCGCTTGAGGCTCAGACGATCGGCACTGAGGCGAGTTTGAGTTGACAGCGTAAGAAAAGGGCAGAGAGCGCAGGGGAGGCAGAGGGAGGGGACAGAGGGACAGAGGAAGACTTGCTCAGATGTTATTCATAGAATTGTAGTAAGTCGCAAAAATCGAAGTAGGCCGTAGACTTTACGGAACTTATAATTAAGTATTGATTGGGCTTGATTCAGCATAAATCAATCATGTTGCAGAGCGGATAAAGTGCTCATTTTTCCCCTGGTCCCCCATCCCCCTCTACTCCTCCACCTCCCCTCTGCTACTCCGCTTTTCGATCCGTACTCGTTCCACTCAATCCCAGTGCTCACTAACCATGACCTCAACTTTATTTCCCTGCGTATCGACCCATCTCTCATCGGTGCGGGCTGAGATTCAAGATCTGCAAACTCAGCTGGTGAGCTGGCGACGGCGGATTCATCAAAAGCCTGAGCTGGGGTTTGAAGAAATTCTGACGGCCCAATTTGTGCAGCAAAAACTGACTGAATGGGAAATTCCTTTTGAAATGGGAATTGCGAAGACGGGTATCGTGGCGACCCTGCAAGGGGCTGCCAAGGGTCAGGCGTCAGGAAACCAGCCGGTGCTGGCAATCCGCGCAGATATGGATGCCCTGCCGATCCACGAACTCAACCAGGTGCCCTATCGGTCCCAGCACGATGGCAAAATGCACGCCTGCGGCCATGATGGGCATGTCACGATTGCATTGGGGACAGCATACTATTTGGCGAAGCATTGCGATCGCTTTTCAGGCACGGTCAAGATTATCTTTCAGCCTGCGGAGGAAGGCCCCGGCGGGGCCAAACCCATGATCGAAGCGGGGGTACTGCACAACCCTGAGGTGGATGCCATTATTGGTCTGCACCTATGGAATAATCTACCCCTGGGCACGGTTGGGGTACGCAATGGCCCGATGATGGCCGCTACCGAGTTTTTCCATTGCACGATTCAAGGGCGCGGGGGCCACGGGGCAATTCCCCATCAAACAGTGGATGCAATTGTGGTGGGAGCCCAGGTGGTGTCTGCGGTGCAGACGATTGTGGCGCGCAATATTAACCCACTGGCGTCAGCGGTGGTGACCATTGGTGAGTTTAACGCGGGGACCGCGGTGAATGTGATTGCCAACAGCGCCCATCTTAGCGGGACGGTTCGCTACTTTGAGCCGAGCTATCGAGATTTGATCCCCCAGCGGCTGGAGCAAATCATTGCTGGGGTTTGCCAGAGCCACGGGGCAACCTATGACCTTAATTACCAACATCTGTATCCGCCGGTAATTAACGACCCAGCCATCGCCGACCTGGTGCGGTCAGTCGCTTTGTCGGTAGTTGAGACGCCTGCGGGGGTGGTGCCTGAGTGCCAGACGATGGGCGGCGAAGACATGTCATTTTTCTTGCAAGAGAAACCGGGCTGCTACTTTTTCTTGGGGGCGGCAAATGCTGAGAAGGGACTAGATTTTCCCCACCATCATCCGCGGTTTGACTTTGATGAGACGGCCTTAGGCATGGGGGTGGAGATTTTTGTGCGGTGCGTTGAAAAGTTTTGTAAGGCAGAAAGTTAAAAATGAAAAGTTGAAATCTCTGAGAACTGAGGCTCTGAGAAGAGTATCCGTTTTTAGCCTTTAACTTTTAACTTTTAATTCTCCCCCTTTCCCCCTTAAAATCAAGGCTATCCTGGCGAGTTAATTGAGCTGCCTATGACTCTCAATGAGGAAATCCCCCGTCTGCGCGATTTGCTGCCGGCTTCTGGGCGCATGAAAACTCGGATTGTCACCAATCCGCGCCAGATGGAGGTGATTAAGGCAGCGTTTCCTAAGCCCTGGAAAAAGAGTCACCCGATTTCGATCAACTTTGACCTATGGCAAGCCCTGTCGATTGCCCAAAGGGATCTCTTATTCCTGCGAGAAGCGACCTGGATTGAGACGGTACAGCCCCTGCGCATTGATGTTTATCAGGGGGTAGCGGCAGCGGGGGTGCTGGGCTTTTTAGTGGAGTTGTCGCAGTTTGATGCGATTGGCATTCTCACGGCAGGCGGGCTGACGGCGTTTGCAGGGGCTCAGATTTGGCGCAATAGCCGGGGCAATCAGGCCGAGGTCGCCGCAGACGAAGCGGCGATTAAGGTAGCCCAGCGGCGAGGCTATACCGAAGCCACGGCGGCTCAAGAATTGCTGTCGGCCATTGAGGCAGCGGTTCGGCTCGAAGGTCGCTCAAATTTAAGTTTTGCTGAGCTGACGCGGACTCAGAATTTGCGTGCGATCGCAAATCTCAGCGCGGCTCCTGCGCCTAAGTAGAAGAGCGGGGGAGTGGGGGAGCAGAGGAGGGTGGGGGAGTGAGTAAGGCGGTAAAAGGCTGGCAGGGTGAGCTTGAGCTTTTATTCCAACAGCGTCAGGGGAAAACTATACCGATCAGTCATCGGGCAACGGCACCGTTGAAGCTACAGCGGCCTTTTTATCCCGCTCGTAACACCTGTCAGAGTGTAATTGTGCACACCGCTGGGGGGATGGTTGGGGGCGATCGGTTGGCGATTAATATTCAAGCTGAAGCGGATACTCAGCCCCTGCTCACCACAGCTGCCGCCAATAAGGTGTATCGCAGTGCAGGGCCGATTTCACAGCAAACGACTCATCTCGAGATAGGCGCTGGGGCACTGCTGGAATGGCTGCCCCAGGAGACGATTATTTTTGACGAGGCCCAGTACGCGCAGTCGGTGCGGGTGGATCTGGCTCCGGGGGCAGTTTGGCTGGGGTGGGATTTGATGCGGTTGGGGCGCAGTGCTCGGGGGGAACGGTTTAACCAGGGGCGGGTGCGATCGCACACCGAAGTCTGGCGGGGCGACACCCCCTTGTGGATTGACCGTCAGTGGATTGACGGGGGCTCAACGGTCTTGACCAGCCCCCACGGGTTCGCCGGGTATCCGGTGATTGCCAGCTTAGCGGTTGTTGGCAAAGCTATTAAACCTGAACAGTTAGAGGCTATTCGCAGCCTGTGGCCCGAATTCAATGACGCTGATGTGGGGGCCACCGCGCTGCAATCTGGGATGCTGTGCCGCTATCGGGGCACCTCTACCCAGCAGGCCCGCAGCTGGTTTGTTAAAATTTGGCGATATCTCAAACCCCACCTGAATGGCAAAACAGCCTGCATACCAAGGGTTTGGGGTCTTTGAGGTACTCCCTGAACCTGGTATAAAGATACAGATATCCATTCAACATTGAATACCTTCCCCATCTCCCCAGCTTCCCCATCTCCCCTGCCCCACTATCCTCTAACCTCTAACCTCTAACCATCACCCCCAACATGCAACTCACCCCCCAAGAAAAAGACAAGCTATTGATTTTCACGGCGGCGCTAGTGGCCGAGCGGCGTAAGGATCGTGGCCTCAAGCTCAACCATCCCGAAGCGGTGGCCTATATCTCTGCGGCGATTTTAGAAGGGGCTCGGGACGGCAGAACGGTGGCCGATCTGATGGACTATGGCACTACTCTGCTGACCCGTGAGGATGTGATGGACGGCATTGCTGAGATGATCCATGAGGTGCAGGTTGAGGCGACTTTTCCAGATGGAACGAAGTTGGTGACGGTCCATACTCCCATTCGATAGCAGGCCCCCACCCCTCTCCCTTTCTTGAATGCCCCTTGGGCTATAGCTTGAGAGAGGGGAGAAAGAGGTTCCCGTTTAGCTTTTTCAGGTTTTTCTATGACTGAAGCACCGTCAACCCCATCTCCCAATGATCGCCCTCTGGATGCCGCCACCCGAACGGCGGTGATCAATCAGATTGCGAATAGCCTCGATCGCTACGCCTTTCCAGAGGTAGCGGCTAAAATTCAGGCGGAGCTGCGCGATCGCATTGCCAACAACGGCTATAGCGACCTCAAAAGCGGCCTACAGCTGTCAGAAACCCTCACGGCCCAGCTCCAAACCCTGAGCAAGGACTTGCATCTGCGGATACACTTCAGTCCCGAGCCGCTGCCCCACCTCGATGCAGATACAGAGCCCACCCCTGAAGAACTCTCGCAGCAGCGTCAGCTCAGCCAGCTACGCAACTATGACTTTAATAAAATAGAGCGTCTGGCAGGCAATGTTGGCTACCTACAGCTCTTTAGTTTTGAATCGCCTGAGTTTGCAGGCGATACCGCCGCCGCTGCGATGACATTTCTAGCCCAGACTAGCGCTTTGATTATTGATATCCGCCATAATCGAGGCGGCTCACCAGGCATGGTGGCGCTGCTTTGTAGCTATCTGCTGCCAGATTATCCTGCCGTACACCTCAACGATCTGTACTGGGCTGCCGAAGACCGCACCCAGCAGTGGTGGACCGTGCCTTACGTGCCAGGGCAGCGCTACCTGGAGCGCCCGGTTTATGTGCTGATTGGCTCCGAAACCTTCTCAGCGGCTGAGGAATTTGCCTATAATCTGCAACAGTTAAAGCGAGTGGTGATTGTCGGAGAAGCCAGCGGTGGCGGTGCCAACCCAGGTCGGGGCATTCGCCTGGACGATCATTTTTGGATGTTTTTGCCAACCGGACGGGCGATCAATCCGGTAACTGGCTCCAACTGGGAAGGCACTGGCGTGATGCCTGATTTTAAGATTCCAGCGGAGTTGGCCTTACCAGCGGCCCACTTGCTAGGACTGAAAAAACTGGAAAAGACGGTTTCTACCCCGACTCTGAAACGCGAGATTCAAGAAGCCATCCCAATGGTTAGCAACCGACTCGATCAAATGCAGCAAGACTTAATTAGCCAAATTGGAGGTTTGAGATGATTCCTGGTGAACTGCTGCCCGCAGAGGGTGATATTGAGCTGAATGCTGGACGACCCACTGCTACCTTAAACGTGGCGAACCAAGGTGATCGCCCCATTCAAGTAGGTTCCCATTTTCATTTTTTTGAAGTGAATGAAGCCCTTAGCTTTGAGCGTGAACAAGCGAAAGGAATGCGGTTGGATATTCCAGCGGGAACCGCAGTCCGCTTTGAGCCTGGTGACGAGCGAGAGGTGACGCTGGTGGCCCTGGCCGGTAGCCGTGAGGTATACGGGTTGAATAACAAAATCGACGGGGCTCTGTAGGGGCGAGGTCATCTCGCCCCTACAGCTCTAAACATCGTGGCTATATTTCACGCCCCGATAGGTGAGGTTAACCTTGTGATGGGGGTGAGGCTGTACCCGATAAGACTTGCCCTTGAGAGGCGCACCGCGATAAACCCCAATCTGGTCGGTTTCAGTCACCTGGACAGGCTCGAGATGGGCTTCGTAGTGAGCGCCGCGATAGGATAGTTGCATGTTCGGGTCCTCTGATGTTGTGTAAGTGTGTGGAACAGCAGACCGCAAATCTAAGGAGCGCTTATCAAAAACCCAAGAGATTTTGAGGTCAAACTGTGTATTTAGATACATTTTATATTATTCACATATGCTTTGACGTGTTCCAGCGTGGAATTTGTAGAATTTAAGGTTTGCTTAAGATTGGGGCTGTTTTAACCATGACTTTTTTCACGGTGAAATCGTGACCTGCTGTTCATCTCTAAAGCAGGGCTATTTTGACATACTCAACCTGTAAGCAAAGGCGATCCTTTGCCAGCATTCACTCAAACATTAACGAGGTTGAGAGTTATGAAAACGCTATTTGCCAAAGTTAAGCACGCTGCATGTCTGTCTATTGGACTCGGTGTTGGCCTGTCTATTCTCGGCGGAGTCATTGCTCAAGCAAACGCGGACGTTATTCGCACTGGTGCAAACGGAAACACAGTCACCACCGATCGCACGGCCCAAGACGGGACTTTAGTTCGCACCACCACAGGTCCCAACGGTAACAGTAGCTCTACGGTGACTACTCGAGATGAGAACGGCACCTTTATTCGCACTACCACAGGCCCTAACGGTCGCTCTGCCACCAGTACCCATGATGTCACGGTCGAGTCTGGGCAGATTACCCGTGAATCAACCGGCGCTCGAGGGAATAGCTGGTCGGTAATTCGGTCGCGTTAGGGGGTAATGGGTAGCGGGTGGGGGGCTAGAAGAGCAGAGAAATAGGGGAGATAGGGGAGAAAAATCTGAACGCCGCCTTCCCTATCTTTCCCACCCTCCCCATCTACCTCATCCCCTGGCTCCCGACGCCTATCTCCTACCCCAAGCAGTAACTCGGTATACTAAGGATTTGCGCGAAAAATTCGGTAACTCCTCTCCCCATGTCTGATTTGATTTTGTTTTGGCATCGTCGAGATCTGCGGCTCAGTGACAATTTGGGATTAGCCGCTGCCCGCGATCGCACTGCAAAACTGCTGGGGGTGTTTTGTCTAGACCCTGACATCTTAGGACGAGACGATATCGCCCCGGCGCGGGTCAAATATATGATCGGCTGTCTAGACGAGTTGCAAGAACGCTACCAGGAAGTTGGGAGTGAGCTGCTGATTTTGCAGGGCAAGCCTCAGATAGAAATCCCAAAGCTAGCGGCGGGGTTGGGTGCGATCGCAGTGTATTGGAATCGCGACGTCGAGCCCTACTCGCGTGAGCGGGACACTGAGGTCGCCAAAGGCCTCAAAGAAAAAAGTATTGATATTCACACCACCACCTGGGACCAATTGCTCCACGCCCCTGGAGAAATCAGAACGGGCTCTGGCTCCCCCTACAGTGTTTACACCCCGTTTTGGAAAAACTGGAGAGCCCAATCTAAAGCCACCCCAGCGCCTGCCCCTGAAAATCTCACTGGGCTTAGCCCCAAGGAAAAATCTAAAGCCTATGATGCTGGAGTGGTCGATCTGCCCTCTGCTAAAGATTTAGGATTTATCTGGGAAAATGAGCTGTTGCTGGCACCTGGCGAAGCCGCCGCCCAAACTCAGCTTGAGGACTTTTGTGATGATGATCGCAGCGTGGCCGAGTACGACGATCAGCGTAACTTTCCGGCGGTAGCGGGGACCTCACTGCTGAGCGCCGCCCTTAAGTTTGGAGCGATCGGCATTCGTACCGTCTGGGAAGCAGCCGATGCCACCTACGGTCGCTGCCGCAGCGACGAGACCCGCAAAAATGTGCAGACCTGGATGCAGGAACTGGCCTGGCGAGAGTTTTATCAACACGCGATGTACTTCTTCCCAAAGTTAGAGAAAGGTCCCTACCGTGAAATGTGGGAAGATTTTCCCTGGGATAACAAAGAAACTCACTTTCAAGCCTGGTGCGAAGGTCGAACAGGCTACCCGATTGTCGATGCCGCCATGCGCCAGCTGAATGAAACTGGCTGGATGCACAACCGCTGTCGGATGATTGTGGCCAGCTTTCTCACCAAAGATCTGATTGTCAACTGGCAGTGGGGCGAAAAGTATTTTATGCAAAAGTTGTTTGACGGAGATCTCTCTGCCAACAACGGCGGCTGGCAGTGGAGCGCCTCCAGCGGCATGGACCCTAAGCCCCTGCGGATCTTTAACCCAGCCAGCCAGGCTCAAAAATACGATCCCGATGCTGAATATATTCGCGAATGGCTACCCGAGATTCGTCATTTGGACACAGGACCGCTAGTGACCGGCAAACTCTCTAATAGCGACTTAGAGGGGACAGGATATCCAACCCAAATCGTAGACCATAAGCAGCAGCAAGCAGACTTTAAAGACCGCTACAAGCACCAAAAAGAAAAAGCCTAAGGGGACAGAAACCGAGTTTCTGAAGGTGCTTCAGTTTCTGACCTACTGCTTCAATTGAGCGTTTGTTCAACCTCTGCCAGACTGTCTTGGAAATCAGGGTTGTTAGGATCGAGTTCAATCGCTTGACGATAAAGCTCCATGGCCTCTTCTAAACGTCCCTGGGTTTGGTATAAAACACCCAGGTTGTAGTAGGCTATTGCAAAGTCGGGTTTGAGTTGAATGGCCTCTTGATAGGCCGTTTCGGCCTCTTCATATTGACCCTGGTCACGGAGCACGTCTCCCACATTGTTATAGGTAAAGGCATAGTTGGGGTCGAGACGCAGGGCATCCCGGTAGGCCACTTCGGCCTCCTCATGTTGACCCTGATCGTAGAGGGTCAATGCCAGGTTAATATAGGCCAGCTGATTGTTAGGGTTGAGGCGAATGACCTCCCGGTAGGCCGCTTCGGCCTCTCCGTAGCGGTCTTGGGCAGAGAGGGTCAACGCCAGGGTCATATAGGCTAGCTGATTGTTAGGGTCGAGGCGAATGGCGTCTCGGTAGACGACTTCGGCCTCCCCATAGCGCTCTTGGTGACGGATGGCATGCCCAAGAAAAGCGTATCCCCACTGATGGTTAGGGTCAATTGTTAGGGCGTCTCGATAAGCCTTCTCAGCCTCTGCATATTGTTTTTGGTCATACAGCGCATGTCCCAGACCGAGGTGGGCCAAGATATTATCAGGCTCAAGATAT
>JBCDDJ010000019.1:0-33194 GCA_039180385.1 Cyanobacteria bacterium P01_G01_bin.38 | reverse complement strand
TCTGACGATAATAATGCCACCGAGGTGTCAACAACGACGCCGACAGCCTCTATAAACAACACAACAGAATCTAGTCAGACAGGTGTGCCTCGACTGGACTCAGGGAGCTCCAGACCCTCGGCAGAGCCCAGTCCGACTCCATCCAATTCACCCCCTGAGCAACCTACGGCTACTCCAGAACCTATAGGATCTGCGCCGACTCCCTCTGCCCCAGCGACTCAAAATCCGGCTTCTGAGCCAGTCGCGCCAACAACACCACGGGTCGATGTGCCTGCACCCGAATTTGTTTGGCCGGATGGGGTTAATCCAAACTCAGCTTCAAGCACTGCACCGATCGTGACTGAAGTTGTCTCTGAGCCCCCCTCGCTCAACCCAACCGGGATAGAAACAACAATTCCTGAGTCAACTGTGCCAGAAGCAGCTGCCGAGAATGCGGATATGCCCAATGGCAACTCATCCGATGGAGCTGTACCGGAAACTAATCAAGCGCCTGTTAACTCCACCGAGCCGTAGGCTGGGTTTTTAGAGATTTTCTTTCCTAACAGAAAACCCTAATCAAGCTCTCCCGTGTTTCCCTGAGTAGGGGCATCAGGAGGATAGTCAGTGTCGGGCTGCTCTTTGGGGCTTACTTGAAAGTTTTCGGCCCAACCCGTCGGCAAGATTTCAGTACTGTCCAGCTTAGAGTCTATGTCCACGACCCCCGGCTGCTCTGAGACAGACCCATTTTGATGGGCCGACTTAACCCGAATATACTCATCAGACGACGTGGTTGGTAATTTTGATAACTCAATATTATATAAATCTTCTAAAGCGAGCCGAGTCGATTGATAGCGCTGGTTAAAGTCATATCGCACCATCTGCGTCAGCACAGCTGCCAACTCAGGCACCAGGTCTTTGACCTTATGGGTCCACATGATTTCGCCATTTTGACTTCGCTGTAAAGCATGGGGGGGCAACCCAGTCAGGGCCTCTATCGCAGTGATCCCTAGCGCATAGAGATCACTGCTAAAGTTAGGTAACCCCGCCGACTGCTCACTGGGCATATAGCCCTGGGTACCAATACCCACAGTGGAGGTAATCCGGGCGCTGGTGTCCGTCAGTTTGTTTGAAATTTGTTTGACCGCCCCAAAATCAATTAAAACATACTGATTATCTGCATATCGACGAATCAAATTGGAGGGCTTGATATCACGGTGTATCACCCCCCGCTCATGTACCGCCTGGATTACAGGTAGCAAATTAAGTAACATCTCTACCACTTCCCGCTGGGACATGGGCTGATGGTTGGCCAGAATATCCCGCAGAAGCTGCCCGTCTACCATCTCCTGGACCAGATAGAAAGAATAGTTATATTCAAAATAGGCTAGCAATCGAGGAATCTGATCGTGTTCGCCGAGCTTCTCTAAGGTGGCCGCTTCTGATGCAAACAGCCGCTGGGCCAATCGGTGAGCCTTAGGGTTATCACTCACAATTTTGAGCTGTTTCACCACACAGGTCGGATTTCCCGGTCGCTGCGTATCTTCGGCCAGATAAGTTTCACCAAACCCGCCTGCACCCAACACCTTCAAGATCCGGTAGCGATCGCTCAAAACGGTGCCTGTAAGCTCACTTTCTCGGATAGTCAGGAGGTCTTGCAAATCGTCTTGTTGACTGATGATTTCTTGAACGATGGGAGAGGTCACATAGCGCGCTAGGGTGTTTCGCAACGTTTTCTTTTTGAGCTGGTCAGCCAGAAAAACAGAGATAAAATCAACCAGCGTCAGGCTAACAATACTCATTACGGGCATCGCCGTCAGTAAAATCAGCTGCCCCCCCGTAAAAGCAGCAAAGCTAATCAGGCCCCAGAGCAACCCACACCCCACACCCACCGTCAAACGGTGTAACGGTTTTTGGCGAGGCAAGCTGTAAACAACAGCCGCCACCCCAACGCTTAACCCCAGAACAATGGCGGCATTTAACCAGGGCGATCGCACCAGCATCCGCAGGGCTTTGCCTTCTCGCAAAGTTGCTACATTGTTAGCTAAAATCTCAACCCCTGGCAAGGCAGAAGGATATCCGGAAAATGGGGCCGCATGGAAGTCTTGATGAACAGGTGCTGTCGACCCAATCAGCACAATTTTGTCCTTGAAAACAGCCCCGGATGATAGCTGAGATTGCCAAGGGTCAGAATCAACGACAGTCCAAAACGGGATATGCTCAAATGATTGCTGTGGTCCGTAGAAAAAAAGGTGGTCCCCGGCGGAAGATTTGTAATTTGTTTTACTTGCCCTCAGCGTGGCTTCTGCAAAACTCACCAAGGCTCCTCGATCAAAACCAAGGGGCTCCCCCGCCATCTCAATATCGTTCTCAGCAATCGTCTTTAGAAATTCACTGCCCAGCTGATGAATTTTGCCGTTGGGCTCTTTAAGAAAGTTGATATTGCCAACATGAACAGGGGTTTCAAGATATTGGGGTAACGGCATGAGGGGTTGAATTAGGGGCCCTTGACTCATTTGAATCTCGTCATATTGGGCCGCAATTACAACCTGATCACCATAGGTTTCTAAGGTTTTTAATAGGGCAGCATTATCATCAGAGCCGTAGGCTCCTGGGGTCGCAAACACAATATCGAGCGCAACTGCTTTAGCCCCCGCCTCAATCAGCCGATCAATCACCCTGGCGTAAACTTCTCGATGCCAGGGCCAGGTACTAATCCCCGCCAGCTCAGGATAGCGCTCAGGCTCGGCAATATAGTGCTGCCCTTGGGCTAAAGATTCGTCATCAATCGCCAAAATAACAATATCATCAGGGGCTGATATAGGGCCCCTGAGTTCAAAAAAGATGGTTTGGACTTCATATTCCCAAAGTTGCACAATGGGGAGATTAAGGGCTGTCATCAGCGCGGTGGGGCCCATACACAAACCGGCTAACAGCCAACGCCAGCGCTTAGTGAACCGCTTAGGTTGCCAAAACCGACTGATTAGCTTATCTTTATGCGTTAAGGTAGCCGTTGCTACATCAGATTTAGCTTTCATCAGTGTTATTACTGAAGTGTTTTTGGGGGCAAAACGCCCAACCGCCACCCATAGCAGCGCCCATGCACCTTTACTATAAACAGCTTATAATATATCCATCTACGCTAAATGTTCAGCTATTCAGGTGTTTTTATTTCTGAGTCGTGTGTCGTGTAGCGAGGAGTCTGAGCTGAGCGTTTAAATTAACGTAGCGCTTGGCTATGTTATTTGGAGTTTCATCAGAAGGTTGTTCAGAGGATTAGGCGATCAGTGTTTATATATTGCTTGTAATATTCTCTAAAATGTTACTTAGATATACTTACCCGGCTAAATAGATGTTTAAACGTTTGACTTATCGGTTAAACTAACATCACTAAATCGGAATTGCTTTCAGTATGTAGACATCAAATGATTATAAACGAATTTTGTTCCTAAAGTTAAGACTTAAAATCTGAGGTTAATGTTTTTATTTCCATACGTTTCCTGTTAAACCACCCTGGCTGATTGCTAACTTCAGGTAACTGTTTAGAAATTGGCTATTTAGATTAGGCATCGGTATTTGAGATGCGCACCATGGGGTAGCAATTATTGAACAGTCTTTCGCTTTTATAGCGTCTGCATTGATAATTTAATCTCGGTACTCTGCAGTCAAAGTTTGGCAGCTAGATCCATCCATTGCTAGTAACTTGAACAACTGGGCTTAGCAACTCTCTTAGGAACCAATTCTGTGTTTAGCTTTCAGGTTCAAGTCCAGGTAGTGCTAATTGTAGGAGCTGCCCAGCCCACCGTTCTTAGGATTGAACATTTATTCTTTAAGGTGTTATATCCCGACCAGCATCCAGCTTTAAATCGAGGGTATTCATCTGGCATCTGAGCTATCAGCTAAGCCTGTTTCACTTCTATTTGTATCTATAAGGACTCAATTCTTTGTAAGTTTATGTCGATAAGATCCTTAAATCGCCTTTCTATTTTTGTAGACGGCAATAATATGTTTTACGCCCAGCAAAAAAACGGCTGGTTTTTTGACCCCAAACGAGTCTTAGAATATTTCATTAATGAAAGAAATAGTGATCTGACCCTCGTTAACGCTTTTTGGTATACCGGCCTCAAAGATCCCCAAGATCAGCGCGGTTTTCGAGATGCACTGATTAGTCTGGGATATACGGTCAGGACCAAAATCTTGAAAGAGTATTATGACGATAACTCAGGCAGATATTCTCAAAAGGCTAACCTCGATATCGAAATCGTCGTAGATATGTTCAACACCGTCGAGCAGTATGATCGGGTTGTCCTGTTTAGCGGCGATGGCGATTTTGAGCGCGCTATCGAGCTACTGCGTTCCAAAAACACCCACATCACAGTCGTGTCAACCGAGGGAATGATTGCCCGTGAGCTTCGGAATGCAACCGATCGATATATTGATCTCAATAAAGTCAAGAAGTACATTGAGAAATCTGACAATTGAACCCAAGGCTTACCTGACTTGAGCACAGGACTTTTTAACTGACGCCAATCCGCTAAAGGCGCTAAAAGGCTTACCAGACAATCAGTTTACGATACTCAGCCCCTTGAGCAGACTTCGCTCAGTGACTACTGAGTTTTTAAAGCCGTGCGGAGTTTTGGATACCGCCAGCTAAGTGCAGGTGCTGCATTAGACTTTTTGGGCGTCAAACCATGAACTGGCCTTTTAACAAGCCCCAGGTCGATTTTGTGTAGGTAGGCGTGATCTCTAACCGCCCACCCAAACGTTTTGTCGCCCGACCAGGATAGCCTCACCAACAGATGGTGTCAGCTAGTGGGTTTCTAGCTTAAGCGCTTCTTCTGAGTCCCTGAGATTAATGGCGGGTTCATCTAGGACAATTTCTAATGCTTCGGAGTTGGGAGCCTCCAAAGGATTAGAAAATACCCCCTGCAGAGGCTGCGACAGAGGATTCATGAGACTATTAGTGCTGCTCAAAATAATAGCCGATACCGTACAAGCAATCGTGAGAGAAGCTATCTTGACCCGCTGGCAGACTGCACGCAAGGCAATGTCAGCGGCAAAGTTGGACGATATCTCTGTCGACTCAATTGGCATGGCTCGCATCGCTTGCCTCAGAGAGAGTAATCGATGATAGAGTGCCTGGGCTCGACTGTCCTCACTGAGCCAACAGGCCACCTGGCGGCGCTCACCTGGCGTCACCTCACCGTCTAGGTAAGCGCTCAGCAACTCAAAGCGATCGCGCCTGGTGATGTCTAAAGCAAACTCATCCGGGTCTAGGTGAGTAGGGGCCTCGGTTACATCTGAAGAGGGAAACCGCCTGTGGGCAATATCGTCAAGGTTAGTTGTCATACTTTTGTCAAAACTCTGTAGACTATGCGCTCTAGAAACTATGCATTCTAGAAATTATGCGCTCTAGAGAATCGCCTAGCAATGCACAAGTACTTTGCTAAAGATACCCAAATTACAAACAGGCTCAAGCAATATTGCAATCAACATCATACTCGAATCATGGACAGGAATTTGCTGAGAAGTATCCAGACGATTCTCCGGGGCGACCATGCATCTTACAGGCAATCTAGGACGATTTTCGAAATTGGCCATCCAGGTATCGTTGCAAGTCATCTTGGAGGCGGTGCCTGGCTCTTGCAATCCTGGATTTAACGGTGCCGAGCGACACACCCGTGATCTCAGAAATTTCCTCGTAGGGAAGTCCCTGGATTTCTCGAAGCACAATGGTGGTCCGAAAAACTTCGGGCAGATCTGAGATCGCGCCTTTCAGGCAGTCGTAAAACTCCTGGGTCATCATATTGTCTACTGGGCTAGGGCCGTCACAGGCGATCTCCCAGTCAACTTGACCATCACTCAGCAAACGAGGTGCATCTAGAGAAACCGTCACCTCAAGGCGCTTACGCTTGCGCAGCTCATCATAAAACAGATTAGTCGTAATGCGACCCAACCAGCCTTTGAATTTAACGGGCTCCTTAAGCCGCCGGACATTTCGATAAACCCGGATCCAGACTTCCTGGGCCAAGTCGGCCCGATCTGACCAATCCGGGGCGAGATGATAAAGCAGCCTGTCCACATGGGAACGATAGCGGCTCATCAACTCGGCAAAGGCAGTCGTCTCAGGGTGCGCCTGGCGCTGACAACGGACAACGAGATCAATATTCGAGAGATTAGAGAGCTGTTCAGGTTTTTCGGGAACAGCTGCACAACGTTTAGGTACCGGCAGGGTACCCAATGAAATAGATATTACTTGGCTCATTTATCAAACAGAAGCGGTTCTTTACGGTTTTTGGGGCGAACCCCGTAGGAACACACGGCCAGATAATACAAGGAACCCCGTGCCCCTAACGGACATGCAGGATACCAAACCTGGTCAAATATACCTACTGAATTAATTACTGGAATTACATTAACCGTAGTTTTTCGGATATGCCTATCCAATTTCTGGCACATCTCGCTGATGACACTTCTTTTCTTAAGGATATGGACTTATTACTTATTTCACATAAAGATGTTGATTAGCCCATGGGAGGCATTCTTTTGAAACGAGAATTCTAGACTACGGTATACTCGAGCTTTAAACCCTTATCCAAACTGGACCCACCCATGCAGTACCTGGCCAAGGTTTATCAAAAATCTTTACCGGGTGAAGCAAAACTCAAATTGTTGGCTCGCCAAGTGTCGGACTTTTTTTGGGAGCGCACCGTTCGCGAGAAGCTCGTCGAGACCCTGGATGCTAAGCCTTTTAGAGAGGGCGATTTGGTTTTGTTGACTCTGGATAACCAAGATAGTGTTCTCAAGGTTGAGAGCGCCACAGATTGGGTTTTAGAAATCGTTTCTCAATATTTGACCCAGGGAATCACACCAGAATTTTTGCAGCAAGAGGCCGATCGGGCTGAGCAGTGGCGTCAGTCTCTGACCCTCAAGGAGCAAGATTCTCGACGACGTGCCCTTGAAACCGCGGCCCGCCGGGATGAGATTCAAGAGCTGGAGAAAAAACTCAGGCTAGAGCGCGAGGAGTTGGAGCGTCGCGAGGCTGAAACTGCAGCCCGCCGGGATGAGATTCAAGAACTGGAGAAAAAACTCAGTTTAGAACGTGAAGAGTTGGAAGATCGTGAGGCTCAGGTGACGCTCAAATATGACGAGGTCAAAAAACTGGAGAATCAGCTTCGGCTTGAGCGTCAAGAGATCAGGCAGAAAGCAGACCAGTTAAAGGATTAGACTTTGATTCATGTATTTTTCTCTATTTGAGGGAGCCTAAGGATTGATCTTTCCTCGTTAACCTGCAAGCCGACCAACCGATGTCAGCGCTTTGGTGGGCTCAGCTGCTGGTAGGCTGCTGGGGGTCGTATTTGTGGGCTGTTGACTCAGTAAAATCTCTCGAATTAGCCGCGCTACCGCACGCTGAGCCAAACGGTTAACAACCCGTTGCCCCATATGGTGGGTTTCTGGCTTAAATAGGACTTTGGGTAGGACCATCGCCAGAGTCTGGGTGTCAAAGCCTTTGGTCTCCCTGATAATCTTCAGAATGCGGACAAGGTGCTCCCAGCTATCGGAAACAGCCTGTGCATCTTTGTTGACGGACGCCGCTGCTGTGCCATTCTCAAAGCCTAATCGCGATCTGACCGAATGCTGTAGCTGATTAAAGGCCTGATAGCCTGCGTTGTCCAGGCCCTTGGCCAACTCATCGGCGATGCGATCGCGGATATACCGACCCCGTTCTGAAAATAAAAACTCCAGGGTTTGATTGAGCACTTTGGCAAGATCGTAGTCATCGCTGTCTCGGGCATTTCGCAGCAGATTCTCAAGGCGATTCCAACGGAAGCTGCCGTCTTTGAAGAGTAGCTCCTGTAGGGACTCGCGCAGCTCGGGGGCAGGGTCGGTCAGCAAGCGCTTAGACACATAGGGATAAGCTTTACTGAGCACCTTAAAGTCGGGGTCAACGCTAATGGCAATGCCATCCAGGGTGACCAGAGAGCGAATAATCAACGCATAGTAGGCAGGCACCCGGAACGGATACTCGTACATCAGGGACGAAAACTCGTCGGTCATACTTTTAAGGTTAAGCTCAGCGACCGAGGCCCCCAAGGCATTGTTAAACACCTCCGCCAGGGCTGGGATGATAGGGGTCAAGTCGGTATCCAGGTCTAAAAATTCAAGCTTGATGTAGTCCTGGGCCAGGCTCTCAAAATCCCGGTTGACCATGTGGACGATGGCCTCAATTAAGCCGTAGCGCTGGTAGGGCTCGACCTCGCACATCATGCCAAAGTCGAGGTAAGCCAGTTTGCCCTCGGGGGTCACCAGCAGGTTGCCCGGATGGGGATCCGCGTGGAAAAAGCCGTGCTCAAGCAGCTGACGGAGCGAACACTGCACCCCCACTTCAATCACGTAGGTAGCATCTAACCCATGGGCCTGAAGCTTTTCGGGCTGGGTGAGCTTCATGCCGTCAATCCACTCCATGGTCATGACCCGGCGGCCCGTATATTGGGGATAGACCGCTGGCACAATGATCTCGGGCAAATAGCCATAAAGCGCTGCAAAACGCTCTGCATTTTGAGCCTCATGGTTATAGTCCATCTCCTCAAAGATGCGCGCCCCAAATTCGTCCATGATACTGACCAGATCGCTGCGGACTTGCTTAATGTTGTCCGTGGCCCACTGGGAGATCCCTCGCAAGATATAGATGTCGCGGGTGATTTTTTGCGCCAGCCCAGGGCGCTGCACCTTAACCGCCACTTCCTCGCCGGTTTTGAGGCGACCTTTATATACTTGACCTAGCGAAGCCGCGGCGATGGGATGGGTAGAGAGTTCGTCGTAAATAGCCTCTGGGGGCTGTCCTAATTCTTCTGTGATGAAGCGATAGGCAGTCTCGTTTGAGAACGGGGGCAGCTGATCTTGCAGCTTGACCAACTCACCCATATATGAAGGCGGCACGAGATCCGGGCGTGTAGACAGGGCCTGACCCACCTTGATGTAGGCGGGACCTAGCTGGGTCAAGATACGCCGCAGTTGGACGGCTCGCTTTAGCTCATTTTTTTGACTGCGATGGGTCGTTTTATCCCACAAAAGCCCCAGCCCGTAGCCTGAAAATAGCCAGAGAATTTCGATCAGACGCAGCACAATTTGGAGGGGGTGGCGACTGTAGTAGGCTGCGATCGCAGCTGGGTCATAGACCAAAATATCTTCTAGCGAAGTCGGCGGAACCTTCGCGGTAGACTGAGGAGCATTGCCCACATTAAATACCGGATCAGGAATAGCGTCAGGGACAGCGGTCTGCCCAAGGGTTGGGATGAGATCGTCGAGCTGGGAAGAGACCGCAGAGTTCATACAGTTAGATAGGATGAGGTCAACAATATAGATACTTTCAGCGCTCAAGACCGGGCAAATACACCTTGGCTCATCCAGAACAGTCGTTCGCCCTCGGGGAAAAACTCAAGTTTTCAAGCTGGATGGCGTTTAGAGGCCCCGCCGCGCCCTTTGTGAACTATTGTAACAACCTTCTTCAATCATCTGTTCAAGTCAAGGGATCTTTAAGCTGTTACGATTCGATGAAACCGCAAATGGGTAATGACCGCAAATTGGGGATAACCGGACCTCTGGCCTCAGGCAATGCTTCGATCTCTGAATATCAAAGGTTAGGGCACCTGTCATGCTAGTCTCCCTGAAAATCGAAAATTTTGCGCTGATTGACCAGCTTGATCTCGATTTTCAGTCGGGTTTAAACGTGCTGACCGGGGAAACCGGGGCTGGCAAATCGATTATCTTAGACGCCCTGGATGCGGTACTCGGCGGCAAAGCCAGCGGTCGCCTGGTACGCACTGGGTCTCGTAAAGCCATCCTTGAGGCAACGTTTGAGGTACACCCGCCCCTACGCCAGTGGCTGCAGCAGCATGACATTCCGGTTGAGGCTGAATTGGTATGCAGTCGGGAGCTGACGGCGGGTAAAAGCACCGTCCGCAGCCGCTCCCGACTCAACGGGGTGGTGGTCAATAAGCCCCAAATCGAAGCCTTGAGGCAATTGCTGATCGAGATGACAGCCCAAGGGCAGACAGTCCAACTCGGCTCCGCTGACCTGCAGCGAGAATGGCTCGATGGGTTTGGGGGGGAGTCGGTGATGGCCCAGCGCCAGACTGTCGCTGCCGCCTATGAGGTCTCGACTGCGGCCCGCCAAGCCCTAGAGCGACGCCAGCGGGCTGAGCAACAGCGCCGGGAGCAGCTGGATTTGTTTGAGTACCAGGCCCGTGAGCTGAGCCAGGTCAGCATCGAAGATCCGCAAGAGCTGGAGCACCTCAAGCAAGAGCAGCAGCGCCTCAGCCACAGCGTCGAACTCCAAAAACAGAGCTACCAGGTTTATCAGATTCTCTACGAGAGCGACGGTTCAGCGGAGGCTTGCTCCGATTTGCTGGGCAAAGTTGAAACCATTCTCACCGATATGCAGCGGTTTGACCCGGAGGTTGAGCCAGTCTTAGCGCTGATTGGCGACGCCCTGGCCCAGGTCGAAGAAGCGGGGCGATTAATCAATACCTACGGCGAGGGCATCGAGGCCGACCCTGAGCGGCTGATGGAAGTAGAGCAGCGGATTATGCAGCTTAAACAGCTTTGCCGTAAATATGGCCGAGAGCTACCGGAGCTGATCGAGTATCACCAAGAGATTTTGGCTGCCCTGGAGGTGCTCAATGGAGACGGCCAATCTCTTGAGGATTTAGAGGCCGCTTACCACAAAGCCCAAACCCAGCTAGACTCTGACGCTGACCAGCTGACACAGCTGCGACAGCAGGCTGCCTACCAGCTTGAGGAGCAGCTGATCTCTGAGCTAAAACCCCTGGCCATGGAACGGGTCAAGTTTAAGGTCGATATTCAGCCCCAGCTCCCGAATGCCACGGGGGCCAATGCGATCGCATTTCTGTTTAGTCCCAACCCCGGCGAGCCTCTCCAACCCCTGGCAGAGATTGCCTCGGGGGGCGAAATGAGCCGATTTTTATTAGCCCTCAAAGCCTGCTTCTCAAAGGTAGACCCCATCGGCACTATGGTTTTTGACGAAATCGATGTCGGCGTCTCAGGCCGCGTCGCCCAGGCCATTGCCGAAAAGCTCTACCAGCTCAGCCGTCGTCATCAGGTTCTATGCGTTACCCACCAACCCCTGGTCGCGGCTATGGCCGATGCCCACTACCGAGTCGGTAAGCAGGTGGTTAGTGATGCGCAGCCCAGAAGTAAACGCAAAGCTGTCCCTGATGCAGAAGGGGAGGATGAACGCACGGTTGTGCGGGTGATACCCCTCGATACCGATGCCCGCCGTGAGGAACTCGCCCAGTTAGCTGGTGGCCGATCGCACCAGGAAGCGATCGCCTTTGCAGAGTCTTTGCTGACCCAGGCGGAGACCATTCGGAAGGTGGGGTAGAGGGCGAAAGGCGAAAGGGGCAGGGCGAAGGGAAGAGGGATCGATCAACGGGAAACCAAATCCGCCCAATGCAGGATTGAACATCATCAACCAGCCAACCCTAGGGACAATTTCTTGTGGTTGCCCAATTCAGGATTCAACGCGATTAACCGAGGAAGAGGTCGTGCTTCACATAACTGGCATCCAGTGACATCATCAAATTTCTTCACAGAACCGTTTAAGATGTAAAGCTGTATTCCCCCTTCGCCTTTCCCCCTTCCCCCTTTCTCCCCTTAAATCGTGCAACACCTCCTATTCGCGGCAGACGCTGCCCTTGAAAATCCGGCCATTGAGGAAAACCTGCGTCAGTTTTTACTGGTGCTGTCAGTATCACTGGGGGTGGCTACCCTATCGCGGGTTTGGAGCTGGTTTCGCAATATTCCCTATACCCTGCTGCTGTTGCTGGTGGGCCTGGGACTGGCGGTTTTAAATGTGCGTCTGGTGAACCTTTCACCGGAGCTGATCCTTTTTATCTTCTTGCCGCCGCTGCTGTTTGAGGCTGCCTGGAATATTAAATGGAGTAATCTGAAACGCGATCTCATCCCGATTTGTTTGTTTGCTGTGATTGGGGTGATTATCTGCGTAGGTGGTCTGGTGTTTGGGCTGTTGGCGGTGGCGGGTACCTCCCTGGCGACGGCGCTGCTGGTGGGGGCGAGCCTATCGGCCACCGACCCGGTGTCGGTGGTGGCGCTGTTTCGAGAGCTGGGGGTGAATAAACGACTGACCACCCTGATGGAAGGCGAGAGCCTATTTAACGACGGGGTGGCGGTGGTTGCCTTTAACCTGCTGTTAGGCATCGCCCTGGGGATTGAGCAATTCAATGCGTCGGTGACGGTGGCACAGTTTTTGGTGTTTGTGGGGGTCGGCATCAGCATTGGTGGCCTGATTGGCTTTGGCATTTCTTTTTTAACCCAGCGGTTTGACCTGCCCCTGGTGGAGCAATCTTTGACCCTGGTATCGGCCTACGGCACCTACCTGATTGCAGAAGAACTCGGGGGGTCCGGCGTGATAGCGGTGGTCACCACTGGCCTGATCTTGGGTAACTTTGGCTCTCGCATTGGCATGAATCCCCGCACCCGCCTGGTGGTGTCAGAGTTTTGGGAATTCCTGGCCTTTTTTGTGAACTCCATTGTGTTTTTGCTGATTGGCGATCAGGTGCAATTTGACAATCTGGTCAACTACCTCGATTCGATCGGGGTTGCGATCGCAACCATCATTTTGGCCCGAGCTGTCAGCATCTACGGACTCAGCTTTCTGAGTAATCAACTCTTTGATTCTGGGGTGGATACTAAAGAGCAAACAGTGCTTTGGTGGGGCGGTCTGCGTGGCTCTGTCTCGGTAGCTCTGGCCCTGAGCGTACCCACTTCTTTGGCAGAGCGCGAAGAAGTTATTGCCATTGTCTTTGGGGTGATGCTGTTTACCCTGTTGGTGCAGGGGCTCACCACTAAATCTTTGCTTAACGCCCTCGATTTGCTGGGTGACCAACCCCTGCGTCAGAAATACAATCAGTCGGTTGCCCAGCGGGTGGCCCTTAACCGCGTCATTGATCGCATCAAAGAGTTGCTTGAACGGCAAGAAATTGAAGAAGAGTTTGGTCGATATCAGCTTGCCCTGGTAGAAGGTCAGCTTGAAAAACTGCACACCGAGTTAGACAAGCTCCAAAAAACTAATCCCGAGATCCAAACCCTGGCCACAGAGCAGGTTCGAGAAGAACTGCTGGCGATTGAGTCCGACACCTATGCCGAATTTATCCGAGCTGGCCAGCTTAAAGACGAATTGGCTCCCCTACTGCAGGAAGTTTTGGATTAAAAAAATATAGGTTCGCGATTTTAGATTGTTTTACAACTTTTACGATTAGGAGACTTTTGAGGCGGACACGCGGAGACGGCTCCCTACAGCTCTGTGGGTGAGTCAGGGGCAATCTCGATACCCCCTCGGCGCTGTACTGTTTGCTGGTCGGTGATCAGATCGCTGAGCTGCTCGACATGAATGCCGCGAGACTGACAGGCCTCTTTGAGGGCAGCCGTAAATGCGGCGGTATCTTCACCATAGCCGCACTGCTGGGTGGCTATCCCCAACCCTTGCCCTGCATTTGCTTTGGCACAGTCAATTAGTTCAGTCCCAGTAAGCGGTTTAGCTGCACTCATCGTAATTTAGATTTAAATGAAGAATGTTTTCAAACTAGCGCAGACCCTGAAAAAATACGTCACCCCTGGGACAGAAAAGGAAAATAAATTTGAAATTTTGCAAGGCTTGACCGGACTGATTTCAGTCTTTGATGGAGGAATAGAACATGTTCCCTTAAACAGGTCGTCATGCGAGGTTATTTAGCGGCGTGGGCAATCGCCTGTGCTCCGGTTTTACTGACAGCCCCTGTCAGCGCCCAGTCCATTATCCCCAATGCCGATAGCACCAATACCCAGGTCATTCAGTCTGGCAATCAATACGACATTACCGGCGGTCAGCAATCCACGGATGGGCAAAACTTATTCCACAGTTTCCAAACCTTTGGACTATCAGTGGGGGAGATTGCCAACATCATCGCCCAGCCCGAGGTGCAGAATATCTTAGGGCGGATTAATGGCGGCAATGCCTCAGTGATTGACGGGCTGTTGCAGGTCACGGGTAGCCAGGCCAATCTATATTTACTCAACCCAGCTGGGGTCTTGTTTGGCCCCGACGCCACCCTCAACCTGCCCGGCAGCTTAACCGCCACCACCGCCGATGGCATTGGCTTAGAGGGCGGGCGCTTTGATGTGATTGGCAATCCTGACTATGCTGCCCTAGTAGGACAGCCTAATACGTTATGGTTTCGCGTGGTCCAGCCTGGGGCCGTGGTCAACGCTGGCGATCTGCAACTAGGCGACAATCAAACCCTGGCGCTGGTGGGGGGCACCGTGGTAAATGATGGCACGCTGAGGTCAGCGGGGGGGGAGATTGCGATCGCAGCCGTCCCTGGTGAGCAATTGGTTCGCCTCAGCCCCACCGGCTCAATTCTCAGCTACGAAATTAGCCCAGAGACGCCCCCAGGTGTGCCCGCCATCACCCCCCTCTCCCTGCCTGAACTGCTCACCGGTAGCGATACCGAGCTTACCGTTGCAGATGACACCGTACAGATTGCCCAAGTTGCCATCCCCACCGAAGCCGGGACCGTTGTCGTCAGCGGACGGGTAGATGCTTCAAATCCAGATGGAACCGGGGGTAGCTTATTTTTACTCGGTGACACCGTAGGCGTTGTGGAGGGCAACTTGCAGGCCACTGGGGCCACGGGCGGCAACATCAACATCGGCGGTAGCCAGACCGGCCAAGGTCCACTGCCCAATGCTCAAATCACCTACCTCGACGCCAACACTACCGCAGATGTCAGCAGCACCGGACAGGGCGATGGCGGCACGATTATCGTCTGGTCTGACACCACCACTCAAAGTCAAGGGCAGTTGGCAGCACAGGGCGGTTCTCTGGCGGGCTTTGATGGGGGCGGCAACGGCGGTTTTGTCGAAACTAGCAGCAGCGGCTATTTGAATGTTGAGACGGCCCCCGATATCACCGCAGCAGCCGGAACCGCTGGGGTTTGGCTGATTGACCCCTTCGATATTGTGATTGATGATTTTGCGGGTACCAGCAGTGGCTTTGACCCAGCGAATCCGTTTACAGCCGTCGCCTCACCGGCCCGGTTGGATATCAATACGCTGAGGAGTGCCATTACTGACGGGGCAACCGTCATCGTCACCACGGGTACCGCGGGCACAGAAGCCGGCAATATCACCCTCGACCAGGCCCTGTTCTACGATCTGTTCGAGGATGGCGCGACCCTGTCTTTAGAAGCCGCCGGTAGCATTTTTCTGAATGATCGAATTGCGCCCCTGAGTTCCGGTGGGCAACCTTTGACTCTTAATCTGTTGGCCGATACTAACAATACCGGCAACGGTCAGGTGGTGATTAATGCCCCTGTGGATGACTTTCCGGGCAGTGCCATCGACACCAGCGGCGGGGATTTGGTGATCCAGGCCGATAGTACAAATTTAGGCCCCCCGGCGATTACCCTGGCTGACAATAACAACATTAGTACGGTTGACCCGTTTAGTGAGTTTCCAACGGGCGGCGACATTACGATGACTGGCACGGCCACAGGGGGGACTGGGATTCAGCTCGGGGGTGCTCTGGAGGCGGGCGGACAAATCCAGCTCAGCAGTAATCAGGATATCGAAGTCGATACCCTGCAAGCCACTGACAACATCACAGTCAATACCGACCAACTGTTTAGAGCCACTGGCGTCATCACCGAGTTTGATTTTTCGGACGATGGCATGTTTGCAGAAACAGAGGTCGGTAGCCTTCAGAGTCGGACAGGGCAAGTGACCATTGAACACGGAGGCAATGGTGAAGTGCCGTTTGTCGTGGGGGATGACGCTACCAATGGGACAGCTTCAAATATTTTGGCTAACGACAGCCGCTTAGAGCCTCCTGCGTCCCTTTTAGGCGATTTTATCGATGGGGACATCGCTATTTTGACGGGTGAACCGCCCGAACCGCCCGAAATACCTGAAACCCCTGAAACCCCTGAAACGCCTACAGAAAACCCAGATATTCCAGGCTGCGTAGCCGACTGTGTAAACTCACTTCCTGAGCCGCCCAGGCCAGAGTTAGAGGTCTTTATCGATGAAGACCCCACACCGCCTCTGATTGTGGAACGGGGCGGCGATATTATCACCGCCATCAATGACCTGGAAACGGATTACACTCAATCATTTCAAAACTATCTGGGGCTAACCGGAGAGCCCTTTCCCAACCCTGAGCTGCCCAGAACCCAGGAAGAGCTGCAGCTGGTGGCTGAGAACACGGGCATTAAACCCGCCATTCTCTATGTATCGTTTGTACCCCAGTCCCTGGAGATTAGCTCAGCGCAGACAAAACAAATCGCCCAGCCGAGCGATCTGCTGGAGCTAATTTTGGTTACCCCGGACAGTCCGCCGGTTCGCAAAACCCTGCCGGTCACTCAAGCTCAGGTGATCAAAGTTGCCGACCAGCTGCGTCGGGAGGTGTCTAACCGCAGCCGTCTGCGCAGCCGCACCTACCTCAGACCGGCCCAGCAGCTACATAAGTGGTTCATTGACCCGATCAAAACGGACTTAACAGAGCAAGAGATTGGCAACATTGCCTTTGTGATGGCACCGGGGTTGCGATCGCTGCCCGTGTCAGTGCTCCACGACGGCACTGATTTTCTGATCGAACACTACAGCGTGGGACTGATGCCGAGCATTGCCCTGAGCGATCTGCGCTACGTAGACGTCCGCGATAGCGAAGTGCTGGCGATGGGGGCCTCCAGCTTTACCGATCAGCCAGCGCTACCGGCGGTGCCCATCGAGCTGACGACGATTACCGAACAACTGTGGCCCGGTGATTTTCTCTTAAATGAAACCTTTACCCCTGATTTGTTGATTGCTAACCGTGAGCGCAAACCCTATGGCATTGTTCACCTTGCCACCCATGGCGAGTTTCAGGCCGGGAGTGTTGACAACTCCTACATCCAATTTTGGGATCAGCGGCTGGGGGTTGATCAGCTCCGGGCCTTGCGGCTAAACAGCCCACCGGTAGAGCTGATGGTGCTCAGCGCCTGTCGCACGGCCCTCGGCAACGAAGAGGCTGAGCTAGGCTTTGCTGGGCTAGCGGTGCAAAGCGGTGTCAAAACGGCCCTGGCTAGCCTTTGGAAAGTGGACGACGTCGGGACGGCTGGACTGATGACTCAGTTTTACAGCAGCCTCCGAGAAGAGCCGATCAAGGCAGAAGCCCTGCGCCAGGCCCAGCTGGCCATGCTGCGGGGCGACATTCAGATCAAAAATGAGCGGCTTGTGTGGTCAGGGGGCGAGATTGCACTGCCCTCTGAGCTGTTCAACTCAGCGGGTGATTTTGTTCACCCCTACTTTTGGGCGTCCTTTACTGTAATTGGCAGCCCTTGGTAGCCCGTAACCCCACCATTTGCGACCCCCATTTCAATGGGGTGTTAGCAACATGGTTTAATTTGACGCTAGAGGTGTGTGGAAAAAATCGTGATTTTTAAACAATTGAGATGGATTTCAGGGAGCCTGTCTTTAATCAGTTTGGCCTGGGTCGGTCGGGCCACCGCCGCCGTCCCCATAGCGCCCGATGACAGTATATCGACAACCCATCATAGCGCCTCTGCAACTCCCAGAAGCCAACTGCTAGACGAGCGCGTTACCGCCACCCCCGAACTGTCTCCAGAGCGATTACCGAGCCCGCAAACGTCGCTGTTGCCGAAGCCAGCCGATGCCGCTGCGCCGATCGCAACAGATACCCCTCAGCCTAGCTTCACGAACACCCCTCTGTCCAGTTTCACGAACACCCAACTCAGCCAGCGCCCTGGACAGGAAGATCGCTTTACCACCCCTGACCCTGAAGCCGAGCCGTTGCCAGAGCAACAGCCGCCTGTGCTGCCAGAGCCGCCGGAGCCCTCCCCAGAGATACCGCCCGAAACACCTCCAGATGAGCCCCGTGTAGCGGTGCAAGACATTCAGGTGGTAGGCAGTACTGTCTTTGATGAGGCTGATTTTGCGCCCATTTTGGCTGACTACGAAGGCCGCGAACTCACCATTCAACAGCTCCGTCAGGCAGCTGACGAGGTTACCCAGCTTTACCTCAACGAAGGCTACATCACCTCTCGGGCCATTTTAAGTAATCAAACCATTGAAAATGGTGTTGTCCAGTTGCAAGTCATTGAGGGCAGCCTGGCTGACATTCAAGTCGAGGGGGCGGATCGACTGGCCGGCTATGTGCGCGATCGCATCGAACTTGGGGCCGACACCCCCCTGAGCCAGATCGATCTCGAAAACCAGCTACGGCTACTGCGGGTAGACCCGCTGATTGACAACATTGAAGCCAGCCTGCGGGCTGGAGAAGGGCTGGGGGAAAGTATCTTAATCGTGCGCGTTGATGCCGCTAACGACCTCGAAGCCCATCTGGTGGTGGATACCAACTCACCCCCCAGCGTCGGGACCGTGCGCACCGGGGCAGAGGTCACCTATCGCAACCCCTTTGGCATCGGCGACCAGCTCCAGGCCTCGGCCTATCGGGCCACCACTGGCGGGTCAGAGCTTTATGAACTCAGCTACCGCGCCCCGGTGAATGCTATGAACGGCACTATCTCAGCCCGGATACTACCCAGCGAATTTGAAATCATCGACCCGGCAGAAATTGCCGCCCTGGATGTGACGGGCTCCGCCGATGTCTATGAACTCAGCTATCGCCAACCGCTGATTCGGACCCCTCGAGAAGAATTGGCCCTGTCCCTGGGCTTTCGCCACCGCGATGGCGAAACTCTGCTCTCGGGGTTTCAGATTGATGAAAGCAGCACCAGTGTCGTGCAGTTTGGGCAGGACTATGTGCGTCGAGATGTGAATGGGGCCTGGGCGTTGCGATCGCAGTTTAACCTCGGCACTGGCCTGCTGGACGCCACCGATCGGGCTAACGGGGTTGACGGTCAATTCTTTAGCTGGCTAGGCCAGGTGCAGCGCGCCCAGGTGCTCAACCAGAACAACATCTTGATCTTGCAAGGCGATGTCCAACTGGCAACGGATAGTCTGCTCGGGTCAGAGCAGTTTGTAGTAGGGGGCGGTCAATCGGTGCGGGGCTATAGCCAAAATGCTCGCTTTGGCGACAACGGCGTTCGGCTATCTGCCGAAGATCGCATCGTCGTTGACCGAGATGAATCTGGCACCCCCATCCTACAGCTCGCGCCCTTTATCGATATGGCCGCCGTCTGGAATAACGAGTCGAGTACCGCTGCCAATGACGATAACTTTTTACTCGGTACCGGCGTGGGTCTGCTCTATCGCCCCATCGATCAACTCAACATCCGCTTTGATGTAGGCGTACCCCTGGTGGAGTTAGATGAGCCAGGGGATAGTCCGCAAGATGTGTTCATTTATTTGAATCTGGATTATAGGCTGTGATGGGTAGAGGGTAATGTCAGAATCATTGTCCGATACAGCGCCAAGTACGTTACCGGATGCCTTCGCCAGGGTTGCGGCCTTACAGCCTCTCTACACATCCTTCTCAACGCCAGAGATGCAACACCGGGGCAAGCTGATCCGTCGAGTCATTCCTAATCTTATTGCCCAGGCCATTGAGGCTGGGCAAGTGAGTCTCCCCCCTGCGCTAGCTAATCTGAAAATCAGCGCCAGCGATGGCATCAGCGCTAAAGCTGAAATCCCCTGGGTTAGATTACACTTAGCGAGCCTGTCCCCCCGCGCCACCGTCGGGCGCTATCTGGTGTACTTGTTTGATAATCGGGGCGATACGGTTTGGCTATCCTTGAGCACGGGGGCGATGCAGATTGAGAAAGGACGCTACGTGCCTCGCCCCAGCGAGCAGCTGGCAAAAACTGTTCGGTGGGCCAGGCAACAGCTCCGAGATCAGGGAGTTGAGTTGACTGATTACCCTCATCGCCTAGCGTTGGGGAGGGTGCGATCGCAGCTGGGCCGCACCTATGTCAAAAGCGCTATTCTGGCGGTACGGTACCCCATGGATAACTTGCCCAGTGAGATCACTTTTTGGGCAGACCTAACAAAGTTTTTGCAATTTCTAGAGATGCTCTATGGGGCGGAGGAGACTCTATAAACGCTGATGTTCAATCTTGATACAGGCGTCCATAACAATATGCCAACCGGCATCAATGGCTCGCTGGGCAGCGGTTTCATCCCAAATATCTAGCTGGGTCCACAGACATTTGATCGGGGAAGCAGAATCCAGGGCAAGAATATCGTCTACAATGCCGGGGAGAAATTCACTGCGGCGAAACACATTGACGATATCGATGGAGACAGGCACCGATTGCAGTGAGGTATAGCACGGTTCGCCGTCAATCATTTTAAGGGTCGGATTGACGGGGTAGACGTGGTAGCCCTGGGCTCTGAGAAACTGGCCGATCTGATAGCTAGGGCGTTGAGGTTTATGGGAATGGCCCACAACGGCAATGTGGCGCGCCTGGGTAAGGGCTTGGCGAATGATGTTTGGATCGCGATATGAGGTTTGCATGGAGAGTTCGGGTCTCGTGGTCTGTCTGGGATGATGGTCTTGCGGGTTGAACGGGTTGGCTTAGTTTTGCAGTGGCTGGCCGCTTAGCCCATCCTACGAGGTTCTCCTCCATCTCCCTCATCTCCTCCATCTCCCTCATCTCCTCCATCTCCCGCGTCCCCGCGTCACGCGCGCTCCCCCATCTGCACCTTCCACAATCCGGCATACACCCCTCGCCGCGTCAGCAGCTCTTCATGGGTGCCCCATTCCACCAGCTGGCCCTGTTCCATGACGTAGATGCGATCGCAATCCCGCACCGTCGAGAGCCGATGGGCAATAGCGATGGTGGTGCGATTGCGGGTAATTTTCTCCAGGGAGCGCTGGATGGCGGCTTCGGTTTCGTTATCTACCGCTGAGGTGGCTTCGTCCAAAATTAAAATCGGAGGGTCCTTGAGAATGGCCCGGGCGATAGCCAGGCGCTGACGCTGTCCGCCGGAGAGTTTCTGTCCCCGTTCGCCGACAATGGTGTCATAGCCCGCCGGGAGCTGAGCGATAAACTCATGGGCTTCGGCCATCTGAGCAGCGGATTTAATTGAGTCGAGGCTGGCATCAAAGCTGCCATAGGCGATATTTTCAGCGACGGTGCCGTGAAATAGGAAGACATCTTGACTGACCAAACCCACCGCGCGGCGCAGGTCGCCGAGATCGAGGGATTGCAAATCCATGTTGTCTACGGTGATCCGCCCTGCGTGAATTTCGTAGAACCTGAGCAGTAGTTTTACTAAGGTACTTTTGCCGGAGCCAGTGGACCCCACGATGGCGATATTGCCACTGGCGGGAATTTTGAGCGTCAGGTGTTCGACGACCGGGTTGCGATCCGTATAGGCAAAGGTGACATCCTCAAATCGAATATCGCCCCGCACGTTGCTCACTGGCAGCCGATGGGTACCCGGGCGGATCGCCATCGGCGTCTCCAGCAGGTTCATCACCCGCTGGGTAGAGGCCATCGCTCGCTGGTACTGATCCAGGGTTTCGCCCAGGCGGGTCAGGGGCCACAGCAGCCGCTGGGTGAGAAACACCAGCACACTGTAGGTGCCCACCGCCAGGTTTCCTTCCACCGTTTGCAGACCGCCGTAGAGCAGCGTGGCGGTAAAGCCCACCAAAATCAAAATCCGAATTAGCGGAATAAAGGCCGCACTCAGGGCAATGGCCTTGCGGTTACTCTGGCGGTAGGCCTCGCTATCTTGCCGGATGCGCTCTAGCTCATAGCCCTCAGCGGTAAAGCTTTTGATCGTCGCCATGCCGGTAATGTTGTTAGACAACCGACCGTTGAGCAAACTCACCCGCTCGCGGACGGCGGCATAGCGCGGGGCTAAGTATTTTTGGAATGCGATCGCACCCCAGATAATAAACGGCATCGGCAGCATCGCCATCCAGGCCACCGCTGGGGCCATGATAAAAAACGCCGCCCCAATAATGATCACCGTGGTGATCACCTGCAACACTTCATTTGCGCCGCGATCGAGAAATCGCTCCAGCTGATTGATATCGTCATTGAGCACCGACATCAGCCCCCCCGAGCTGCGATCCTCAAAGTAGGCCATCTCCAGACCTTGCAAATGCCCATAGGCATCTAACCGCAGATCATGTTGAATGGACTGGGCCAAATTGCGCCACAGCCACTCATAGGCATATTCAAAGATCGACTCCAGCGCCCACACGATAAACGTCAGCAGCGACAGCACCACAAACTGGGCGCGGATGCCCTCTACTCCCCAGCTGGCGATCAGCGAATCTTGCTGCTTAACAGCGACATCCACGGCTAAACCAATCAAGGCGGGGGGAGCTAAATCAAAGATTTTGTTGAGCACCGAGCAGGCACTGGCCAACCGCAGCTGACGACGATAGCGGCGACTATAGTGCAGCAGCTGCTGTAAGGGATGACGGGCAGAGCGAGAAGGGTGGGTAGACATGGGGTTCCCTGAATGGGTGGGGGAAAGGGGAAAAGGGGAAAGGCGAAAGGGGAAAGGCGAAAGGGGAGTAGGGGAAGACGCGGGGACACGGGGACGCGGGGACGGTAGGGGCTGGCCTTGTGCCTGCCCAAGGCGAGAATGATTGCGATCAGCCAACTCCCAATCACCAATCACCAATCACCAGTCACCTTCCCAAAATCCAAAATCCCCCCCTTCGCCCTTCCCCCTTCGCCCTTTCTGGGTCTGGTCAGTTCAGTCAGACTTTCATTGTGCCGCATCCATAGCCCTCCGACTAAGCACAAAGCTGATAGGGGGTCATCGATTTTTCCACTAGGGGCATCTTGCGACCGACGGCAGCGGCAATGGGTCGGAGGGCATCGACCAAATCCACCATGGTTTCTAACGAGAGGGCTTGGGCGGCGTCGGAAACGGACTCATCCGGGACGGGGTGGCATTCGATGATCAGACCGTCTGCACCGGCTGCGATCGCAGCCTTCGCCAACCCCGAGACCAAATCTCGTCGCCCTGCCGCGTGGCTGGGGTCCACCATCACCGGCAGGTGGGTGATCTGCTTGAGCGCCACCACTGCCCCCAGATCGAGCACGTTGCGGGTATAGCTATCAAAGCTGCGGATCCCCCGCTCACAGAGAATGACATCGGGGTTGCCGTGGCTGATCACGTACTCCGCCGCCATCACAAATTCCTCAAGGGTAGCGGCTAAACCTCGCTTGAGCAAAATCGGCTTTTGCACCTTTCCTAACGCTTTGAGTAGGTCGAAATTTTGCATATTGCGACTGCCAACTTGCAACACATCCACATGCTCCGCCAAGGCTTCGATTTGGTGAATCGCCATCACCTCACTCACCACCGGCATACCGTAGCGCCGCTGGACATCCGCTAAAATCTCCAACCCCCTGTCTCCTAAACCCTGGAACTTGTAAGGAGATGTTCGCGGCTTGTAAACCCCACCCCGAATCCCCTGCACGGGGGTATCGAGCAGGGCTCGAGCGACACTATCCATTTGAGCCCTGCCCTCGACCGAGCAGGGACCCCCCACAATGAACAGTGATTTGCCCCCCACGCTCACGGTGTCAGTAATGGCAATCTCAGTGCTGTGGTCGGCGTGGACTTTAATCGTCAGTTTGGCGTCTTGCATGGTTTGAAATCCTTGTAGATCGTGAATAAGACTTGTAAATCGTGAATAAAAAAGTCGGCCCAATCGGAGGCATTTGAAATCGGCATCAACAAAAAAGCCCGGAGCTAATAGCTCCGGGCTTTGAATCGTTGCACCGCAAACGATCACCCAGAGCCAGTCGGGGTAAACCAGTAGAAGTAGAAAAAGGGAATCGAGCTGTGCATGATTTTAGGGGGTGGGTAATGGGCTTCGGCTACACTCAGCCCACGAGCGCGGGTTGAAATACCTAAAACCTAACGTCCATAAAAAACAAAAACCGCAGAGCGTTTACTCTGCGGTTCACCAGAAGTCCACGGGTCAGCGGGACTCACCTCTGGTGAACCGAGCTAAACCAAAAATAAAATTTGTGCGTGGAATACTGCATGAATTAAGGCATTAGTTTCTTTATTTGACCGTAGCAATCTTATCCAAAAGCGTCAACTCCCTAATTGAGTCATGCGGCAGCCAAGCTTAACATCCCGGGAGTCTTGAAAAAAACTGGAATCTTGAGCATCGCCTACATCACCGCAATACATTCAATCTCCACCAGTACGTCCTTCGGCAACCGGGCCACCTCAACACAGGCGCGGGCGGGAGCCTTCTCATCGCCAAAGTGCTCGGCATAGACCGCATTCATTGCTGCAAAATCATTCATATCTTTTAGAAAGACAGAGGTTTTAACCACATCCGCCAGGGTAGCCCCGGCCTGAGTCAAGATTGCTGTCAGGTTTTGTAAGCTCTGCTCGGTCTGGGCCGCGATATCTCCATCGCCCACAATCGCCCCGGTGACTGGGTCTAAGGGGATCTGCCCCGCCACGAAGACCATTTGACCCGAGGCTGCGATCGCTTGATTGTACGGACCCACAGGCGCAGGCGCTTGGTCGGTTTTAATAATTTTTCGAGACATGGGAAAAGGGCAAAAGAGGAAGGAAGATTAGCTAATGATGATCTGCTAGCAATCACGAAGTCGATTATGCCTTATTTTGGCAAATTGCGAACTGAAAAGTCAGCGCTTGCGCTATCGCGCTCATCCAAGCAGGCCCATTACGCTTAAGGGCTAAACCATTTACACCGCAGATGAGGCAGTCTCGACAAACGGATTTAGCCCTTCTGGCGGTCGCCCGACAATCTTGCCAGTTGCGTCCTTATGAGGCGGCTCAGAAAAAGCCTTTAACCCTGCTAAATCCTTACAGTGCATCTCGCGGGTCCACTTTGTGAAACCTGCAAATTTCCAGATTGCATTAAAGGGACGCGGCAACTCATTCACAAAGTAGGCAAGCACTCGGGTTCGATTTGCACCAGCAGACTGGAGCTCAAATGTCATGCGAGGACGGTGCGGCGGTCCAGGGCCAACAAGAACCATTTCAACGATCTCGTTCTTTTTGAGTCGAGTAACCTCTTGGTACCCGGCGCTCTTTCCTTTCGTGAAAAATAATGTCTTAGCTCCTACCTCACCATCTTTGCCGTCGACGGCACAGGTTGAGTTCGTTTCAAAGGGCCAAGCAGACCACCACATCAATCGTTCTTGGAGGCGAATGTCATCATAGACAGCTTCAACGGGAGCCTCAACGACGATTTCTTCGGTGTAGGCGACTTGGACAGGCGCGATCAGCGAGAGCGCTAATACGGCTAGCAACATGGTCAGTGCAACAGCGCCAAGTAAATAGAGCTGAGTCATATTAGTTCCTTTCATGAACTGATTATGCGAGGTTTGATATGCATACCTGCGCACGACATAATATTTATAGCAACAAAGTATCTTGATGATCAAGATACTTTGTCACCAAGTTTTTGCAGAAGACAAACATGACAACCCCTTTATCAGAAAATAAAGAAAAATTGCCAAGTGATCTTGTGCTAGCCTGCCGCCGTCTCTATGCAGCAATAGACAAGCTCGATCAGGCTGCAGCCAGTCTTGCGGGGGTTTCTCGAAATGACCTAAGCTGCTTAAATTTATTGGAGTATGGAGCTGCTAGTCCTAGCCAAATTGCTCGTCAGCTGGGTTTGACAAGTGGATCAGTCACTATGTTAGTAGACCGACTTGAAAGGGGTGGCTTGGTTCGCAGAATGCCCGACCCAAACGATCGGCGTGGTGTCTTGGTCGAACCGCTGCCTCGGCTGTTTGAGATTTTGGGACCTGTTTATGCTAAGGTCGCACAGGAGATTGAACGCGTTGCGCAATCCTATGATAGAGATGAAGTTGCAGCAGCCATTCAACATCTAGACGACGCCACTTTTGCTTACAAAACGGCATCTGTGAATGCTCAGTCAATGAAATCTTCTTGCCGCACTATGGAATAAGGCTAGGCGCGCCTACATCACGACCTCCCCCCTATCGCAGATCTAGGTCAACTAGATGGCCATAGAGCTGAGATGTCTATTTCCCACCCAGGCAGCAGCTCTGGCAACGTGAGTTTCTCTCCATCAGTGAATGTGCTGACAGGGCAGTTTTGATCAGCCGCAGCATAGACATAGACTCTCCGCTCATCTGGGTCTATTAACACGGCTTGACCAACACCCAATTCTAGAAACCGAGAAATTTTGGCTTGAACAGAGGTCAGCTGATCAAAAGCAGATTTGATTTCTATCACCAAGTCGGGTAAAGACTCAGGATATATTCGAGGGATTTGCCTCAGGGACTGGCTCGAATAAAAAGAGATATGAGGTGCAAGTATTTCGCCATCAGAACTCTGAAATCCAGAGTTTGAACTCACAACATACCCCAGTTGGCGAGGCTCTACCCAAGCAGACAATAATCTGCAAAAACGAGTATTGATGACCCCTGAAGTGAAGTCAGCAGGGGTTGAATACGGGTTAGAGGTAGAAGCGCTGGTAGCATAGCCTGTCATCTCTCTAGCTTGCAGTTCATCTGGCGTCAGGGTCTCTGCTGTTTTCATCGCGTCGAGCACCTGCAACCGTAAGTCGCTGATATTGAACCCCAAAGCTCGCAACGCCCGGACAGCAACCCCACCTTCAGAACGCAGCACGCCCATTAGCAGATGTTCTGTCCCAATGAAGTCCTGTTTACGTCTTCGAGATTCTTCGGACGCACACTCTAAGGCGAACCTAGCCCTGGGCGTAAAAGGAATTTTTATGTCCGTTTCTCCACGACCGTAACCAATCATTTTCTCTATCTCTACGCGAGCCGCTTTGAGGCTGACTCCCACAGTTTTTAGGAGCTGAGAGGCAAAGCCAGACTCCTCTAAAATTAATCCCAGCAAGATCTGCTCGGTGCCGACAAAATTATGCTTTAATCGCCGACTTTCTTCCTGGGCAAGCATAATAACCTGGATTGCATGGGGGGTAAATTTATCAAATATCTTGCCTTCATCCAGTCGAATAAATCTCATCACCTGCGCCACTTTAGAGGTGAATTGCTCCAGCATAGATCCTGGGTTGGACATCATTTTTCCTCCCGCATTCTCTGTAAAAAAGATGTTTTCAATTGAACAACCAAAAAGCTGAGCAATTTTGATCGCAAGCGGCAGGCTTGGATCATACTTACCCTTCTCTATGGCGTTGATGGTTTGTCGACTTACGTTCAGTAGCTCTGCAAGCCTGGCCTGCGACCACTTATGCTGTGTCCGGAGACTACGAAGACGGTTTTCCATGACCTGCAATGTGGGGGTGCACAGCTTTAGGTTCCCGCCACGCCTCTAAAGTAAAGGACACTTCACTATGTGTCAAGTATGCTTTACATGCTAAAGGGCGGTCACCATCGCTTTGAGGAACTACAGTACCCCCACTTCCCTGATCCTGGGTCTGATGCCGTAGTGGCGATACTGCCAATAATCTTGCAAAATCTGATCGTGATCAAAACACAGGTTTGAGGGCACTTCCCAGGGTTGAAACACATCCAAATGCTGGGCGTCATCCCCCGCGGTGGGGTCACCCTGGGCTGTCGCGATAAAAACGATGCTTAAAGTATGTTTGCGCTCATCCCGAGCCGGGTCTGAATAGACATAAAACTGCTCGACCAGAGAAACCTTCAAATTGGTTTCCTCATGGGCCTCTCGCACTGCCGCAGTTTCGACCGACTCGCCATAGTCAACAAACCCTCCGGGTAGCGCCCAGCCCAAGGGCGGATTGAGTCGCTCGATTAAAACAATGGGGCGGTGGGGGCGATCAATCAGTTCGATGATGAGATCGACGGTTGGCGCAGGGTTGCGATAGTCCATAGTCAAGGGGGGAGGGCTGCTAAAGCTGTAGCAATCCTAGAGGATTTGTGTGCCTAAACTAACAGGCAAATTTATCGACTAGAAAAAGATATCTAGGGAAAGATACCGTTTCCAATCAGCCGTGATAAAGTCGTCGAAGACTTTGCGCAATCATTAGGATAGTTCATGAGTTTTCCACGCTCCAGCGGCATTTTGCTACATCCCACCTCTCTACCCGGACGCTTTGGCATTGGGGATCTCGGAGAACAAGCCTACCGATTTGTTGATTTCTTGACAGAGACCAAACAGCAGCTTTGGCAAATTTTGCCCCTGGGGCCAACCGGCTATGGCAACTCACCCTATCTTTGCTACTCATCACTGGCGGGCAATCCGCTTTTGATTAATTTAGATAGGCTGCATGAGCAGGGCCTGCTCACCGACGAAGAGCTGACCGAAATTCCACTATTTCCGACCGACCATGTGGACTATAGCTGGGTCTATTACTACAAGCTGGATATGCTGCACAAAGCGGCCCAGCGCTTTAAGGAAAGCACGGACGAAACCCTGATCAACGAATTTGCCGAATTTTGCCAGACCCACGGAGCCTGGCTCGACGATTATGCCTTGTTTATGGCGATCAAAGACGCCAAAGACAATGCCAGTTGGACCCAGTGGGAGTCCGATATTGCCAGGCGAGAACCTGAGGCCCTAGAGCAATGGCGGGTCGAGGTGTCTCCGTCGATTTTTTGGCACAAATTCATGCAGTTTGAGTTTGGCCGCCAGTGGTTTGCCCTTAAAGCTTACGCCAACGAGCGCGGTATTAGCATCGTGGGGGATATGCCCATTTACGTTGCCCACGACAGCGCCGACGTTTGGGCCTTTCCTGAGAATTTTATGATCGACCCAGAGACGCTAAACCCGTCGCTGATGGCGGGAGTGCCCCCCGATTACTTTAGTGAAACGGGACAACTTTGGGGGAACCCCACCTATAACTGGGAAACCCTTAAAGAGACTCATTTTGCCTGGTGGATTCAGCGGGTCAAATCATCTTTAGAATACGTTGATCTGATTCGCATCGACCACTTTCGAGGGTTTGAGGCTTACTGGGCGGTTGCCCAAGGTGAGTCTACCGCGATGAATGGCCGGTGGATTGAGGCCCCTGGCACAGAACTATTTGAAACGATTGAAGCTGAGCTAGGACGACTCCCGTTTTTGGCTGAAGACCTGGGCATCATTACGCCCGAAGTCGAGGCCCTGCGCGATCGCTTTGACTTCCCAGGGATGAAGATTTTGCAGTTTGCCTTTGGCTCTGACCATCGCAATCCTTACCTGCCTTTTAACGTCGATCGCAACTTTCTAATTTATACCGGCACCCACGATAACGACACGACAGTGGGCTGGTACCATAGCGCTTCTGACTACGAGAAAGAACGGCTGTCTGCTTATATGGGAGCGTTTAATCCAGAAACCGTCAACTGGGCCATCATTCGTTTAGCGCTGGGCTCTACCGCCAATCAGGCGATTATTCCCCTGCAGGATGTGTTAGGGCTGGGCACCGATGCCCGCATGAACCTACCTGGGCAAGCCGAAGGTAATTGGGAATGGCGCTTTGAAGAATCCATGTTGACCTCGGTTATGCGTGAGCAGCTGGCAAAATTGACGGAATTGTACGGTCGTGCGCCCGGACAGTGGAATTAATCAGCGAAATAATTGAGAATAAACCTTAGACGTATCCAGTCTGGCGTTTGTCTGGCAAGAAAGACTCGAATCTTTAGGCTGGATGCGGTCTAACCCAAAAAGATCGGCAAATTAGGTAGAGAACCGAACCCCTCGGGTCGGATCGCTTTGCTAGGCTAGCTTTAGAGGAGTCTAGCTTTGGGCCTCCTAAACATTTGTACTATCATGACGGTTATTACTTGGTGAGGTAAAGCATGGCGGCAACTGACTTCAAAGACTATTACCAGATTCTCGGGGTCAGCAAAACGGCCAGTGCAGATGAAATTAAGCGGGCTTTTAGAAAGCTAGCGCGGAAGTATCACCCTGATGTCAACCAGGGTAACCAACAGGCCGAGGCTAAGTTTAAGGAGATCAACGAAGCCAATGAGGTGCTTTCTGATCCTGAAAAACGTCGTAAGTACGATCAGTTTGGTCGCTACTGGCAGCAAGCTGGGCGCACGGGTCCAACCCCAGGGGGGGCGGACTACGGTGGCTTTGACTTTAGCGCCTACGGCAGCTTTGACGATTTTATTAACGAGTTGCTAGGTCGATTTGGTGGGGGGTTTGGTGGCCCCACGGGGGCTCCCGGTGGCCGCAGCTATAGCTATCGCACGTCCACAGCGCCCGGTGGCTTTGGGGGGCCTGGGTTTGGGTTTGAAACTCCGACCGCCAGCGCCAACTTTGATCAGGAGGCCAATATCTCGCTGACCATGGGCGAAGCCTTTAATGGCACCCAAAAGAAACTGCGCATCGGCAGTGAAGTCGTCGAGGTGCGCATTCCCCCCGGTGCAAAACCTGGCAGCAAGATCCGCCTGCGGGGCAAAGGGCAGCTCAACCCTTACAACAAAAAGCGGGGTGATATCTACCTTACGGTCGAGCTACAGCCCCATTCTTTTTTCCAGTTTGAGGGTGAGAATCTGATGTGCGAAGTCCCCATTGCCCCAGACGAAGCAGTTTTAGGCGCAAAGATCGATGTGCCGACCCCCGAGGGTAGCGTCACAGTGACAATTCCTGCGGGGATTCGCTCTGGGCAATCTCTACGGCTGCGGGGTAAAGGCTGGCCCAAGCCCAAGGGCGGACGCAGCGATCAGTTGGTGAGGGTGATGATTGCAACCCCCAAAACCTTGACCGAGTCAGAACAGCTCCTCTACGAAAAAATCCGCGACGTTCGCACCCATAACCCCAGAAGCGACCTACAAGGCATGAGACTTTAGGCGTTTCAACCTCCCCACCTTTAACGGGAAACGCTTATGTATGCTGTTGTCTCTCCCGAAAAAATCCAGCTACCGCCCGGCACAGTGATGCGGCTACCCGGCACCTGGCAAGACTATCAGGCCATCGCTCAGCAGCGCGGCGATAAATCCATCCCCCGCGTCAAGTACCGCAACGGAGAAATTTTGCTGATGGCACCCCTGCCAGTACATGGTCGAGATGCCCATATTCTCAGCCAGGTGGTTACTGTTCTATTGGATCACCTTGAGCAAGACTACGAAGCATTCACACCCGTCACCATCGAACTCCCTGAAGAAGGGGGGATTGAACCTGACTACTGTTTCTATATCGATAACTGGCAAGCCGCCGCTGGCAAAGAGCGTATCAATTGGCAGGTGGATCCGCCCCCAGATCTCGTCATCGAAATCGATGTGACCAGTTTTACCGCGGCTGAGGACTATGCCCCCTACAAGATTCCAGAGGTGTGGCTGTGGAAGAAAAAAACGCTGAAAATGTATACCCTTAAAGCCGACGGCAGCTATGGGGAATGCTCAGACAGTCGATATTTCCCTGGGTTTGACCTGCCCGATTTAGTCAGCCGTTGTTTTCAAACCGCTTATCATCACAGCACCAGCACCGCCATCCGCGAACTGAGACAGTCATTGGCTCAATAACTCCAATCACCTGGTAGCACTATGGTTCAAGCCAGTTCCCAGCCGGCTACATTTGACGAGTTTATCGAATAGTATTCCAACCAGAACGTCTGGCATACTCTTTGCTAGGATAAGCGGCAATTGCAGACAAAGAGTATGCCAATAGGATCTGAGAATTATTGAAAATACTACTCTAAACAGTTGGTCTACAATGCCATGATACATGCCTTATATTGGGCAACTATTTACTTCTTTCAAGAAATACACTTTTTCTCATATCTCACATCCAAAAAATAAGCATATCCTCTCATAAGAATCAAAAAATTCTTCATTGCCACCCAATTAATTGATTAGCTAGAATAGGACAAAAGTCGCCAAAATTGATGAAAATTGACCAGTCTTGATGTAGTCAATCATTCTTTTAAGCTTAAAATATTTTTTAGCGTGATTATTTTTTGTGTTTTTTCTGGATTTTATTATGTCTGACATTCTCCTCCTAATTTCAGTAGGAATATGGATTTTTGCTATTTTATTTCTATTTCTAGATCTAGGGGTGGCAATGATTTTTTTTCTTATAGGCGTTGTTCCATTTTCCCTCAGGCTTCTTTATATTCGAACACCTGCAGGTAAAAAAGAAGTAAGAAAGGCTAATGAGTTAAGACAGAAAGAGCTTGAAGAAGAGAAAAAAAAGAAGCAGGAGGAATCTAAAAAAAAGAAAGATTTTGAGGAAAAGCTTGCTAGAATGAATGGTCGTTTGCACTTGTCTGATGAGCGAGACAGGCTACTTGGAATCCTTGAGGATTTGCCAAAAGAAAAGGCAAAATTTTATTTGAAGCCTTACGCAATCAACTTGCTTTCTGCAAACCCTCTAAATGATCAATGGAGAGAAAGAGTATTTATATTGATCTCTAAGAAAATGCCTGTTTCTCCTTCTAGAAATGAGTTAACCAGCATTGAGGTATATGAGGAAGTCCTGAAACTATTGGAGCTACACCCAGAAGAGCTTAAATTGAGACCTTTTGCATTAAAAGTGGGACGTTGGCACTATGCCAAGAGTAGACCTGACAGAAAAGTGACCATATATGATGAGCAGGCTATTCAGAATGATATTCAAGTTAGGTCTAAATCATAATATTCAAGGGAAAATGTTGGTTATGTACTTGGTTGATTTGCACAAGTTTTAAGAATTTGATGGATGAATCATTTAGAGATGATCCGACATGTTTTCTCAATCCTACTATTTGTTGCGCTCCAAGATAGACGGACAATATCTGGTTGCCCGCCCACGGGGTAATACAGAATCAACAGGTTTCTTGATGCTGTTTACCGCCGACTATGATGCCCTGAGCTATCTCAACAAACATGGCTCAGAGGTGGCCGATCGCTTTGGGATAGAGCCGATTGCCGGGCCACAGCTCAAGCATCTGATGGATCGCTGGGGCTTTGAAGGCGTTGGCATGGTGAATGATCCGCTGGTGCCGCAGGTGGAGTTTTTAAAGCGACAGAAGTAGCCTAGAGACTTTAAAGAGTTATTCCAAAATCATGTCTTTTACCATCAATGCTGTAGCCGGAGCTAACAGTACTCCATTGCGATAGTGCCCGGTCGCAACCGTCACATTAGAATAACCCGCCAACGGCTGAATCACTGGAGCGGCCTGTCCTTGAGGGCGGGGGCGAAAGCCAACCCAGGTTTTGATCACATCGGCGGTCGCTAGAGCCGGGCAGTATGCGATCGCACCCTGCCTGACCGCCTCTAACAATTCAGCTTTAGGATCAAGCTCATTGAGGGACTGGACCCCTGCCTCAGGGGGAAACTCCACCGTTGCGCCAATCCAGTAAAACCCCTCACCCAAAGGCACC
>JBCDDJ010000018.1:0-34091 GCA_039180385.1 Cyanobacteria bacterium P01_G01_bin.38 | reverse complement strand
GCTATCGCAGCAGTCGCAACGGTAACGGCAGCAGCAATGGCAATGGCTACCACAGCAATGGCAGCAACAGCTACCATAGCAACGGCTACAGCGGCAACGGCTACAGCGGCAATCACTATCGCAGCAATAACCGTCCTGAGCAATCGGCAGCCTCAGAGCCCAGCAACCGGACTAACGGCTCTGGCAGTCAGTCCCCTGGCTACAGTCGCCCTTCAAGTAGCCCATCTCAAAATCAATATGGGCAAAGCAGTTATTTCCGCAATCGCTCTGCCAGTAGTGATCCCGAAAGTAGCGATAACCAGTCCCGCAGTACCTATGCGGCCAATCAACCTAAACAGACTAAGCAAAAGCCCGACCTCGAAGGGGCCGATTTTCGCAACGCCAACCTGAAGGAAAAAGATTTCTCCGGTCGCAATTTAAGCGGGGCCAACCTTGAAGGCGCAGACCTCAGCGATGCCTTTTTGCATAAAATCAACCTCAATCGGGCTAACTTGCAAAAAGCCAAGCTATTTCGGTCCAACTTGCTACAGGCCAATCTCAGTCACGCCAATCTCCGCGAAGCCAATCTGATCGGCGCAGACCTCAGCGGCGCAGACCTCAGCGGGGCTAAAGTCGGCTATGGCGATAAAATCATGGTCAAAATGACCGGCGCGAAGCTAACCGGGGTCATCATGCCAAATGGCAGCATTCATGAGTAGTCAAGCTACCTCGGCATCACCTCATCCAATTTCAGTCCTATGCCTGGAAAGACTCTTGAGGTGATAGTTTGCCCTAAACGGTACTGCTGCTGTTGATAATCTTCGCCAGCCAGCCGACACACGGTAAAGGTCGGCTGCTTGGGTCTGCTAACAGGTTCTCGTGCCCAGAGTGGCTCATTTCCTAATTTGGTTTCGTCCAAAACCACCACATCTTTTGCTCGCTACCTTGCCACCGACGGCTTCGTGGGGACCAGTGGGTTCCCTATCAATCAGCTCTCCGTCGGCTAACTCATAGTGAGCATCCTTACCATACTGGGCAATAAACCCTTCAAAGGTCAAGGTTTGTGATGGGGTGTAGGTCATCGCTCACCTGCTGCGTGCCTGATCTAAGCCTCGCGCGATCGACGATTTCTGATAGAGAGGTTGTTGGGGAGCGGTCTTAATCTCTCGCAAATATTTTACGTGCTAAAATCTAGAATTGGGTATTTTTTTAGACAAAACTTTAGACTGCCTACTTAGGTAGATTTCCGTCCTTTTTCTGAGTTCTTCACACTTCCTTTACAAAGCCTGCCTGTCCTGCCCACAAAGTTGGTGGAATGTACGTCAGCTTTAACGCTTAGGCTAGATGCATGATGAATAAAGGATTTGGGTGCCCCTACTGTTTGTAGATCCGCCGGTATTTCGCAAAATAGGAAGCGCAGGGAGACAGCGGGACGGCCCTGCAACTCTGCGCAATTAAGGGCCATCGAGAACTAGACGCTCGACCCCATTGGCACTCATTCAAGGACTCATCCTATGACGAGATATCAGTATGTCCAAATTGGAATAGCAGCGGTTTTAGGGAATATACTCATCCTGGGGGCTGACGCTAGCCTGGCCAACTCCGGTGACGGTGACAACGTATCGCAAGGGCTCCCAGGTAGACGGATCAGCGGCGGCACTCGCCACTCTGAAAATGGCTTTCGGTTGATGCAGTCTGCTGATTTGAGTGGGGCCAATGGCACCAGCGTTGGCTCGCTAGCTTCGTCAATCAACCTGACGGATGATTACAATTGAGTCATCGGTTTAGTCAGAGATTGAGCAATGCCTTTGCCCTTTCCAGGCATGAATCCCTACTTAGAAAGACCGGACGGCCCGAAGTTCATCACCTCCTCATTGGGCTACTGGCTGAATTTCTCAATCCTCAGATACTCCCCAAATATCGAGCCGCTATTAAAAAAAATCAATAAGTTTCTCGCCTAAGGTCTTAACAACAAGTCCTTAGGTGAGATCGGGAAAGCTAATAGCACTAGATGCTCAAGATTTTAGCTTGCTCGATATTGTTCTATGGTTTACCCCTTTAAATCCCTGCTGACTTCATTCAGGACTGGCCGCCAGTGCCTGCAACAAAGGGGTCCCATTTTTTTGAAGGTCCAACGCTTTCAACGCCTCAATCGAGCCCGTGTGCCTGCTAAATTTAGTCTGATCAAAAGTTTCTCGATGATCAGCCTCAGTGGGTTTGCGATCGCAACCTTGCTGCTGGCCGTTTTGTATCGCCAGCGAGCGGTGCATGATCTCGTCGTCGTCACCGAGGAGAAAAATGCCGCCCTGGCCCAAATTCTGGCAAATACGCTTTGGGACGACTACGGAGCCTTTTTATCGAATACTGGCAGCATCAGTGACGAGGGGCTGCGATCGCAGCCGATGACGGAGCAACTGCATCGGGATGTGCTCAATCAGCTCCAAGGTCTGCCCGTTGCCAAAGTCAAATTTTTCGATTTACAAGGGCGCACGGTCTTCTCAACCGACCTGGCTCAGATCGGAGCTGATAAAAGTCAATCTAAGGGGTTTTTATCAGCCAAATCAGGCACCGCCATCAGTCAGCTTGGTCATCGAGATACCTTCAAAGCCCTCAAAAGCACCCTCGAGGATCGACATCTGCTCTCTAGCTATATCCCGCTCACGGCTGACAGCACCCACGGCAAAATCGTGGGTGTCGTTGAGCTTTATACCGATGTAACCCCACTCTTACAACGAATTGGGCAGACGCAGCGGGGGGTGGTTTTAGGCAGTATCCTCATCCTGCTTTCGCTCTACGGTGTGCTGATACTTTTTGTCAAAAAAGCCGATAGTTTACTGCAGACTCAATATCAGCAGCTGCAGCGCTCAGAAACCCGCCATCGACAGCAAGCAGAACAGCTAGTGCAAACCCTGGCTGAGCTAAAGCAAACCCAGGTCCATATGATCCATAGCGAAAAAATGTCTGGGCTCGGCCAGCTAGTGGCCGGGGTAGCCCATGAAATCAATAACCCAATCAATTTTATCTACGGCAATATTGAACCGGCTAAGACCTATTTCCACGATTTGCTGGGGTTAGTTCAGCTCTACCAGCGCCACTATGCTGATGCGCCCCCCGATATTCAATCTGAGGTTGACGCGATTGATCTTGATTTTTTATCGGAGGACTTACCCAAATTATTAGACTCGGTCAAAACAGGGGCCGATCGAGTTAAACAAATCGTCACGTCCCTGCGCACGTTTTCTCGTAAAGATGAGGCAGATCTTAAACAGGTCAATGTTCACGACGGGATCGAGAGTACGCTCGTCATTTTGCAACATCGCTTAAAGGCCGACGCTGACCAGATGGGCATCGAGATCATCAGAGCCTACGGCGATCTGCCTAGGGTCACTTGCTTTGCTAATCAGCTCAATCAGGTTTTTATGAATCTCCTGGTGAATGCAATTGATGCCCTGCGCTCGTTCGAAAAACAGCCTCCCCCGGACTGGACCCCCCAAATCAACATTCGTACCGTGCTAAAGACCCAGCAACTGAGCGGCTCAGCGTCTGTTCGGATTGAAATTTCAGACAATGGTCCGGGGGTGCCAGAGTCAGTGCTTAGCAAGCTATTTGATCCATTTTTTACCACTAAAGAGGTGGGTAAAGGCACCGGCCTGGGGTTATCGATTAGTCACCAAGTTATTGTTGAGATCCACCAAGGCCAGCTATCGTGTCAGTCTACCCCCGGAGAGGGGACTGTATTTATCGTCGAGGTTCCCCTCGCCCCACCAGTGCAATAGAGGAAAAAGGGGAAGGGGGAAAAGGGGAGAAGTTTTGAATTTCGAATTTTGAATTGAACTCAAAACTTAAAATGCTCTTCCAACGCCTGCTCCCCTTATTCTTCGATATCTTCTATGTTCTTAGCGTCCCACTTTAGTACCGAAGCCTGTATGCCCTGTTCCTGCTTCCGTTTCGAGTCAGTCTCAAACCAGGCGATAATCTGGGCAGGGGTTAATTTTTCTATGGGTGTCGCCAGGTCTTTCGCAATGTAGCCCAGTAGCCTGGCCGTGGAGAGGGTCAGCCGAGTCAAAAACTTCTCTGGCATCGTCATCAATGCCTTGTCTACCTCAGCAGATTCTTCTGGGGTGAGAAATTGGAGAGACTGATCTAACATCACTTTTCCTTAATCAGATATCCGCAAAGATGCTCCCCTTTGACGAGCCAGTGGGTGCGCTCCACTGAGCAGTCAGGTAGCGCGATCGCAAACATCGCCAGCTCATGGCCGCAAATAGTGGGGTATGACTCGGCAATATGGGAAATGGCGCAATTATGCTCTGTAATCACGTAGGCAGGTTTACCGCCATTTTGCACGTCTGACGTATGCCACTCAGCCATGTACCCTTCTGCCTGGCGGAGCTTGACCAGCCGCTTAACGCGATCTAAGACAGCGCCCTCGCCGAGCTTATTTTGATAGTCCTGGGCTTTGCGCTGCCACTGATTGCGCAAAATCGAGCCGACTTGCTCTGGTCCGACAGTCTCGGTCAGGCTATCTAGCAAGGACAGCGCAAACTGATCATATTGAGAGGGAAACTGATCGCGCCCCTTGCGACTGAGCCCATAGATGTAATTGGGGCGACCCATGCCTTCCTGCAAGGGCTTGTGCACGATCAAACTGTCGGCCTCCAGATCTTTGAGGTGCCGTCGAATGGCCTGGGGACTAACCTTGAGATGCTCCGCCAGGGCTTGCGCCGTCGCCTGCCCCTCCTTTAAGAGGAACTGCAGGATATCCTCCTTAGTAGTAGACGGTTGCTGTACTGAAGTCATTGTCTTAGCGGTTGCGATCGCAAACGAAACTGTCAAGCATTGACCTAGCCGGGAATTAACTTATCTGTATCGATGAGCTACGGCACCGATGAACCATGGCGTTTATGAGCCATAGTCTTAATAAACTATGACATCTATTAAAATACTGTAACAGTATTTAAACAACATGGTTGTTGCTAAAGTCTATCCCATAAAGTAATCTAAGAATAGTAAAGCAACATTTGCGTTGTTTTAATTATAGAATCACCTGGTTGTCTCAGCATCCCGTCAATTCAAATGACTTTAAGCAAACCCACACAAGCCTCTGATAAAAATTTAGAGATCATGCGCAACTTTGCCCAGAGCTACGCTAAGCGCACTGGCACTTACTTTTGCGCTGATCTGGGGGTTACGGCTGTCGTAATTGAAGGCTTAGCCAAGCATAAAGAAGATCTGGGCGCACCGCTTTGCCCCTGCCGCCATTACGAAGATAAAGAAGCTGAGGTCAAGGCCACTTTTTGGAACTGTCCCTGTGTTCCCATGCAGGAGCGTAAAGAGTGCCACTGCATGCTTTTCTTGACCCCTGACAACGCCTTCGTAGGCGATCAGCAAGACATCACCTTCGAAAAAATCCGCGAAGAAACCAATAAGTACTAGCCTCCATCTGAAGTCTCTTCAACCTACACACCATGAGCAGCGTTCAATCCGTCGTCAGCCAGCCTTATAAATACGGATTTGTCACCGACATCGAATCCGATGTGATCCCCCGTGGTCTCAGTGAGGACATTGTCCGGACCATTTCGGCCAAGAAAAATGAACCTGCCTTTATGCTCGAGTTTCGCCTGAAGGCCTACCGAAAATGGTTGACCCTAGCAGAGCCCGCTTGGCCCAATGTCAAATATCCGTCGATTGACTATCAGGACATCATCTACTACTCAGCGCCCAAGCAAAGCGCTAAAAAGCTCGACAGCATGGATGACGTGGATCCTGAGCTGCTAGACACCTTCGAGAAGCTGGGGATCCCGCTATCGGAGCAAAAGCGGTTGGCCAATGTGGCGGTAGATGCCGTATTCGACAGTGTGTCAGTGGCCACCACCTTTAAAAAAGATCTCGCCAAGCACGGTGTCATCTTCTGCTCGATTTCAGAAGCCGTGCACGAGCACCCCGAGCTGGTTGAGAAATACCTGGGCAGTGTCGTGCCCATTGGCGATAACTATTTCGCCGCCCTCAACTCAGCGGTCTTTAGCGATGGCTCCTTTGTCTATATCCCCAAAGACACAAAGTGCCCGATGGACCTGTCCACCTATTTTCGGATTAATAACGGCGACTCGGGCCAGTTTGAGCGCACCCTGATCGTGGCCGAGTCCGGCAGCTCAGTCACCTATCTGGAGGGCTGCACCGCCCCCATGTATGACAGCAATCAGCTCCACGCTGCGGTGGTGGAGCTGGTCACCCTAGACAACGCCGAGATCAAGTACTCCACGGTGCAAAACTGGTATGCCGGGGATGAAGAAGGTAAAGGCGGTATCTATAACTTTGTCACCAAACGCGGTCTATGCGCAGGCAAAAACTCGAAAATCTCCTGGACCCAGGTAGAAACTGGCTCGGCCATCACCTGGAAATATCCTAGCTGTGTGCTAGTCGGCGACAACTCTGTCGGTGAGTTTTACTCTGTCGCCCTGACCAACCACCGTCAGCAGGCCGACACTGGCACCAAAATGGTTCACGTCGGTAAAAACACCCGCAGTACGATTATCTCTAAAGGCATCTCTGCCGGAAAGTCTAAAAACAGCTATCGGGGTCTGGTCAAAATGGGGCCTAAAGCTAACGGGGCCCGCAATTATTCCCAGTGCGATTCTATGCTGCTGGGCGACACCTCCAACGCCAACACCTACCCGTACATCCAGGTGCAAAACAACACCGCTCGGGTTGAGCACGAAGCCTCTACCTCAAAAATTGGCGAAGACCAGCTCTTTTACTTTGCCCAGCGCGGCATCTCCCCCGAAGACGCCGTCTCAATGATTATCAGCGGCTTTTGTCGCGATGTCTTTAACGAGCTGCCCATGGAGTTTGCCGCCGAGGCCGACAAGCTGCTGGCCCTCAAGCTCGAAAACAGTGTCGGGTAGGTTGCCATGAAAGCTGAGCAGATGGGCATCACCTACGCAGACATTGAGTTAGTTAGAGCCGATCACTTAGCACTGGTCCGAGCCGGATACTTGTCAGAAGATCAGGTTAACCGGATTATGGTTACTGCCATGGTTGATAGCGATCCGAGTATGCTCTCTATAGACAATTTTCAATGCCTTGCTAATGCCAGATGACACTGACATTTTATTGGGAGCAATCCCAATGCAGCGAATGGAAGTCCTGATTGATTCAAAGCGTGAACAGCTCATCGTCAACCCTGAAAAGCCCCGACCGTGCTCGCATGCTTCTCAAATAGCCTGAAAACTAGATTTACATCCTTCATTGGGCAGGGCTTCAACGTTGAGCTCAGCCGAAACGCACAAGGTCAGCCCATACCATCCCTTCGCCTTTCACCCTTTCCCTTTCGCCCATTACCCACCACCCTCTACCCATCACCCATTCCATGCTCAACCCCAACGCCGACACCCTCCTCTCCGTCAAAGACCTACATGCCACCGTCGATGGCACCGAAATCCTCAAGGGCGTTAACTTTGAGGTCAAAGCCGGTGAAATCCACGCGGTGATGGGCCTTAACGGGTCCGGTAAAAGTACCTTTTCAAAAGTGCTGGCAGGTCATCCTGACTACAAGATCACTCGGGGCGACGTGATCTTCAAAGGCCAAAATCTGCTCGATCTTGAGCCCCACGAACGGGCGACGGCGGGCATTTTTCTGGCTTTTCAATATCCCTTAGAGATCCCTGGCGTGAGCAATCGCGATTTTCTGCGGGTGGCCTACAACGCCCATCGTAAAGCCCAGGGCTACGAAGAAATCGACGTGTTTGACTTCGACGATCTGATCGAAGCAAAGACCGAGGTGGTCAAGATGGATTTGAGCTTCCTCGATCGCAGCGTCAATGAGGGTTTCTCTGGCGGTGAGAAAAAGCGTAACGAGATTTTGCAGATGGCGCTGCTGGAGCCCAAACTGGCAATTTTAGATGAAACGGATTCGGGTCTAGATATTGACGCCCTCAAGATTGTTGCCAATGGTGTCAACCAGCTCACCACCCCTGACAACGCCGTTGTCGTGATTACCCATTACCAGCGGCTGCTAAACCATATTGTGCCGGACTACGTCCATGTGATGGCCGATGGGCGAATTGTTACCACGGCGGGTAAAGAGCTGGCCCTCAAACTGGAGGAGCAAGGCTACGACTGGCTGTCTGCAGAACAGTCAGAACAGCCAAAACAGGCAGAGGTGGCTGTGTCATGAGCACTCAAGTAAGCGCGTCTGGGATGACAGCACAAACGGCAAGTCAGCAAAAGCGAGATGCGTATTTAACCGCTCTGATCGGGCAGGCTCACTTAGCCGCACAGCAGTCTGCCCTGGAGTTAGATGAGCTGAGAGCCCGGGCAAAAGCGCTGGTTAGCGAGCAGTCACTGCCGTCAAACCGGGATGAAGATTGGCGCTTTTGTGACCTCTCAGCCATGCTGTCGATGCCCTACCGGGCGGCTGAGCCGCTGGACGAGTTGACCCCATTCAGAGCACAGGTAGACGCTTGGGCGCTCCCTGAGGCTCAAGGTCATCGGCTGGTGTTTGTGAATGGGCAGTATGCCGAGTCGCTGTCCTCTGTTCAGGATTTGCCTGCTGGGGTTATGATTGCGCCCTTGAGCACCGTTGGGGCTGACATCAGGTCTGGCATAGAGCCCTATCTGGCCCACGTGCCTGGCCACAACGAAGTTTTCACCGCTTTAAATACGACTGGCTTTACAGATGCTGCTGTGATCTGGGTTGAGAAAAATCAGGTCGTCGAACAGCCCATTCAGGTCTTACACCTGTCGGCGGCTAGGGCGGTGCCGCAGCTGATTCAGCCTCGGTGTCTGGTGGTGGCAGCGCCCAACAGCGCCCTCACCCTGGTCGAGCAGTTTGAGGGCACTGGCGCAGATGTGGTCAACAGCGTTAGTGAACTTTGGTTGCAGGATAATGCCCAGGTCACCCATGTGCTACTTCAGAAAGAGGGTGTCGAGACTTATCATATTGGCAAAACTGCTGTGTCACAGGCTAGAGATAGTCGCTATAGCTGCAGCGCGATCGCACTCGGAGCCCGTCTCTCTCGCCACAATCTAGAGATCTACCAAACTGGCCCTAATACAGACACCCAGCTCAACGGCCTCAGCGCTATCCGGGGCAATCAGGTGGCCGATACCCACAGTCTGATTGCGCTGAATCATCCCCACGGCACTGCTAACCAACTACAAAAAAACATTGCCGATGACCGTGCTCATGGGGTCTTTAACGGCAAAATCTATGTACCCCACAACGCCCAGCTGACCAATGCCGCTCAGCTTAACCGCAACCTGCTGCTGTCGGACAAAGCGCGGATTGATACCAAGCCAGAGCTGGATATCGTGGCGGATAATGTCAAGTGCGCCCACGGGGCCACCGTCAGCCAGCTCGAAGCCGACGAAGTCTTTTATCTACAAAGCCGAGGCATTGATCAAACCCAGGCCCAGCGACTGCTGCTCTATGCCTTTGCTATGGAAGTGATCGAAAAAACACCTGTGCCCTCCCTGCGAGAGCGCCTGACCCAGCACATTACCGAGTGGACTCTCTAAATCGGACTGCCTAAACTATGACGCTGACCACCACCAGACCCCTTGCCGACGAAGTGCGCGCTGACTTTCCGATTTTGCATCAGGAGGTCAACGGTAAGCCCCTGGTTTATTTTGATAATGCCGCCACGTCTCAAAAGCCCAAGGCGGTGATTGAGGCGATCGATCGCTATTATCAGCAGGACAACGCCAACGTCCATCGCGGTGTCCATGCTCTGAGTGCCCGCGCCACTGAGGCCTATGAGGCCACCCGCGATAAGCTGGCCCGGTTTATCAAGGCAGCCTCCCGTAATGAGATTGTGTTTACCCGCAATGCCAGCGAGGCCATTAATCTAGTGGCCTATGCCTGGGGGCTCAATACCCTAAAACCCGGGGATGAAATCATTCTCTCGGTGATGGAGCACCACAGCAATTTGGTGCCCTGGCAGATTGTGGCCCAGCGCACCGGGGCGGTGCTTAAGCATGTGCGGCTCACCGACGATCAAAGCTTTGATCTCGACCATTTTAAGCAGCTGGTTTCCGACAAAACTCAGCTGGTCGCTGTCAACCACATTTCCAACGCCCTGGGTTGTATTAACCCGGTGGAAGCGGTTATCCAGATTGCCCACCAGAACGGCGCAAAAGTCTTGATCGATGCCTGTCAGAGTGTGCCCCACATGCCGGTGGATGTGCAGGCGCTGGACTGCGACTGGTTGGTGGCCTCGGGCCATAAAATGTGTGGCCCCACGGGGGCCGGGTTTCTCTATGGCAAGCTCGATATCTTAAACGCCATGCCGCCATTTTTGGGCGGGGGCGAAATGATTCAGGATGTGTTTCTAGATCATTCTACCTATGCCGATCTGCCCCACAAGTTTGAGGCGGGGACCCCTGCGATCGCAGAAGTAATCGCCCTCGGCGCAGCGGTCGATTACCTCACTCACCTCGGCATGGATCGCATTGCCGACTACGAGCATGAGCTGACCCAGTATCTCTATGAGCGACTGACTCAGATTCCCCAGGTTAAGCTCTATGGACCGAAACCAGAGGCAGATGGGAGCGGGCGGGCTGCGATCGCAACCTTCACTGTCGAAGGCGTCCACCCGCAAGATCTCTCTACCTTCCTGGATCAGGCCGGGATCGCCATTCGCTCAGGCCACCACTGCACCCAGCCCTTACATAGAAGTCTGGGCATTGACGCCACCGCCCGAGCCAGCCTGTATTTTTACAACACCCGCGAAGAAATCGACAGTTTTGTCAGTGCCCTCAAAGAAACCATCGACTTCTTTGGCAATATTTTTGGGTAATCGGTGCCTGGGCTGAATAGTTCTCAAGGTCGTGGCAGCGTATTCCACGTTTGGCTGAGGCTCAGCTGGAGCACAACTGACTGAAACACACCCTGGGATTCTGCAAATAGTAAAGTTTTGTAACACAATAGAGGGTGACGACCGATTTTCCACTGAGACACTATGACGGCTACCCAAGCTGCAACAGCGCCCCAATCTTCCGAAAGTCTCGCTCCGTTACCTGCTGGCGGGCCTGACTCGGCTCACTTTGACTGGTCTGAAGCCTGGTATCCCACCCACTATGTAAAGGACCTAGATAAAACTAAACCGACCCGATTTACCTTACTAGACCAGGATGTGGTGATCTGGTGGGAGCCAAAATCAGAAACCTGGCGGGTCTTAGCCAACGAGTGTCCCCATCGGCTGGCACCACTGTCAGAAGGACGCATCAATGAAGCTGGGCTGCTGGAATGTCCCTATCATGGTTGGGCATTTTCAGGCAGTGGGGCCTGTGAACAGATGCCTCAGCAACCCATCGAAGGGACAGCAAATCTATCTAACCGTGCCTGCGTCAGCGCTATGCCAACTCAGGTTTGCCAAGATCTCCTGTTTGTCTATCCAGGTAAGGCAGAAAATGCTGCACGGGTGAACGTTCCCATCATTGAGCCCCTAGCAGCGGACCCAGACGGTTGGGTCATGCTCAATACCTTCCGGGACTTGCCCTATGACACCCTGACCCTGCTAGAAAATGTTCTGGACGCCAGCCATATTCCTTATACCCATCACAAAACGGTCGGCAAGCGAGAAAATGCTGCCCCGATGCAGACCAATCTGGTGACATTCGGCCGGCAGGGCTTTCAAGGGATCTGGCCAGAAGGCCCCCGTAAGGGAAAATTGGGCACTCAGCATACCACCTTTGTGGCACCGTCCCTGATGTACCACGATCTCACCTCCCAGCAATTTGGTAGAACCCTAACGGTGGTGTACGCAACGCCGACTCGAAAAGGGGAATGTCGCTTATTTGCTCGATTTCCTTTTAAGTTTTCTTCAAAATTACCGGGCTTGTTTATCAAGTTGACCCCTCGCTGGTATAGCCACGTTGGCAATAATCGAGTGTTAGAAGATGATCAAATCTTCTTGCACATTCAAGAGCGGCTGTTAGAGAAGCGAGGCAATCGCCCCTATGCCCAAGCCTGCTATCTACCCACCCAAGCCGATCGCTACGTGGTGGCTTTCCGAAAATGGGTCCGTGAGTTTGCAGCCGATCCCTTTCCGGGACAAGCCTTACCCCCTGAGTGGTCAACAGAGGCCTTGATCGATCGCTATGATTCCCACACTAAACATTGCAGTAGCTGTCGTTCAGCGTTAAAACGCATCCAACAAATTCGGAGAGGGGCCCTGGTCTTGAGCGCCCTCTTTTGGTCTCTGATGCCCCTGGCTACAGCGACATCCAAAGTGATGACCTTACCAACCAGTGTGCTTTTAACGAGTATTCCCCTGGCGGCTGGGGGGCTGTGGCTGTGGCTAGGTCACCTAGAGCAAAAGTTTTACAAAGGCCACGCTGTTCCCCCTCGCAATCGACATGACTAGCTGTATGACTCAATCCACTGCAAGTAACCTGTCCAAACCCACCAGCACCGCTTCCCAAACCTGGCAAATTAAGCTGCTCTATGACGGCGAGTGCCCGCTTTGTATGCGGGAAGTCAACTTTTTGCAAAAACGGGATGCGGGGCGGGGGCTGGTAGCCTTTGTCGATATTGCAGACGATGGCTATAGCTCCGAAGCCAACGGCGGCGTTGATTTTGAAACCGCCATGGGACGTATCCATGCCGTGCTGCCAGATGACAGGGTGATTTGCGATGTGGCTGCCTTTCGCCGGGTCTATGAAATTTTGGGTATGGGTTGGCTCTATGCCCCTACAAAATGGCCCATCTTGGGGCCGCTGGCCAATTGGCTCTATGGGGTTTGGGCCGACTGGCGGTTGAAGTTAACCGGGCGGGCTGATTTAGCAACCTTGGTGGCTGAGCGCGAAGCCCGGCTGTGTGAGACCGATCGCTGTCGTCTGTAGCTGTCCTGTAGTAGCCGTCATACATAAGTTAAGTATTTCAAGCTAATGGCTGCCTGTAAAAGGGTTTGGTCTAAAATGGGACTAAATAATTAAGGGGGTATTGCCATGAGTAGTACCGCAACATTCCCATTTTGGCTCCCCTACCGCGACGTTGAGTTTGAAACCAAGCCGCTGGGGTTTGAAGCCATGGAAGATACGGATGGCCTGAGTGAATATGACGGATTGGGCTGTCCCATCTGTGGAGAGGGCGTTTATCGAGTCTATCAAGGGGTTGAATATGTGACCTGCGATAACCATCGCCTTAAGCAGCGACTCGCTGCGATGTTGACAACCATCGAAGATTGATTGTATTTATAATCCTCAATGGTGTGGCCCGATATCGGTTTCTTCGGGGGGCTTTTCCTCCTATGATTTTCCTTAAGGCTCCTTGCGTATGAATTCACGACAGAGCCTGATCGAGATCTTTGCGGCGTTCATTGAATTTCAGGCAGATCGCTTTTCTGGCTGGGTGATCGATGCCAAGCTGCGTCGGAGTCTCGAAGATTGTTTGGCTTCGTCGTTGGCAAGAGACACGTCAGAGGCTTTTTGGGCGCTGTACTGGTATTCAGTTTGGAGAGAGCAGCCTGAAAGCTTGGCTGGCCATCATTTGATGGCTTATTTACAAGAAACCTGCTATTGGTCTGCTATCAGGGCAACTCGGGTCCTGCCCAACTCGTCCTATCGCTTGTCAGATTGTTTTCAATTGGCCAGTGCCGCAAGCAACAAAGTCTTGCTCGGCTATAACCCGAATCGAGGCATCAGTCTAAAAGGCTATGCCAGCTTTGCTTATCCATCCTTGATTCGAGATATTTTGCGTCAGCGCCAAGAGGTTGATATTTGCACCGATTGGACTTTACTCAGGCGGTTGAGCAAAAAGCGGATAGCGGTGTCTCTACGTCACGCTGGCCTGAGCGTGGCTGAGATTGACCGATATCAACTGGTCTGGCGCTGTTATAAGACCCTGTGTGGTACCGCCGAATCGTTGCGCACTCGCAAGATGCGGAAACCTAAGCAGGCTCAATGGGCTGCGATCGCAACCTTGTATAACACCCAATGCCAGCAGTTAAGTGCCCCAGGGGAGCCCCTCACCCCAGAGATCGTTGAGCAATGGTTAACTCAATGCGCTAAATGGGCGCGGGCTTACTTATATCCTCCGCTGACGTCTCTGAACGTCCCAAGTCGCGGACGAGAGTTGACGGAGCTGCTAGATGAGCTACCGGATCCTCTACATAAACCCCCGTTGAGCGATCTGATAGATCAAGAAATGGCACAGCAGCGACAGGGGCAGCGCGATCAGCTAAATAGCGTGATCTTGAACGCGATCGGACGATTAGATTCTGAAACCCGACTGATTTTGCAGATTTATTATCAGTCCAAGCTGACCCAACAGCAAATTGCTCAAAAGATTGGGGTCGGGCAGTACACCATTTCACGCCGGCTCACCCGTGCCCGAGATGCCCTACTCCAGGCATTAGTCAGCTGGGGGCAAGCCTCCCTGCATACTGAGCCCAACCCAGACCTAATAATTACCATGGGTGCGTTTTTGGAGGAGTGGCTAGTGGTTCACAACGGCAAGTTTAGTGACTTATCAGACGAAGGAATGGAGTCATGACCCGCAATCTCACCTTGGCTGAACCCATGGAATGGTGGTTGGAGATCCCCTCTGCGATCGCAGAGCAGTGTTGGCAAGAGAGTTCGGGGTTGGCAGCCGCCAACCAGTTTCACTCGGTTTATCTCAATCAGCTTTGTTTGAGGGTTTTGCTACCGTGGTTGCAAGCTGAGTATGATGTCGAGGGGCGCAGTTGGCCCAGCCTGAGCAGCCCCCAGACGCTATGGGAAATAGTCAGCGGGGTAGGGGTGACGCTACCCACAAAGCGACTGGTCTTGATCCCCACTGAGGATATCGATATTGATGAGTTAGTTATCCCCCAAGAATGGCTCGATATTCCCGATTGGACCGCAGACTACTATCTGGCGATTCAGGTCAATCGAGAGGCGCGGTGGATGCGCATCTGGGGATATGCCACCCATCAACAGATCAAACAGGCCGGGCGCTATGATGCGTTGGATCGGACCTACTGCGTAGATGGAGCCTTCCTCGGGCACGACCTCAATGCCTTTTGGTTGACCTATCAGCTGTGCCCGACGGCGGTGACCCAGACGGTGGTTTCGCCATTGCCAGCCCTGGCAATGGCGACAGCTGATGGTTTAATCGAGCGGCTGAGTGAGATCGCACAGCCCAGACTATCAGTGCCCTTTGAGCAGTGGGGCGCACTGGTCTCGCAGCCAGAGTGGCTAGATCGCTTCCTGGCCCAAAGGCGGGCGCTAACATGGCGCGCCTCGGTCGCAATGCTGGCCGAGCTACCTACTGCAACAACCGTTCGGCTAGGGCAATGGTTTCAAAACTTGTTTGAGGGTGGTTGGCAATCTGTTGAGACCCTCCTGGGGGGGGAGCTGACCCCCAATTTTAGAACCATCTCCGCCCTGGGGAGGGCCGACGTTAGGCGGGTAAAGCCGATCGAATTGGCGACCCTATCGGCCCCCCAAGGGGTAATCCTGCTCATGGAACTCAATGCAGAAGCCGATGAACGCACGGGGGTACGCATACAGATTCACCCGACTCAGGACGATCGATATGTACCCAGTGGCTTAGATCTGATCCTCTACTCAGAGACTAATCAGATGCTTCAAGCCGTCCAGTCTCGCACCCAGGACGACTATATTCAGCTACCCTACTTTAGGTGTAAACCAGGTACTCGCTTTAAGCTGCAGGTCAGTCTCGGTGATAATAGCTTTAGCGAAAACTTCTTGGTCTAATCGGCGCTAACCATGCCCTTATGAATAATCCCCTTGTAGTCTTAACTTTCGGCCAAGGGAGCTGCCGGGAGGGGGTGTCCACCGTGACCGCTCAACTTTGGCTGGTGGGTAGCACGGTGCCGTTAAAATTTCGAGGTCACCTGCCCCCAGCTCCAGAGCTGCCTGAGCTTTATCAACGTTGGCGCTTGCTTTACGAGGCCCTGCATGCCCGCCTCAGGCTGCGAAAGCCAGACAGTTCCTTGGAGATCGAATTTGACGATGATGCGGTGACCCGGGTCTCCGAAGCAGAGTTTCGCATATTATCTAAGCAGCTACAGAAAGCCATCAATCAATGGCTCCATGCCCCTGGTTTTCTCAAGATTGATCAGCAGCTACGCACCAAGCTAAACCCTGCCGAAGCGGTCAGGGTGATGATTGAAACAGCGGATCCGCTGTTTCAAAAACTTCCCTGGCATCTCTGGCAGTTTTACGAAGACTACCACCAAGCAGAGATTGCCCTGAGTGCCCAGGAATATGACCGGGTAGTGCCGTTGTCCTCCAATAAACCCTCTAGCAAACCTTTCAATGCGCTCTCCAGAGAGACCCATTCGGTCAGAATTTTAGTGGTGTTGGGGCACAGTGATGGCATTGATATTCAGCCCGACCTCAAATTACTAGAGCAGCTACCAGGGACTGAAATGCTCGTGCTGAAAGAGCCCCAACGCTCAGAATTAGATCGATGGCTTTGGGATGAGGCGGGCTGGGATATCCTTTTTTTTGCCGGGCACAGCACCAGCCAAGCTTGGCAAGACCCAGGACCCATGAACGGCCCCGGCACCGGACAGCTGTTTATCAACCCGGTTGAGCGACTCTCGATTGAGCAGTTAAGAAATGCGCTAAAGGCCTCCATTGCTCGGGGGCTGAAGCTGGCGATCTTCAACTCCTGTGATGGCCTGGGTCTGGCCCGGGCCCTCGGCGATCTGCATATTCCCCAAATGATTGTGATGCGAGAGCCCGTCGCAGATCAGGTGGCCCAGCTTTTTTTAAAGCACTTTCTGCAAGTCTTCTCCCGAGGAGAAGCGCTTTATTCAGCGGTGCGTCAGGCCCGAGAAAAATTGCAGGGGGTCGAGGGTGACTTTCCCGGTGCCAGCTGGCTCCCGGTGATTTATCAAAACCCTACGGAAGTGCCTATGGTGTGGCCGGGTCGGGTGCTCCCTGCCCGACGCAAACCTGAACCAGGCAATCGCCGGGCTCGGCTCAATTGGCGGAGTCTGCTCGCCGTCAGTTTAATCGTTTCCCTGTTGGTGATGGGGGTGCGATGGCTGGGCGGACTACAGGCGCTAGAGCTGCAAGCCTACGACCGATTGATGCGATCTCGACCGGTGGGGCTGGAGTCGGTCTCTGACCCCAACCTCCTGGTGGTCGAAATCACAACAGCAGATACCAACGCCTATGGCTATCCCCTCAGGGATAACGTTTTAGCGAATGTTGTCGAGATCCTGCAACAATACCAACCCCAGGCCATTGGGCTAGACCTGCACCGGTTTCAGGTCCGTCCCCCAGGGCGAGAACAGCTGCTGGCCCAGTTTCAGAAATATGCCAATCTCTATACGGTTTGTTCGTTTGGGCTAGGGGCGCAAAACATCTATGGCCCCCCCCCTGAGTTGTCGGCTGAGCAGGTGAGAAATCAAGTCGGCTTTAGCGATCTGCAACTAGATGGCACCGAACAAAGCCGCACCCAATCGGTTCGCCGCCAGCTGTTGTCCTACGATCCGGGCCTGGTTGACGAAAAGTCTGATTGTACAACCCCGTTTAGTCTGAGTTTTCATCTGGCCTACAACTTTCTCTCTGCGGCAGGCATTGAACCCCTGGAGCCCAACCCAGCCAGGGAGTGGCAGTTTGGCCCCGTGGTCTTTCATCGTCTCGCGACCCGGACTGGTGGCTATCAGAACTTAGATGGACAAAGCCACGAGATTTTGATTAACTACCGTTTCTATGACACCCCCGCCCATCGAATCTCTCTGGGTGAGATCCTGACAGGGGCAATTGAGCCTGACCAGGTTAAAGATCGAATTGTTTTGATCGGCACCACCGATCCGGTTGGGGGTGACTATTTTGATACGCCCCATGGCTCGCTGCCCGGGGTTTGGATCCATGCCCACCAGATTAGTCAAATATTGCAAGCTGTCCTGCACGATCGCCCGTTGCTGTGGGTGTTGCCCCAATGGCGCAATCTCCAATGGGGAGACTGGCTTTGGGTCTGGGGGTGGGCCATGGTGGGGGGACTCATGGTTTGGTGGCTGCGCTCACCACTGACTTTGGCATTGGCGATGGGGCTATCCATTGGGGTGCTTTATCAAGGGTGTCTTTTTTTCTTGTTAAAAGGTGGTTGGATGCCACTGCTTCCCGCTGTGTTAGCCCTGATGATAACAGCGGCAGGCTTGGCCTTTTACCGATTACCCAGGGTTTCTGCTAAAGCCCCCCATTAGCTTAGATCTCGTAATATTCTCGCACCGTAATATTCTCATCCCTTAATATCTTAGAAACCATGCTGTTTTAGAATCCATCTTCATCAACCGATACTTAGCCAACTGAATATTTAGCCAACGCCTCAGGAAACTGATACAGCCATCGGACAACGACTATCGCACTGGAGACAACACGATGATAAAGCGCCCCCAACCGGTATTCAATATCGCCACGACCTTTTTGACCCTGATCGGATTGGCCCTCACGCTTTCTGCCCCAGCGGCCTCGGCGAGGGAGCTTTTAGTGAGCCAATCGAGTCCGCCCGACCCGCCCTCAGCCCCGCCCCCTCGTGGACGCCGACAGCCCGGCGGCAGCTTAGGGGATCAAGCCTCATGCCCGACTGCACCCAAGCCGCTAACGGCGCTTATCCCTGATCGCGGGCTGGGGCAAACCCTGTCAGAGGAGCCCACCTTTTGGTTTTATATCCCCTATACCGCTGAGGAGGTTCAACTAGGAGAGTTTTCTATTCTCACCCAGGATGAAACCCAGCGACTGTATAAGACCTATTTTACACTGCCGACTAGGCCTGGGTTTATGAGCATTCAGGTGCCCAGGCAAGCGGCCTCTGAGCTGATAGACGGCCAATACTATCACTGGTATCTAAATCTTTACTGCGCCTCAATTGCTCAGCCCGATTTAAAGATCGACGGATGGGTACAACCTGTGGCCCGCACCCCTGAGCGCGTGCAACAAGCTAACAATTTATCCCCCGATGTTTGGTACGACGTTGTTTCTATGCTGGCTGAGCAACTCCAAGGGACTTCCCCAGCTCCGATAGCCTCTGAAAGGCCGGTCTCGCCAGATATGCCGGTCTCCCCGAGCCCATGGCTATCGCCAAGCGAGGTAATTTCTCTGGGCGAGACTGTGTCTCAGGCGGTTTTATCTCAGGCGGCTGTGTCCCAGCGTTGGGCGGAGCTGCTAGATGAGGTCGATTTAACCGATTTTGTGAATGAGCCGGTGGTCGGCCCAGTTTTAACCGTTGATACCATGCCCGCGACCGGACCAGACAGCTGAAAGCTTGAGGTCAACCGATCAATGAGATGAGATCGCAGCTGCGCCCCTAAGGATTGAGGATTAAATAAATCATCCGATTTGAGGTTTTTGAGGCTTGGCGGTATAGTTCCAGTTTGGTAACACCTCATCAAAGACAATTTGGATATTTGACTTGAGTTCATCCGTCGCCTGCTTGCCCGTCTCATAGACCTTATCAATCACGGTCGTCAACACTTCTAATCCTGTGGAGGTGGTTGCAGTTGCCATCAACGCTTGAACGGTTTCCACGCTGTCAAAGATGCCCCCTCGACAAACTCGACTCAGATGAGGGGATAAGCGATGCTCAATCGGATTGTATTTGGAACTGGACAGCTACCTAATTCTTTCCTCAAAATCAAGGCGAATAAGCAATTTGCAAAGTTCTGAGAAATTGATATTTTTGTCTGATGTACCCCTTAAAATCTTTTGCCTAAGCTTTTCATATTTACCCATGTCTCTTTGCAGGCTGCTAGAGTTAGCATTCTAGATGATGTGTCAATGCGCTTAAAATGCCCGTTGGGTTAAACCCGTGACCAATCACATCTGTAGCCCTCAACCTGATAGTGAGAGCAGGGACAGGTATAGAGATACTTCGGCAAAGCAGAGATAGAAACACCACCCGCGCTCCCGATGTGATTATGTGCGATCGCAACCAGTGGAACGCAATTAAGAGCAGGCTGAATTCAATGGCAAATCCCTACGCCAACCCCACCAGCTTCTCACTCAACTCCCACATTCTCACCGCCTTATTCGCATCCATCGCCTCGTCTGACACCTCCTGGTCAAACGCCTGACGCCCTTCCTTCTGCCGGTTGCCCCAGCTCCAGTAGACACCAGATTTCTTAAACGAGGGCTCTGCTACCACCTGGGCGACCCGGTCTCCGGCTAGCTCCTCAGATACATAGCCCCCGGTAATGTTCTTTTGAAATAAGGGGAATATCTTTTGGAATAGCGAATAGTGGTTGCGGAACAGGGCGGTCTCAGCCACACAGCCTGGATAGAGCGCATTGATCGTAATCCCGGTCGCATCATGGAAACGGCGGTGCAACTCGCGCATGGTCAACATGTTGCAAAGCTTGCTGTCCTTGTAGGCTTTGCCCGACTTGAACGGCTTGCCATCAATCATCGTGACGGGGTCTTTGAACCCCGCTTCAAAGCCCGCCAGGTTACCCAGATCCGGCGGGGCGGGGATGGGAATTTTGCCGCCGAGTTCTTTCGGGTTGGCGGTCACGGTGCCCAAAATCACCAGGCGCTTATCGGCGACGGGGGAGTTAATCAAATCCTCAAGCATCATATTTGCCAGCAAGAAATGCCCCAGGTGGTTAGTTGCCACACTCAGCTCATAGCCCTCTTTGCTGCGCATCGGCTCCTTGAGCAGGGGTAAGTAAACGGCGGCGTTGCAGACTAGAGCGCTTAGCGGCATGCCTTTGGCTCTGAAATCTTGCACAAACTGGCGCACGCTCTCGAGAGAGGATAAATCTAGATGAATGATGGTATAGCTGCCGTCGGGCATACCCACTTGCTTGGCCACATTCTCAGTTTTGGCTAAATTGCGACAGGCCATGACCACATGCCAGCCCCGATCAGCCAGGGACTTGGCGGCGTATAGCCCCACCCCGGATGAGGCCCCTGTGATAATAACCGTGGGTTTTTGATTTTCTGACATGGCCGACTCACCTTTACCGACTGGGTTAAAACGCCCGCACTGCGCACTCAACTGCACATTAAACTGGGGGGCTAGTTCCGTATATTAAGCAAAGATGTCGCGCAGATTGCGAGATGTTGAGAAAAGTTTTCAAACTCGAACTGGGTTGAACCTTGAGGCGATGTGGGCAACGCCCCCTGAAACCCATGGGATAGATGAGTGTGTGCAAATTGAAAACTATGTCACGGTCATCAAGGCGGTGATGCGTAAGGCGGTTCTAGCACCTGCCGCTGGTCGTAGACACCTTCACCAGGCGAGCCTCAATGTCTGCCCAAACCTCAGGGGAAACCCGCACAGCGGCCTCTTTGCAACGCACCATCAGCTCGCAAATGTAGAAATAGTCGGCCAGGGATTGAATCTCCTCAGGGGGGAGACTCACACTTGCTTCTGGAACGTCCAAAGCACTGAACCAAAGTTCAAAAATATTGGACCGAGCGGGGTGTTTTTGCTGCCTTGAGGCTTCAGCATTGGGGTTGATGGACTTTAGATTTTCAAGAGTGCTAGTAAGGGCTGGAAAGTCGATCGCTCTAAATATGCCCACGAGAGAAACGCGCTTAGCAAGGTCGTAGGCAAGGTCGCAATCACGACTAAGGTCGCGGGCACGGGCAAACCTACTGACAAGGTCAAGGGCGCGAACAAGATCACGGGTTCGCACAAGGTCATCGGCGAGGTTAAGGGTAAGGTCACGAGCAAGGTCAAGGGCGTGGGTCCGATCGAGGATGCGAGCATTATTAAGGGCAAGATCACGGGCACGGGCAAGTCCACGAACTAAAAAAATGGCAGCTAGGCGCTTGGCTGCTGCATTAAATTTTCCTGGAGAACCTTGTGTAGCGATATCAGCCCATTGGACCAATTGCTGCAATTGAGTAGACTGCAAACACTGCTGCGCTTTTTGCTCCAGGGTTTTTAGAAAAGCATTCGCGCCCTGTTTGCCAGTCAGTAGACCTGGCACCAGTAAAAAAACCTCTCGCCAGCGGCTCTCGGTCGCAGCTTGCTCAATCATCTGCTCCCACTGATGATTATCCACCAGGTATTGGGCGGTGAGATATTCCTGTAAGGTCAGATGGGAAAACGAATAGGCATCTTCGGCCCGCTCCACCAAAATGCCCTGCTGTACTTCAATCGCCTGCAGTACGGCTACCCCATCCAGCGTTTTCGGCACGTTCAAATTGCTGGCGAGAAAGCCTTTAATTTGCTGGGTCAGTTCCCGCTGTGAGAAAAAGAGTTGGTCTGCCTCAAACCCGGCAAAGGCTATCTCAGACAGGAGTTCTTCCTCTAGCTCAGTGCTCAGCCCTTCGTAGATTTCATCTCGGTTAATGCGCTTCTCTGCGGCCCATTCTTCTAACAAGATCCGCAAGGCTTTTTGATACAACCGACTGCGGTTAGCCGGAAACCGTTGAGATCGGTCATATACTAAACACAAGAACGTCAGCAACAGCGGCGTATGGGCCAATTCCTTAGCGGCTTTAGTTTGATCTTCTTGCAAAATCTCCCAGCATTTCTGGCCGGTGCCTCGCGCGATGTCTGACTCACTACTAAACCAGTGTTGGATAAACTGCTCGATCTGCTCATCGTCAAAATCGGCCATACCCACGTCGCTAAAGCGGGTAAATCCACCCCAATAGGCGGCGGTGCGGCAGGAGGCAATAAACCGATTTGGGTCGTGGCGGTCGACAAAGTCTTGAATGGTGCGAATCACATTATCCAGGTTGACGGTGGGCACCTCATCTAGGCCATCTAGCAAAATCAGCAGTTTTCCCTGCTTTAACGCCTGCTGAACAAAGCCAGCGGGGTCTGGAAAACCACAGTTGTCAAATTCCTCTGTGATTAAGGTGGTGATGTCGATTGTTTCGGCTTCAAAGCGTTTAAGCTCTAGCAAGACTGGAATCTGGCGATGGCGATAGGTCGCATTTTCATAATGGAATGTACGCAGGGCTTCTAAGCCAACCTTGCGCAAGAACGTGGATTTACCCGCCCCCGGTCCACCCAATACCATCAGGTACTGCTTTTCGTTGGCAACCTCAATCCCAGAGCGCTTTTGGCCCTGGCTGCGTTTGCCCGTATAGCCGCGAAATCGAGACTGGCGATAGAGCTGTTCCAGGGTTTCAGCAGACTCAAATCCCAAAACGTCATCGTCGTCTAGAAATTTAACGCCAGTGTAAATCTGGGCCAAATTGACAGGCTCTCGCATCCCTAAGACTTTAAGCAGGCAGTGACGCTTTTTGTAGGTAGCGATGTATTGCTGGGAGGCATTGAAAAGTAGCTTTTTGGCTTCTGTAACCGCTTTGCCGCCTACTTTTGGCAACAAACCCACTGCAAAGCTCGCTAATCCCTCAGCGGCGGGTTCTAACAACAGCTCAAATCCGACCATTCTGGCTTATCTTGCAAGCAACTCCGACTATTATGACGATTTTGTCTCGCTTTTGTTTTAGATAGCACAGCTCAACTCCTGGGTCTTTTGACTGAATCCCAGATTCTCACGATAGTCCACTGGGCAATCAATTACCACGGGCACATCCTGCTTAAGGGCTTCTTTGAGGATGGGGACAAAGTCCTCGGTTGACTCAATGCGATAGCCCTTAAGGCCCATGCTCTCGGCAAACTTAACAAAGTCGGGGTTGTTGAACTTAATAAATCCTGATTCGCCGTAGTAGACCTGCTGCTTCCACTCAATTAGGCCGTAGCCGCCGTCGTTGAAAATCACCGTCACAAAGGCGGTGCCGACGCGCAGGGCGGTTTCTAGCTCCTGGCAGTTCATCATGAAGCCGCCGTCGCCGGTGGCGGCGATGATTTTGCGGTTGGGGTGGACGAGTTTGGCTGCGATCGCACCCGGAATTGCAATCCCCATCGACGCAAACCCGTTGGAAATTAGGCAGGTATTGGGCCGTTCACAGTGGTAGTTGCGAGCAATCCACATTTTGTGGGCCCCCACATCCGAGATCAAAATATCTTCAGGGGCCAATATCTGGCGCATATCGTAAATTAGCTTTTGGGGCTTGATCGGAAAGCTAAAGTCATCGGCATATTGGTGATAATCCGCCTTCATCTCGTCTTTGAGCGATTGAAAGGAATGGGCCTGTTCAGGCCGCTTCACCCGTTTGAGAATCTCATTTAGGGAATCCGAAATATCACCCACAACTTCCACCTTGGGAATATAGCTGCTGTCTATTTCAGCCGGGGTCAACCCAATATGGATAATCGGAATTTGGCCGTCCGGGTTCCACTTTTTAGGCGGATATTCCACCAGGTCATAGCCGATCACAATCACCAGATCGCTGCGGTCGATGGCGCAGGAAATATAGTCTCGCTGCTGGAGCCCCAGCGTCCATAGCGACAGCGGATCGGTATAAGGAATCAACCCCTTCCCCATAAACGTATTGCTCACCGGGATCTGCAACTCACGGGCAAACTGGGTGATGGCTTCACTGGCGTGGGCTCGAATCGCCCCGTTACCCACTAAAATCATCGGATTGCTGGCCTGGGAGATAGCCACCGCTGTCTGTTGAATGCTCTGCAACGAGGCATAGGTCTTTGCCTTGGCATCACACCTGAGCGGGGTCCCAGGGGCCTCCATCTCCGCAATATTTTCCGGCAGGTCAATATGGACCGCGCCCGGTTTCTCGGTTTGGGCGATCTTAAACGCTTTGCGCACAATCTCCGACGTATTCGACGGCCTGACAATTTGCGTATTCCATTTGGTGACCGGCGCAAACATGGCCACTAAATCCAAATACTGGTGCGACTCAATGTGCATGCGATCAGTGCCCACCTGGCCCGTAATCGCTACCAGCGGTGCCCGATCAAGGTTGGCATCAGCCACCCCCGTCATCAAGTTCGTCGCCCCCGGCCCCAAAGTCGAGAGACACACCCCGGCCTTACCGGTCAGGCGACCATAGACATCCGCCATAAACGCCGCCCCTTGCTCATGGCGGGTCGTAATAAATTGAATCGACGAATGCTTCAGCGCCTGGAGCACCTGAAGATTTTCTTCGCCGGGAACGCCAAAGATGTACTCAACACCTTCGTTCTCGAGGCAGCGGATCAGGAGTTCGGCAGTGTTCATAGGTTAGAGGGTCCAATGGGTTGAAAGGGTGGGTGGGGAAAGGGTGAAGGGGGCAGGGTGAAGGGCGAAGGGTGGGCGAAAGTCACTGGCGTAGTCATGCCCAAAGGGGGATATAGGGCGAAGAGGGGACTTATATCTGAAAGGGCTTAAGGGTAAGACGTAAGAGATTTATAAGTTGAAATTTTAGGCTGGCTGATGGCGTACTGGCTGATGGCGTATATGTTGCACTGCGGTAAGCATTAGCGCAGCCATGCCGAAGGCCATAGCCATGACTAACAGACTTTGGAGCCCCTCACCCCGACTGTATGACCGTGTCACAATTCATCCTGCATTTGGTGGACACATGGATAACGTCCCCCTTCGCCTTTCGCCCATAACCAGTCCCTACTTCACCCAAACCGTTTTAGCGTTGACAAACTCCAAAATGCCATGACGGCCTAGTTCTCGACCAAACCCAGACTGTTTAATCCCACCAAAGGGGAGACGGGGGTCAGATTTGACCATGCCGTTGATAAAGACGGCTCCGGCTTCGATATCTTCGATCAGGCGCTGTTGTTCTTCCGGGTTTTGGGTCCAGGCGCAGGCTCCGAGGCCAAAGGGTGTGGCGTTTGCAAGTTGGATGGCCTGGTCGAGGGTATCAACCCGAAATATCAGCGCCACCGGGCCAAAGAACTCTTCTTGGTCAGCGGGGGTGCCGGGGGGGAACTGGGTGAGCATCGTGGGGGGATAGAAATTGCCTGACTTGAGATGGGCGGGCAGCTGGTCTCGCAAGGTATTTGGATTACCGCCCACCAGAGCGGTCGCTCCGGCGTTTAGGCACTCTCGCACCTGTTGATCAATGTCGTGCAAAATGGTGGGGGTTGCTAGCGGACCAATGTCAGTATCGTCCGCAGTGGGGTCGCCGACTTTTAAGGCTTTAAATTTCTCGGCGAGGCGCTGCTCAAAGGGGTCGGCAATATCGCCGACCAAAATAAATCGCTTGGCGGCGATACAAGACTGGCCGTTATTTTGCAGTCGGGCGACCGCAGCGGTCTCAACAGCGGCATCGAGATCGGCGCTGGGCAACACAATAAACGGGTCGCTGCCCCCCAGCTCGAGCAGTGACTTTTTGATGTGCCTGGCTGCCGTGGCGGCGACACTGGCCCCCGCTGGCCCGCTGCCAGTCAGGCTGACGGCTTTGACGCGATCGTCGGCAACAATATCGGCGGTTTGGGCCGCACTCACCAAAAGGGTTTGAAAGGCCCCGTCTGGAAAGCCTGCTGCCTTAAAGATGCCTTCGATGGCCAGGGCACATTGGGGCACGTTAGACGCATGTTTGAGAATCGCCACGTTTCCCGCCATCATCGTGGGGGCCGCAAATCGAAACACTTGCCAAAAGGGATAATTCCACGGCATCACGGCCAGGATAGTGCCCAGCGGTTGGTACTGCACATAGCTATGGCTGGCATCGGTATCACCGGGTTCATCGGCCAGATAAGCTTCGGCCTGATCGGCATAGTGGCGACAGACTAGCGCACATTTGGCAGCTTCTGCGATCGCAGCCTGCACTGGCTTACCCATCTCCAGGGTCATCAGCCGACCAAATTCTTTTTTTTTGGCCTCTAGAATATCGGCAGCGGCTCTAAACCACTCCCCTCGCTGGGCAAACGAAGTTCGTCGAAACGCCGGATAGGTCTGGGCGGCAAGCGCCAGCTTTTGATCAATCTCAGCAGCGGTCAACGCCTCAAAAACTCGATTTTTTTCCCCAGTGGCTGGGTTGATGCTCGTAATTGCCATGGTCTACCCTCCTGGCATGACTGTTGGCATGACTGGGGCCACGGCCTCGCCATAGAAGGCCTCACCACTATCGATGTAGCGCAATCAAAACAGGGGTGAACCGCATGGCAAGCTGACAACCTCAGTCAAATTAAAGTTATCTATACCTCTACTCTGACAACACAACTCTTTGTAAGGGATGATCTGGGTTGATCTGTATAAATTATTTACTTAAGTAATTCAATCTTGGTCACTTTTTAGATGGCCGCCTTTCACCCCCTCTGATGGTCTTCAGCTAAAACGACTCGGCTCTAAAAATTGAGTGAGTTTAATGCAAAATGTAAACGAGAACTCTTTTTTCTTTTTAATAAGTTAAGAACTTATTAAATTCGGTCTAGTTTCTGATTTGTCCCGATAAAGTATTTGCAAGATACCTCCTAACTGCGTCTTCAGCCCCATCCTTCTCCTCTGTCGGAGTTTTTATAGGTGGGGCTGCTATTTTTTTAAACTGATTTGAAAGCCTGTTTTGATCAGAGGAAAATAAGTACTTATACTCAAATAAGGCCCCACGGTTAGCCATTTCCCGTTTTAACTGGGGTTTGATTTTTGTGCAGTACCTTAATTTGTGCAGTACCTTGAGCCGAGTGAATCCCTGGAAAATGGCGCTGTGTATTGCCCTCCTTAAGACGAACAATTTGGTGATGTCATCAAAGTCGTCGCCGGGGAAATTTGGTTTTCCCCGCACCCCTTCCACTTAGGGGGTTCCGTTCCCCTAAGAACCCACGGACAAGAGGCGTCTCCCCAATAGCGCGATTGTATCGATCATCCCGGCGGTGACAACGCGCATTCGCGCTGCGAAGTCGGGCCGCTTACTCGGGCTGAATCTCTTGTGGGGCGGGAACGAGGTACCTCCCGTAACAAGGCTGTTAACTCAGCCACACAGCGCTCGGCCCCTATCGACTAACTCACCAACCGTCCTTCCCCAAACGAAGCCAGCACCTAGTTCGGGGGGCCTGGGGGAGGTCGTCCCCCAGGCAGCCGCTAACACCAGAGCAAAAGTGGAGGGGGCGGGCGGGAACGTCCCGCGCAGCCCCTACTTCACATCGCCAACCCTGACAAGCATAAGCAAAACAGTTCGAGAAAACGCCTTAAGGCCGTCTATTACTCCGCACGAATCGCATCGCGCCGCTGCACACAGACCTCTGCGGTGGTCTGCGCCGCTGTCATGCAGTGCTCCCAAACAATCCGAGCTGCCACCGTATTGGGGAGCTGATCGGTTGACTCGATTGCTTTTTCAAACATCTCTAAGCTCTCCGCCTTTTTGCCCTGACGTTTGTAGAGCTGAGCCTTGAGATAAAATAGCTCCGGATTGTCAGGGGCACTTTGAATCGCAGCGTCAGCCGCCTCTTGGGCTTTGTCGTATTCACCCAGATCGCGATAGCCCAGGGCAATGCCCCGGTGTGACAAATATGTGGGTGAGCCATGGCTTTCTAACCGTGCGATCGCATCTTCTGGATCAGCAAAAGGTAGATTGACCGCCAGCATCAGGTCCATATAGCCCTTAACCAGGTTGAGTTCAGGATCGTTGGGATCGACTCGCTCGGCCTGGTCAATATGTCTAAACACCTGTTGCAGCATTCCCAGGGCAGCAGGGGTTGCCCGAGCCACGCCCTCGGTTTTGAGTTTATGGGCCCCTTGCATGAAGATACCCACCGCCGAATAGAGGTGCCCCCGCAGCGGATCGGTGGCAATTAACGCTTCAGACTTAGCCAGGGTCAGCTCCGCACTGGCTAACACCGCATCCCAATCTTCCTCGTGATAGGCAAACGAAGCCCGCATCGCATGGACCATCGGGTCATCGGATTCGCTGACCTCCGCAGCCGCCAGATAATCCTCCGCCTCTAGATAATTACCGTCCTTAAAAATAGCTTCAAAGGCAGCTTCGGTCTGAGCGCCAATCTCATGGGGAGCGCTATCTCGAAACGGATCTCCGCCAAACGCGGCAAGATTTGACAGCCCCAAAGAGACGGTTAGCGTGGCAGCCGCCACCGCGCCCAAGCGTTTAAACCTTCTCACAGGTAAACCTCCAAAGATTATGTTGTCTCGAGTATAACGATTGAAATCTTAAAGTCAGGTAAAAGGGTGTGAAACTCGCTTAGCTGGCATAGTCCAGCAGTTAGGTAAAGTTGTTGTTAAGCTTGTTTTCGAGTAATCGCAACCGAAATATTACCGTCAAAATTGGGAATGGGTGCGGCCAGCTTAGTTACTTTCACGGAAACTTCTTGAATGCGAGTATCGTTTGCCAGGGCCTGAGCTGCGATCGCATCCGCCAATCGCTCAATTAGTTTAAATTTTTGTGTAGAAATGATCTGCTGGGTCTGGGCGATCAGGGGGGCATAGTTGTGGGTATCTGCCAGCCGATCGGACTGGCCCGCCAACACCAAATCCAGACTCAGGATGATATCTGCCTTAAACCACTGGCCCAATACATTTTCCTCTGGCAAATCCCCCGTATACCCGTAGGCGCGAATGCCCGTGATTTCAATTCTGTCCGTTCCCCCGCTATCCACTACCCTAAATCCCGATGGGTAAAGGCTTTTGCATTTTCGCCCGAGTAGGTGGCCACAATGTGACCGTTGCCCACCAGCTGATATTTATACGTCACCAACCCTTCTAGGCCCACGGGCCCCCGGGGCGGCATTTTTTGGGTGCTGATGCCGACCTCTGCACCAAACCCATAGCGAAACCCATCGGCAAAGCGGGTCGAGCAATTGTGATATACCCCCGCTGCATCCACCTGGGCCATGAATTTTATGGCCGCTGGCAAATTTTGGGTTGAGATCGCATCGGTGTGTCGCGACCCGTAGGTGTTGATATGGGCGATCGCCTCGTGGAGGGTGTCTACTACGCGAATCGCTAAAATCAGGTCGCTATATTCCGTTGACCAGTCTTCTTCGGTGGCAGGCTTGATCCCAGGGAGAATTTCTCGCGTCGCCCCATCTCCTCGCAACTCCACATCGGGCAGCGCTTTTGCCAACGCTGGGAGAAAATCAGCCGCGATCCCTCGATGCACCAGCAGCGTCTCAATCGCATTGCAAGCCGACGGGTAGCCCACCTTGGCATCCCGAGCAATCTGCACCGTCTTCTCAATCTCAGCAGCATCGTCCACATAGAGATGACAAATCCCATCGGCGTGGCCCAACACCGGAATGCGCGTGTTCTCCTGCACAAACCGCACAAACGCATTCGACCCGCGAGGGATAATCAAATCTACGTAGCTATCAAGCTCCAGCAGCGCCCGCGTCTCTTCCCGCGTGGTCAGCAGCTGCACCGCATTGGGGTCCACCCCCGCCGTCTCTAACCCCTGACGAATCGCTTTCACAAGAGCCTGACAAGAGCGCACCGCCTCCTTACCGCCTTTCAAAATGACCCCGTTGCCCGACTTCACCGCCAGCGTCGAAATCTGCATCACCGCATCGGGGCGCGACTCAAAGATCACCCCGAGCACCCCCAGCGGACAGGCCACCCGCTTGAGCACCAGCCCATCATCCAGCTCGCGCTGAATTTGAACGGTCCCCACCGGGTCAGCCAGCTTCGCCACATCGCGCACCCCGGCAATCGCCCCCTTGAGCTTTACCGCATCCAGTTTCAGGCGACCATAGAGCGGCTTCGCCAAATTATCTGCCTGTGCCGCCGTCAAATCAGCCTGGTTCGCCGCCGTAATCTCCGCAGCGGCGGATTCTAACCCCTGGGCAATCGCCTCAATTGCCGCATCCTTGGCCTCAGTCGAGAGGGCAGCCAAGGCTTGGGCGGCCTGGCGGGTTTGGGCTGCGATCGCAACCAGCTGATTGTCAGACGCCATTAGAGAGGTCATAGGTCAAAAACGGGTGGCAACTGTAGTCTGCAAACTTCAGATCTGTAAGTTTAGCAAGAAAGCATCACCCACAGGACCCAAGACTGAGATTACCTGCGGCAAACGCATACTCGAGCGGAGAGCCTAACCAGAGAGCCTGTGGGCGAGGTCGTCAGCGGCCTAACCCGCTTTGAGTCGTTTAGCCTTGATGCCAACTTTGGCGAAAGTGTCGTGGCGTAATAAACTGATTAGCCTGAGTCGCCGCAGTAAAGAGTCTGACTGACGGGCATGTCCGAGGGGTAATGTGCGAGGGGCAATAACTGAAGGGCAGTCGGACAGTCAGATTGACTTGTACAAATATAAATGAAATTTAATTTTTAGATTAGAAATACTCCACTAGATAAAGTAGATATTCCAGGGAAACTCCCTTAAACTAAATTAAAGAATAGATTTTTTACAATCGTTTTCTCAGCTTAGATAGCTTTAAGTAAATCGTTGTAGGGCGATTTTTGGCCGGGTAGGTCATTGAGCTATTTTTCCAAATTTCCGGTCTTGATTTAGGAAGGCGTCCATGGGTGATTTTTGGCTAAGTACGGGCTGGTTAATCCCGCTGTATCCGTTGATGGGGGTGCTGTTAAGCCTGCCCTGGTCACCGGGGATTATCCGGCGTACGGGACCGCGCCCGGCGGGATACCTCAACCTGCTGATGACGTTTGTGGCCTTTGTGCATAGCGTGGCCGGGTTGTTAGCAGCCTGGGGACAGCCGCCGCTGCGGTTTGAGCTTAGCTGGCTGCAGGTAGCTGACCTCACTATCACCCTGCCGTTTGAGCTATCGACCCTGTCTATGGGGGCCGCTACCGTGATCACTGCGCTAAACCTGCTGGTGCAGCTTTACGCCATTGGTTACCTCGAGATGGACTGGGGCTGGGCGCGGTTTTATGCGCTACTGGCCTTGTTTGAGGCCGGGATGACGGCTCTGGTTCTAGGGGATTCGGTCTTTTTTAGCTACATGCTGCTTGAGATTTTGACCCTGGGCACCTACCTGATTGTGGGCTACTGGTTTAATCAGCCGCTGGTGGTGACCGGAGCGCGGGATGCGTTTTTGACAAAGCGGATTGGCGACCTGGTATTGCTGATGGGCGTGATTGCCCTTTACCCCCTGGCGGGCACCTGGAGTTTTAGTGAGTTAGCCGACTGGGCTCAGGGGGCGAACCTTTCACCCGCAACGGCGACGCTGCTGGGGCTGGGCTTGCTAGCAGGGCCAATGAGTAAATGCGCCCAGTTCCCCCTGCACCTATGGCTTGACGAAGCCATGGAGGGGCCGCTGCCCACCTCGATTCTAAGAAATGCGACGGTGGTGCCGGTGGGGGCTTGGGTGTTGATTAAGCTGGTGCCGGTGTTGTCGCTATCGCCCCTGGCCTGTCGGGTTGCGATTATCGTCGGGTCAGTCACTGCCATTGGCAGTGGATTGATTGCCTGTGCCCAGATTGATATCAAGCGAGTGATGTCTTACCTGGTGAGTAGTTACATGGGCCTGGTTTTTGTAGCAGTGGGTGCCCAGCAAGCCGGGGCAGCGTTTTTCTTGCTGCTCACCTATGCCCTCGCCATGGCTACCCTGGTGGCGGCAGCGGGGTCGATTATTCTCACCTGCATTACCCAAGATGTGACCCAGCTGGGTGGTCTATGGTCACGTCGTCCGATTACCGGGTTTTCGTTTTTAGTGGGTACATTCGGATTGATTGCCATGCCACCCCTGGGTGGGTTTTGGTCGATGCGGTCGCTGGTCGATGGTCTCTGGCAGGCAGGCGACTGGGGGCTCATTATTTTGATTCTTACCGTAAATTGGCTGATGGCCTTTAGCTTGATGCGGGTCTTTGGCTTGGTCTTTACTGGGCCAACTCAGGCAATGACTGCTCGTGCACCGGAGCCGATCTGGTTGGTGATGTTGCCATTGGTCATGATGGCTGCCCTAACTCTGCATGTCCCGATAGTTTTACAGGCTTTGTCATTGTTGCCACTGTGGCAGACCACAGTGAATAGTGTCGGGCTGCTGCTGCTATGGTCCTCCTTTACAGGCGGTGTGGTCGGTTACTTGCTCTACAGCAATCGTCAGCGCGCCCAGACCTTTAAGCTCCTTCCCCAGTGGCTGGTAGATTTGTTTGCCTACGATTTTTATACCCCCATCCTTTATCGCAATACCGTTATCCTGGCGGTTGCTTCGCTGGCTCGCCTGGCTGACTGGCTCGATCGCTATGTCGTTGACGGGCTGGTCAACTTTGTTGGGCTAGCCTCTTTGGTCAGTGGTGAAACTTTAAAGTACGGCAACACAGGGCGATCGCAGTTTTATATTCTCACCATTGCACTTTGTACGGCACTGATTGCCCTGTTTATGGGCTGGCTGTATTTGCCAGTCTGAAAGGGATTGAATGTAAGGCTTTGAACTTTGAATTTGCACTGGTTGCCCCTAACTCGACACTCAGAACGCTTTCTCCCCCATTCAACGCCCACCCCCCAATTCCCTCCACCCTCTACCCAACTCCCTCCACCCCCCATGCTCCTAAGTCCTCTCATCTGGCTACCCGTCGTGGGTGCCCTCATCATTAGTTTATCGCCGCTGTCAGCCAGGCAATCTCGCAATGCAGCATTGGCAGTGTCTGGCATTGCCCTGCTCTGGTCACTCTGGCTGTTTACTCAATTTGACCTGAGTGATTTTGGCTTTCAGATGAGCGAAAAGCTACCCTGGCTGCCAGCTCTAGGTCTAGACTATGAGCTGGGCTTAGATGGTCTGTCACTCTTGATGATTGGGCTCAATAGCTTTTTGACTTGGATTGCGATTTACAGTAGCTCAGAGGCGACCGAGCGCCCACGGCTGTTCTATAGTCTGATGCTGATTGTCAGCAGTGCGCTTGCAGGGGCCTTCCTGGCACAAAACTTCTTGCTATTTTTCTTGCTTTACGAGATCGAACTGGTGCCGCTTTACCTGCTGATTTCGATCTGGGGCGGAGAGAAACGCGGCTATGCGGCGACCAAATTTTTGCTCTATACAGCCCTGTCGGGGGCGTTGATCTTGGTGGGTTGCTTTGGCATGTTTTGGCTGGGCAATGCCACTGACTTTAGCTATGGCTCTTTGTCCGGGGTGCATCTCCCGGTCGAGTGGCAGGTGGTGCTGTTGATCCCGCTGCTGATTGGCTTTGGGATTAAGGTGCCGCTGATTCCGCTGCATACCTGGCTACCGGATACCTATGTGGCAGCCTCAACCCCCGTAGCGATTATGCTTGGCGGTTTGCTGGCCAAGCTGGGCACCTATGGGCTGCTCCGGTTTGGTTTTAGCTTGTTGCCAGACGGCTGGCGAGTGTTGGCACCGGGTCTGGCGGTGTGGGCCGCGATTTCGGTGATGTATGGGGCAGTGGTTGCGATCGCGCAGCGCGACATCAAGCGCATGGTAGCTTACAGCTCGATTGGGCACATGGGCTATATCTTGCTGGGTATGGCCG
>JBCDDJ010000017.1:0-34481 GCA_039180385.1 Cyanobacteria bacterium P01_G01_bin.38 | reverse complement strand
CCCGCTGGTGCAAAAACACCATGAGTTCAGGCAGATCAGCAGCAATAAAGTTGTCTGCCCGCATCCGCGCATTAAAGCGATCGAGGCCAAAGTAAATGGCGTCAGCTCCATTCTCAACCGCCGCCTTAGCACACTCCCAGGTACCTGCTGGGGCAAGCAGTTCAGGCAGGCGCACAAGGTTTCCAAGGGAGATGTCAGAGGGTTGCAGCATTAGCACCGGGTCATCACGATCACTTCATAGCTGAGTTTTCGAATCGCTCACCGAAAAATCCAGCATCGAACCTAACTTATATATTGTGGACGAAAACCCAAACCTTTAGCTTGGTCACACTCCTCACCCTAGACCTTCACCGTATCCCCGTGTCGCCCGTTCGGCTGAGCGCTCACGTCGAAGCCCATCTCCGAGACTTCCTCCTCATCTCCCTCATCTCCCCCACCCTCCACCCCTCCCAAATTCCCAAGATTCACTGACATAAACGCCCTCAAAAATGGTATTCGTTTTAACCAATTCTTGAGTGCGTGCCCATTGGTCCCTAAAATTAAACCTATTAAAAGCAAAGAAAATCTTAATCAAAGCTAGGAGGTCTTATGGCTGAGCGACCCATCATTCTAGGTATTGTGGGCGATAGTGCAGCTGGTAAAACAACGCTAACACGAGGGATTGCCCAGGTACTCGGGGAAGACCAAGTGACAGCCATCTGCACCGACGATTATCACCGCTACGACCGTCAACAGCGCAAAGAAATGGGCATTTCGGCGCTGCACCCAGATTGCAACTATCTCGACATCATTGAACAACACCTGTATCTGCTGCGCGAAGGAAAGCCCATCCTCAAGCCGATTTACAACCACACCAGCGGCATGTTTGACCCGCCGGAGTATATCGAACCTAAAAAGTTTGTGGTGGTCGAAGGGCTGCTCGGCTACTCGACCCAGGCCGCCCGTGACACCTATGATGTCAAGGTTTATCTGGCCCCCCCCGAGGACCTGCGGGCCAAGTGGAAAATCAAGCGCGATACTCGCAAGCGGGGCTACACCGACGACCAGGTGCTCGATCAGCTACGCAAGCGAGAGCCCGACTCTGAAGCCTTTATTCGCCCCCAGCGCAAGTGGTCCGATGTGATTGTCACCTTTTACCCCCCTGAGGACGGGGGCGAAGATCAAAACGATCTGCTGCTCAACGTGAGTCTGGTCCTGCGACCCACGATTCCGCACCCCGACTTTACCCACATCTTGAACGACACTGGCAACGATCTGGGGACTGCCATCCGTCTGGGGCTTACCCGCGACATGGGTAAGCCGGTCGATGTGCTCTCGATTGACGGTCACGCCACCCCTGGGCAGGTGCAGCAGCTAGAGCGCATTCTCTGCAATGAAATCCCCTACCTGGGTCAATTTTGTAGCTTAGAGGGCAACCAGGAAGTTGGCAAACTTGTCGGTACCACCGGGGAAACGTTGCAAAGCTATCCACTGGCGTTAACGCAGCTGTTAATCACGTATCACATGCTGAAGGCAGATAAGATGGCGGCATTGTTGTAAAAGGTTTGTTAGGGGCGCGGTAAACACGCCCCGACTCATTTCAATGCATCTAACAGCGCCATCGATTCTTTGAGACTAACCAGATGATTGGCACAGAGAATACCCGAGGCGGCGACCGCTGGGACACCAATGCCGGGTAGGGTGCTGTCACCCACCCGGTAGAGCCCCTTGATGGGGGTTTTGCAACCGGGGAAAAGGCCCTGTCCGGCTGCGATCGCAGGCCCATAAGTCCCCTGATAGCGCCGCAAAAAACGCTGGTGGGTGAGGGGCGTACCGATCAGTTCGACGACGATGCGATCGCGCACATCAGGAATCACCTTCTCCAGGGCGCGAAATAACGGCTCTGCCTTCTGCCGTTTCTTCTCAGCGTAATGCTGGCTGTTTCGTCCATCGTTTTGCCAACCCTCCCAAGGCTCCAGGGTATAGGCATGGATCACATGGTGCTCCGCAGGAGCCAGGGACGGGTCGAGTACCGTCGGTATTGAAATCATACAGGTATTGCCCGGCGCAGTGACATCGCGATCTGCATCGTGCATTACCACATGGTGAATGGTCAGATCCTCTAGCCCCTCAGCCCGAATGCCCAGATGCAGGTGCATGAAACTATCGACGGCTGGAGTATGCAGCGAAGCTTGTCGATAGTCCTGGGGCAAGTCTTCGGCAGCAAGTAGCTTTGTGCAGGTATCCCACAGGGTGGCATTAGAAATCACAACAGGGGCTTCTAAGCGATCGCCATGCTTAAGCTGAATGCCCCTAACCCGATTTTGCTCAACCCAAACCTGATCAACATGGCTGCTCAACCGCAGTGCCCCCCCCCAACGTTTAAGCCCCCGCACCAGGGCATCCACAATTGCACCGCTGCCCCCCACCGGGTAGTCAATCACCGAGTTGGCCCGTTCCCCAAACATAAAGGCCATCTCTGGAGCCACGGTCTCATGGGCCTTCATGCCCGACAGCAAGAAACATTCCAAATCCAACAATCGCCGCAGCCACGGATCACGGATCGTTTCATCGACAAAATCCCCCATTGACCGTCCCAGATCCCGCAGTCGGGGTAACAGGCTTGCCGTCGTCTGGGGGTAGCGCTGTAACAGTGTGAGTAACAACTGCCAATCGGCCCGCAGCGCCAGGGTGGGAATCCCCCGCAGCGGCTCATACAGCTGGAGTAGCCGCGTCTCTAGTTGGGCAAACTCCTGGGCGGCTTGGGAGCTGACCGCCGCCAAGGCTTGCTGATATTGCTGAGAGTCACCATAAATCGGCAAGGTCCGATCTGGGAAATGGTAGTGCCCCAGCGGATCGTAGGAAATTGCCTCAATGGGCTCGTCTAAAACTTCAAAAATTTGCCTGAGCGGATTGCAAGACGTCGGATCAGCCAACCCACAGTAAAAAGAGGGACCCGAGTCAAACGTAAACCCCTGACGCTGAAACGCATGGGCGGCACCACCGGGCAGTGAATGACTTTCACACACCAAAACTCGGCGACCATAGCGCGCCAACAACGCCCCCGCGCTCAGCCCCCCAAGACCGCTTCCAATAATAATGACGTCAAAACCCACTACCCATTACCCACTACCTCATCAACACCCGCTCAATCTCAGCCAGGTGACTTCGCACGGCAGATTCTTCTTCGGCCTGAATTGTTTTTAACGTCTCTAACCGCCAGCTCACCGAGCGCTCTAACTCGTCAATTTCATGCTGCATCTGCCGCTTGTCTCGAGCCAGTTGATCAGCGGGAAGTGAGGCATTGGATAACTCATCTAGCGATTGATGCAAGGCAGCAAGCTCACGACTGAGGTAAGACTTAGCAGCTTCTGTTTGGGCCTGCACCCCACCCGCTTTAACCACCGCGTAAATATTCATCATGCGATGGTATGCCTCTAGATAACGGTCATCGGTATTCTTAACGACCGGCAAACTATTGACGCTGGCACCCGTGGCAAGACGTTTGCGTTGCTGCCACCACTCTAGTAAAAGTGGAATCAATGCCGCTGAAATTTGGGTGTTCGCTGACAGTAGTTGCATGGCAGACATCCTGAAATGGCGTATGTATTAAGCACCTAATCGTAAAGCAGCAATCAGGCATTCACTTTAGAAATAAACTTCAATAGTACGATTTTAAGAGGCGCTTGCATACTCAATAAACGGCATAAACTTACGCCGCTTGTGGAATATTTTGCTTTGGCGATTTATAAGTTATCTATAGGTCCATTTATCTTTCCATGATGGGGGTATTGGCTGAGCGTCTTTGCTTAAGCCGTAAGCTGATCGCTGCAATGAGATACAGTCTCTTAGATAGGGAGCGCTTGCTCCGCTACAGTGATCAGTAGGGTTCCCACTGAGCAGCGAGGATGATTAAAGCCATCTTAGTCAGTTTCAATAACGTTGTTGTCAAAGATGACCGAGTGCAACAACACCTGATTGAACAACTGTTAATCGAAGAAAATTTGCGACCCGATGCGGCAGAATATCGGCCAGATTGTCTCGGGCGTAGCGAACGCGCCTGCCTCGCTACATTGCTACAGCGACGAGGCCGTTTCGTCACCGCCGATTATCTCAATCAGTTACTCAGCAAAAAGGCAAAAGCCTATCAAGCCTGGCTCAATACCCTCGATAAGCCCCCCCTATATCCAGGGTTTGAAGACCTGCTGTTTCGCATCAAGGCGAGCCCCTACAAATTAGCCCTGGTAGCCAGCACTCAAGCCGCTGAAGTCCAGGCAGTCCTGACAAAAGCTAATTTGACAGACGCGTTTACGGTGATTGTCACCGACGATGATGTAGATAAATCCGGGGGCAAACCTGCCCCGGATGGTTATCAAACTGCGATCGCACAGCTCAATGCTAAAGAACCGACCCTGGCACTCAAACCCCAAGACTGCGTTGCGATCGAAGATACCTTTGTCGGCATTGAAGCCGCCAAAGCCGCTGGCATTCCAGTCATTGGCGTAGCCCACACCTACCCGTATCACATGATCCAGCGCTGTGCGACGTGGGCGGTTGACTACCTGACTGAGATTGATTTTGAGTGGATTGAGCAGCGGCATGGGGTAACCGTGAGTGACAGCAGATAGGGAGTGATTGTTGACCATGACTATTTCAACCCCGACGATTGAATTCTTCGAAGGCATTCCCGAAACCCTGAGCAACGTTAGTCTGCGGCAAAATCGTTCGACAGGCGTTCGCAGCATTGTGATGAGGTTTGACACGCTGGAATCGATCGAACAGTTCAATAGCTTTCGCAAGCGGTTTTCGAACGCGCTCAGGTTGACTGACAGTGAGGGAGTTATTGAAGTGCAGCCGTCAGGGGTGAAATTTATTTTTGGGGGTCCCGAAGGGGATGATCTAATGCGAGTTGACTGCACGGTTGAGCTTGACCGGGACGATCACTGGGAACGATTGATGCGGTTTCTGCAAAGCTATGCTGATGCTAACGGGATGGCCTACGGAGAATCCCCTGCGCCAGACGCTTAGCTGCGGACGCAGACCATTACACTGGAAAAAGAAACGCGGGTGTAAGGAGGCGATATGAAAGTGGCAGTGACTGGGGCAACGGGCTTTGTCGGTTCTCGTTTAGTCGAGCAGCTGCACGGGGCAGGCCACCACATCAAGGTCTTGACCCGCAACGCCGAACGGGCCCGCAAGGTATTTCCCACAGCAGCATTTCCCAAGGTTGAGGTGGTGGCCTATACCCCCCTGACATCAGGCCCCTGGCAGGCAGAGATTTCAGGCTGCGACGGGGTGGTTAACCTGGCAGGCGAAACCATTGCAGAACGGTGGACCCCAGAACGCAAGCAGCAAATATTAGAAAGTCGAGACCTTGGCACTCAAAAACTAGTCGAAGCCATCGATAAGGCTGACGTTAAACCCAGTGTCATGGTTAGCGCCTCGGCCATTGGCTACTACGGCACCAGCGAAACCGCAGAATTTTACGAAACCAGTGAACCGATCAAAACCGACTTTTTGTCTCAGATTTGCCAATCCTGGGAAAGTGCAGCCGAGAAAGTAACCGCCTATGGCACTCGCCTGGTAATTATTCGCATCGGCATTGTGCTGGGGACGGGAGGTGCGATCGCAAAAATGCTCACCCCGTTTCGGCTCTACGCGGGTGGCCCCATCGGCAGCGGCAAACAATGGTTCTCCTGGATTCACCGCGACGACCTGGTAAATTTATTCATCAAAGGGCTCACCGACCCTCAAATGCAGGGTACCTACAACGGCACTGCCCCAAACCCGGTACGCATGGCCGAGCTGAGCGACACCTTGGGCAAAGTCATGAATCGCCCCTCCTGGCTCCCCGTCCCCGAATTTGTGATTGAGACCCTCCTGGGCGATGGGGCCGTCGTCGTCCTCGAAGGCCAGAAAGTCCTGCCAGAGCGTACCCAGGCCACCGGCTTTACCTATCAGTATCCGAAGGTGGAGGGGGCATTGCGAGAGATTGTGGCGGAATAATTTTGAAGTTTAAGTACCAACGGCACTGTGTCACAAATCTCTGCGCCATCTCTGGTTGCCCGCCCCAGTGCAGATGAATATACGAGGCATGTAAGTTGGCGATCTGCCAGCCCTCGGGCTTTTCTCCGGTGGGCGCGCTATAGCGCTGAGCGCGATATATCGGTTGGGGCAGGTCACCACTTAACGCTGAGCGATGAAATTCGTGGCCAATGACCTGCTGTCCCGCCGCTAGCAGAGGCGTATCGCTTAAAGCCATTGCCCGACGGTAGCCCAGACTCAACTTGCCCGTCATCTCAACTGCCGTGGGCAACACTCCCACCATCGGCCAGGCTTGACCTTGAAAATCTGTCAGTTTTTCACACAGATACATCAGCCCACCGCACTCGGCATAGGTGGGCATCCCGGCCATAATCGCCTGCTTTACCTGCGATCGCGCCCGCTGATTAGCCGCCAGCGCCGCCGCAAACATTTCTGGAAACCCACCGCCCAGATAGAGCCCCTCCACCTCAGGCAGCTCATCTTGCAAGGGGCTCCAGTAAACTAACTGAGCCCCCTCAGCCTCAAGCTGAGCCAGATTCTCCGCATAGTAAAAGTTAAAAGCTGGATCGGATGCGATCGCAATTCTGACTAACCCAGGCAAGCGAGACGCCTGTCCTACAGAGATATCCCCGCGTCCCCGCGTCTCCCCATCTCCCCGTTCGACTGAGCGAAGTCGAAGCCCATCTCCCTGAACCCATTCCTCTAACCGCGCCCAATCAAAACACCCCCGTCCTACCTCAGCCAGCTGCTCTGCGATCGCGCCAAAATTCCCCAGCTCCCCAATCGGCACCAGCCCTAGATGACGATCTGGCAGTGGCATCACGGCATCACGACGCAGTACCCCTACCACTGGCATTTCAATCGTCGCCAACGCCGCCTTCAAAAGACTCAGGTGCCGATCGCTGCCCACTCGATTGAGCACCACCCCCACCACCCCCACCCGCGGATCAAAGGCGCAATAACCCTGCACCAGGGCCGCCACCGAGCGCGACAGGCGCGCGCAATCGACCACCAAAACGACCGGCAGGTCAAGCAGTCGCGCAATGTGGGCCGTGCTAGCAAGGTCTTTGTCGCCCGAGGCCCCATCAAATAGGCCCATCACCCCCTCTACCAGAGCATAGTCAACTCCCTGGGCAGCTCGCCTATAGCACTCCACCACATACGCTTCTGAGGTCAGCACCGGGTCCAGGTTGTGACAAGCCCGCCCGGTGATCGCCCGATGAAACATCGGATCGATGTAATCAGGCCCGACCTTAAATGACTGTATTTTGACTGGCTGTATTTTGACTGGCTGTATTTTGGCTGGCTGTATTTCGCTCGAGCGACTTGCCAATGCAGCCAGGAGCGCCAGCGTCACTGTCGTCTTGCCCACACCGCTGCGCTCGCCCGCAATAATGAGTCCCACAAACGTGTTTAGAAACTGTGCTTAGCTTAGCGGTTAACCAGGCACCTACGACCTGGCAAGTCAGGGCAAATCCTCTCCTAAGAAGACTCGCAAGGGCGTTCAGCGCTTGTCCATACTGAATGCCCAATCAATCCTCCAATAGCAAACGCCTCCGACCATGGCCGGAGGCGTACAAGTCCCTGAACAAATAGCTAAGCGGATTTAGACCTTACCAAGGCGTCACCCTACGCATTCTTCAGTAAATGCTTGACCAGATTATCCTTCACCATCATCTGGCGCATCACCTCAACAACGTATTCCTGGGCCTGATCAATCGATAGACCTTTCACCTGATCCTTCAGGATCTGCAATTTGAACTCTTGTTCCAAGGTTAACTTTCCAGGCATATCCATGGTGGTCACTCCTCCAAAAATTGAGAAACTCATCAGACACAAAAACGAGATTCTTGACGAGCAATTGACTGTAGCTTATAGGAGATCTTAAAACGCGAAATTGTGATCGTCAAGTTGTCAAGCCATAACTAATCAAGACAATAAAAGTTAACACTATTAATATAGCATTTGGTGTCAGATCAGACAGAAGGTCAGATTTGCAGTCCACTTTATGAGGATATTTCTCCGTGAATATTGGCATTCTAAGAAACAAATCTGAGAAACAGCCTCACCCCTCCGGGTGAATTGGATGGGCTGCAAGAAGCGAAAAGCGCATCGTATGATATAGATCTGAGTCCTTTGAACCTTAACTTTTGAATCCATGCAAGACGTAATGGCATTTTTCCAGCAGAGCTCTGGAATGTGGCAATCTCAGCGCACAACCCATCACCTACCGTTCAGACGAGCTGAGCTAGGGGGATCTCGCATTTCGGTAGAGGCGCTGCCCGCTGACCATGACAAGATCATCGCCATTTGTGAACTGCATAAGATTAACCCTGGCCTTGCGGTCGGAGGGGCCTATGTCAAATGGTCTGGGGAGATGGCCTGGGACCGTGACAAAGAAAACCATGAGGGGGAAACGATTTTTGCATTGGTGCCTGATCAAGACACGCCCGCTCAAGGGCGATTACTGCGAGAGCGGGGCTACGCCGAAATTGTGCCTGTGGTTGGTCGCTATGAAATGGATGCAGAAGGGGGGCTGGTGCTAGAAACTGAGTATGAAACCATGAGTTCCGTCGAGCGCTTTTGGTTTGTCAGCCCAGATGTGCGTATGCGCACTAGCATCGTGAAGCGATTTGGGGGCTTCAACACAGCCTCATTTTGTGCCGAATCCCGGATCGCTGATGCAGAGCCCGATAAGAACGGTTCTAATACCAAACCAGCTCACAACGATGCCTTTGCAATGGGGTCCCAACATACTGCTTTTGGCTGGTAACTTCGGGTAACTGCTTAAGTCGTCAAAACCCCAAGCATCTTACATTTCACCCGCCTGGGGTGAGCCAAAAAGGGACTGTCTGGGTATAGAATTCAGTATTATGGCTGAGCACATTTGTCCTAGCTAGCGACACAATGGGCTTAACTTAAACCAATCCCCGTAAATCCTCTCGGTTTCCTCACATTTCATAGTTCCAAATGTGGAGATTTCGATTATCTTGAGGATAGACAATCAAACCCCCTATTTTTGGCTCACAAAGGGTACCTGGCGGTTATTCCTTAATAGTTTTATGAGCTCTCATCATTCCGGTAATATCGACTTCCCTGCTCCCTGTCTTGTTGACGAGGGCCTAGTAATTAATAAAGTCGACATGCTTCGTCTCTTAAGCGACTTAGGCCGAGTTCGATACCTCCACGAACATGACAATCAAGTCACAAGTCAGGGTGAAGGTTACGTGGTAGAAGCCTTTTCTGACCCTCAGCAAGCGACCTTGGTTGCCAATCAAAGTCTTTACCTAAACGTCTGCAGCTTTGACTACCTCAAAATGGGACAACTCTCAGACAATGAATCCTTTTTTGATCTGATCCAAGATAGTCGCCGACTGCGTTTGATCCCACTATCTAACCCTCTTGCGGACCAGACCACCCGTAATCTCAATGCAGCAGCCCTTGAGGCTATGGTGACTGAGGCCTTGTCAGCCAGTTGGGATGCCTGTCTGGATGACGATACTAATTTTTCGCAATAGGGTTTTACAGGGGTAAACTGAGTTCTGGCTTCTAACGCCTGAGTTCTTTTTGAGCAGCTATATATAAGCCCCTTGAGCGATTCCTTTTCATTTAAATACCAGGCTCAATGTCGTCATACCCAAGCGCGGGCAGGGGTGTTTCAAACCCCCCATGGCCCTGTACATACCCCCCGTTTTATGCCGGTGGGGACCCTGGCCAACGTCAAGACGGTCACCCCCGCCCAGCTTAAGGATGCCGGAGCCCAGATGGTCTTGGCCAATACCTATCATCTGCATTTGCAACCGGGTGAATCTTTAGTTGCTGAGGCCGGAGGTCTGCATCAATTTATGGCCTGGTCAGGGCCAATTTTGACCGATTCTGGTGGCTTTCAAGTGTTTAGTCTGAGCCAGATGCGAACGATTGATGAAACCGGGGTCACGTTTCGCTCCCCTAAGGACGGGGCCATTATCCACATGACCCCCGAGCACTCCATCGCCATCCAAAATCAGCTGGGGGCCGACGTGATCATGGCCTTTGATGAGTGCCCGCCCTATCCGGCTGAACGGGATTTAGTGGTTAAAGCCACTGACCGAACCTATCGCTGGCTAGAGCGCTGTATTCAGGCCCATCAGCGCCGCGATCAGGCTTTATTTGGCATTGTCCAGGGTGGGGTTTACCTCGATTTGCGGCAGGCGGCGGCTGAGGCCCTGGCTCAGTTTGATTTACCGGGCTACGCCATTGGTGGTGTCAGCGTAGGCGAACCCCCCGAACTGATTGCGAAAATCGTCAAAGCGACCACGCCTTTATTACCTAAGCACAAGCCTCGCTATCTAATGGGGGTGGGCACCTATCGAGAAATGGCCCAAGCGATCGCAGCCGGGATGGATTTATTTGACTGCGTGATTCCGACTCGCCTGGCCCGCCACGGTGCAGCCCTGGTGTCAGGGGAGCGGTGGAACCTCAAAAACCAGCGTTTTCGTCGCGATTTGACGCCGCTAGACCAGACCTGCCCCTGCTACACCTGCCAAAACTTTAGCCGGGCATACCTCTGCCATCTCATTCACGCCCATGAGATTTTGGCCTTTACACTGCTATCGATTCACAACATTACAGAATTGATTCGCTTCACCCAGATGATTCGTGAAGCAATATTACAAGATTGCTTTTTTGAACGCTTTATACATTGGCTAGAACCTTCTTCTAGTGGTTCTTAAGGCTTATTTGAGTCAGACTCATAAAGCCCTCAGTCCGTGTTAAGATATGGGACAATTCTTAAATCTGTGTTGGAGAGGTCAAGAGTTTAATGGAAGCTGTCTTGTTAATTGCAAAGCTGCCTGAGGCATATCAAGCGTTCGGTCCCCTCATCGATATTCTGCCGATTTTGCCGATCTTCTTCTTGCTATTGGCCTTTGTATGGCAAGCATCGGTTGGGTTCAGATAGGTCTTGGCGGCCAGCCGCGTCAAGTCAGCCGCTAGGCCAAACTGATATTGCCCGATTGCAACATTAAATCTGATTAAGCGCACCAAGGGTGACTACAGCAGCACGCTCCCTTGGTGTTTTTAGTTATTGAAAACTGAGTTATAGAAACTATATGAGCGTAGCTTAGCGCTGTGCCCAGGCAAGACACCCAAAAGCTCACATCCTTTTGGGTGGGGGCATCGGCCCCCGGTGCGACGCCAGCCGATCGGCCAATCGCGTTGTTTCCGGCAGGCGATATTTTGGCGTGCATTTCAAAACATAGTCAATGGCGGTTTCAAGGCTGATCTGATGCCCGCTGGAGATATACAGTGGCTTTGTGCGGCTGCGACTACGCAACACCGCGCCGATGCGCTCGTCTTTATCCATCAGCGGCACCCAAGCCCCTTTCTCTTCGGACAACTCACCGTGAGTGCCAATAAACCGCGACTTGGCGACACCGATAGTGGGCTTGTCAATCAAGACCCCCAGGTGGGAGGCAATCCCCAGGCGTCGGGGGTGGGCAATGCCCTGACCGTCGCACAAAATCAAGTCGGGCTCGATCTTTAGCTGAGCGATCGCATCTAGGACTGTGGGCACCTCTCGAAATGACAAAATCCCTGGCACGTAGGGAAATCGCGTTGGTTGGTAGGCGATCGCCTGCTCTAGTAACGCCAGGTCAGGCAAGCTCAACGTGACCACAGCGGCGCAAGTGACGGTCCCGTCTTGCTCAAACCCAGCATCGATGCCTGCAACGGTCCTGACGAGGCCCAACTTATCGGTGGTGATGACCTGATGACGCAGCTGATTTTGTAGTGCGATCGCATCCGCCACCGTTTCGGGCCAAGGCTCAGGAACGTTAATCTTCATAGGGGTTCTATCGAAAAAACAGAGTTCTCAGGTAGCATCAAGTCAAAGGTTCATCTGTACGTAAATCAAAATATGGCGCGCTTATCGATTTTAATAGCAGCTCTGGGCGTTTCCCTGTGTTTGACCAAGCCTACCGTTGCTAAATCCTCTATTCAAGCTGAGAGCCCATCCGCAAGCCCGATCGTGCAAGCCCCCAACTCACCCCCTACCCCTGCTGAAACCCAGTTTTTACGAAGCCAGACGCTCTTTTCCGTGGGCATTCTTTTAAGCGCCCTGGCCTTGGCCTACGGCGTATACGAGTATACCCGCTACCATCGCTGGCAGCGGTTGGAATTTCTCCGTCGAGCCGTCTTAGAATTCGAGGGGGATACCGAAATTCGGAACGCCCTCAAAATCTTAGACTTCGAAGAATACCGCGACTATCAGCTACCAGAGTCGCCGCTTGTCCAGTCTCCGACCCAGCCTCCGACTGCATCCACTCCGCTGGCATCCACCGTATTTTTGGCACCTACAACCTTTGCGTCCACAACCTTTAAGGTCAACGAAACAAGGCTCATGGCCGCTTTAGCTGGACACGATCGGCGGGCCCGAGCCAAAAAAGAATTAGATGAAAAACGCGCCCAAAATGAGCTGAGCCAGGACGCCGTGACCGAATACCAAATCGAAACAGCCCTGCGAGAGTGGTTCAACAAAATGCTTAACGGGTTAGAGCATTTTGGCTACTTTATCGAGTCAGATCTATGTACTTACAAAGAGATGAAACCTTGGCTGCTTTACTGGGTGCGTTTAATCGGTGACCCCACCTGTCGTCGAGAAGGTACCTCTCAGCTTTACGATCAGCTTTACAGCTACATTCATGAATACGGCTTTTCAGGCGTACAGCGTCTGTTCGAGAAGTTTGGCTATCGGATTTTGCCATCCCCTTACCGCGAGAATGATCTTGTCTTTAAAGAAAGTCCGACTCAGTACAGCACAAAACTGGCTTTAAGCTTAGCCAAAGCCTCTTACCTGATTTACCAAGACAAAAAATATGTCGCCGAAATCTCCCGTCGTTGGGGCATTGATATCAAAAACAACTTTCGTTACTTTAACAACAAAGGGCGAGACACCCAGGCCTTTATTTTTCGCACCGATGAGTTTATGGTGCTCTCCTTTCGGGGCAGCCAAGAACTCAAAGACTGGTTTACCAACTTCAACACAAAACTACGTAACTTTACGATTCGCAAAGCTGGGATTACCTCAATCTCGTCCTATAAAGGCAAAGTGCATACGGGGTTCTTTTTGGGCTGGGCCATTATCGAACGAGCTGTGCTTGAACAAATTACCCGTTGGAGAGCAGACTGCCTAAAGCAAGGAAAAGCACTGCCGCCGTTGTTGATTACCGGTCATAGCCTGGGGGGAGCCCTGGCCACGATGGCCGCCGCTGCCCTCAGCGAAAACGGCATTGATGTCGCTGGGCTATACACCTTCGGACAGCCCAGGGTCGGCGACTGGTCTTTTTCTCGTCAGCTGAATAACAACCTTGACGGCAAAGTATTTCGGTTCGTCAACAACAACGACATCGTGCCCCATGTCCCCCCTCCGTTTTCACCCTTAAACCCCATGCGGTTTTATGGTCATTTGGGTACGATGAAATACTTTGACTCTAAAGGTATTTTGGTCGCCAACTACAAAGCGTTTAACCGCGCTTTGGATGCTGCATGGGGGATTGCCAAGGGGCTATTCGAATCTGGATTTGATTTAATCGCCGACCACAGCATGCAGTACTACATCAGCTATCTAAACAAGACTTTGCAGCAAGAGCTAGAAGATCAAGCCGCCGCTATATTAGAGCACGACAAAGACAGAAAGTAGAAAATAGCAACAGAGATATTAACGCTACATTAGCTATCTGGACAAATCTCTCCAACAAGAACTTGAGGATAAAACAGCAGCCTTGTTAGAAACCGACAAGGGCAGGCTGTAAAGGTTGAACCTGTGAACCCGGAGCAAGGTCATACATCAAAGCCCTGTATATTTACCCTTTTGCCTATACGACAAGACAGCTAGATTGGTGAATATACTTCTAGATTGGTTCTAGATTGGTTGAATATACTTTAGTAAGTGTTTGTGGACGGCTTGAACTTACGGCAATAGGCTTAGGATCGTCCCGTTATGTCTACTTATTATCAGGTTATGCATATCGCTATGCTGGGTATAGCTAAGATACTGCCCATCTTCTCCCCAGTCTAGGAGCTATTGTTGACACAATTGGACACCGTTCCATTTCTCTATGGAAACGAAAATATTTCACTTTTTAGAAATCAAAGATTATCAGGGAGCCCATAGGATACCGTTAGAGGGGGTTACTTACTCAATTGGTCGGGCTTCCAGCAACTCTATTGTCATTAGTGCCCCCGAGATTTCGCGCCAGCATGCTATCCTGCTGCGCATTGCTTTTCCAGATAGCGATCATCATTTCTTTCGCCTGATTGACGGCAATCTCAACGGCAAACGCAGCACCAACGGCGTCTTTGTGAATGGTGAAAAGCGGTCTTCTCACATTCTCAGACATGGCGATCAGGTTGATTTTGGTGGCAAAACCAAAGCGACTTATTTCTGTGTTTCAAATTTAAACAACGGATTGCCAGAAATTGATAGCAATGGCAATTTGCTCCTTCAAGAAATAGATCCGCTCGGTACGGTCATTATTGAGAAAGCCATGACCGAGGATTCTGCCGATGCTGAATTGGCTCGGTTAGTTTCTTTTTTGGAACTCAGCCCTAACCCCATCGTAGAGATCGATTTGCAGGGCCATGTCACTTACATGAATCCGGCTTCGATTGGCAAGTTTCCAGAGATTCGCAAGTTGGGCATCCAGCATGCCACCCTAAAATGGGTGATTGATACGGTCCATGCGTCGGGCGAGCCCTCTTGCTTACGAGAGGTGAGCTTTGATGGCAGGGTCTATCAGCAATCTATTTATTATCTGCCTGAGAGCTATTTGATTCGCATCTTTATGCTCGATATCACCGATCTCAAGCGGGCTGAGGCGGCCCACTTACAGGCTGAGAGCAAATATAAAAACATTTTTGAAAATGCAATCGAGGGCATCTTTCAGAGTGATCTTGAGGGGCGATATGCCATTGTCAACCCGATGATGGCTGAGATATACGGCTACAAGACCCCTGCCGATCTGATCTTTAGTAATGCTAATCAACTCAATCAGCTCTATGTCAAACCAGATCGGCGGGCTAAGTTTGTCAAGCGGTTGCAACAGCAGGGCTCTGTCAGGGAGTTTGAGTCCCAGGTCTATCAGCCCAATGGTCAAATCGTTTGGATTTCTGAAAATGCACGGGTACTCTGTGACGAGATGGGGCAGCCGGTCGGCTACGAGGGCTCGGTTGAGGATATTACCAATAAGAAACATGCCGAAGCCGAGCTGCTGAGACGAGATGGACTACTGCGGGCCATTGCCCAAGCGACCAATACGCTGCTGACTGAGTTGGACTGCGATGTGGCGATTCGAGCTGCGATCGCAATTTTTGGCCAAGCCGCCGAAGTCGATCACGTTTTTCTGGTCCAACCCCACCACGAAGACCAGCTACCACAGTTGCAATTCATGTGGGCTCAACAGGGCCTTCAACCCCTGCTGCCTCAGCAGCTGCAGCGATATCAAATCAACAGCGAAGCCGAACTCGGCAACTGGCACGACATTTTGGCCCAGGGGCACTCAGTCAACATCGAACCGCACGAGATTTTAACTGCCGCCGCCGATAGTCCCCAAACCATTCAGACCATCTTGCTCGTGCCCCTGTTTCTTAAGGGGACCTATTGGGGATATGCCGGGATTGCTGACTCACAAATGGATCGTCAGTGGTCGCCCCACGAGGAGTCCAGTTTATTTACCCTGGCCGCTAGCATTAGTGCTGCGCTCAACCGCCATCAAATCGAAGCCAAGATTCGCCATCGTGCCCACTACGACCCACTTACAGAGTTGCCCAACCGGACCCTCTTTGATGAACAGCTGGCCCTTTGCCTGAATAATGCGGATCGGAGTCAGCCCGGCTTGGCGGTGATGTTTCTGGATCTGGATCGTTTTAAGACGATTAACGATACCTTGGGGCACACGACGGGGGATAAGCTGCTGCGCACCGCCGCCAAGCGGATTTTAGGAGCCCTGAAGGGGGGGGATGTGGTGGCTCGATGGGGCGGCGATGAATTTACCATCTTGCTGCCCAATATTGACCATCTCAGTAAGGCCACCACTACTGCCGAGCGGATTTTGCAGGCCCTAGACGCCGTTTTTGAAGTCGACGACCATGAGCTTTATGTCACCGGCAGTATCGGCATTGCCTTTTTGGATGAAGCCAGCCAAGATGCCGAAACCCTGATCAAACATGCCGATATTGCCCTGTATCGAGCCAAAGAGCAGGGTCGAAATGGCTATGGCATCTATAACCCGCTGCTCGATTCTAAGTCCCCCGAGATGCTCACCCTCGAAAAGGATCTGCGCCACGCCCTGGCCCGCGAGGAGTTTATTGTGTATTACCAACCCCGGATCAATCTAGTGTCTGGCGAAATCAGAGGGGTTGAGGCCCTGATCCGCTGGCAGCATCCAAAAATGGGGTTGGTGTCACCCAAAGTGTTTATTTCCCTCGCGGAGGATAACGGTTTGATTATCCCCATTGGGGAATGGGTTTTGCGCCAGGCTTGCCGCCAAAATAAAGCTTGGCAAATGGCAGGGTTGCCCCCCATCACCGTCGCCGTCAACCTCTCGCCCAAGCAATTTCGGCAACCCAACTTGGTACAACGGGTGGCCCAGATTCTTGAGGAAACGGGTCTGGCCCCCTATCACTTAGAGCTTGAAATCACCGAGTCCACCGCGATTCAAGATGTGGACTTTACCCGCAAAGTTTTAGAAGACCTTCATCAAATGGGGGTCAAACTCTCCGTGGATGATTTTGGCACGGGCCATTCCTCGCTCAATCGGCTCCAATTTCTCCCACTGGACAACCTTAAAATTGATCAATCCTTCATTCGCGAACTGGTCCCTGACAGTAAGGTTTCCCATATTGTGACCACCATCGTCTCCCTGGGGCAAAAGCTGGGGCTCAACATCGTCGCCGAAGGGGTCGAAAAAATAGAGCAGCTAGATTTCCTACGCTCCATTCAATGTGATACTGTGCAGGGCTATATTTTTTATCGCCCGATCTCAGCCCAAGATGCCTCGGCGTTGTTGACCAGTCAGCATATTCAGGCTTCCCACAACAGCCATGCTGCGATCGCAGGCTAGACCTTCAAAATTATCCTTGCCTGTCTTGCATTAGACGGTGTAAAATTTAAGACTGTGTCGAAGTTTATTCCAAAACCATGCCAAAGCTAAAAACACGCCGGGCGGCTGCGAAGCGTTTTCGCCGGAGCGGTAGCGGCAAAATCATGCGCCGCAAAGCCTTTAAGAATCACCTGCTGCAGCACAAAGGTCAAGATCGCAAGCGCCGTTTGTCCAAAGCTGCTGTGGTCAACGAAGCAGATGTGCCCAACGTAGAAGGCATGTTGCCTTACTTGTAAACCAGGCATGTTCTTCACAACAAGCATCTCAAAATTCTTAATCTCAAAAAATTTCACAGATTTTCACTAGGATAGACTCGTCATGGCACGTGTAAAGCGCGGCAACGTAGCTCGTAAGCGCCGCAAAAAGATTCTTAAGTTGGCAAAGGGCTATCGCGGCTCTCACTCCAAGCTATTTCGCACTGCCAATCAGCAGGTGATGAAGGCGTTGCGCTACGCCTATCGCGATCGTCGTAACCGCAAGCGTGATTTTCGTCGGCTTTGGATTGCCCGCATCAATGCGGCTGCGCGTCTAAACGGGACGACCTACAGCCGCTTAATTGGCGACCTTAAAAGAGCTGATATTCAGCTTAACCGCAAGATGCTAGCTCAAATGGCGGTGCTTGATGCAGCTAGCTTTGCCAAAGTCGTTGAGCTTGCGGGTAAGTAATGGGTGCTGGGCACCAGGTGCTAGTTTTTAGAGGTCAGCCCCTGGGTTAGACATCTCTGGCTTGAATGCCTAAAGCCCATTACCCCTCATCTAGACAATGCTTCGTAGCCTATTTGGTTTTGGTTTACTGTTGGGGGTGCAGCTAGCTGTACCCTCAATTGTTTTATCTGCAGAGCTGGCAGAGATTCAAGAGCGGGGTTATCTAATTGTGGCGGTCAAGGATAATTGGCAGCCCCTCGGGTTTCGAGATGAGACTGGCGAGTTGATCGGGTTTGAGATTGATATTGCCCGACGGCTGGCCGAGGAACTTTTGGGAGACCCCAACGCGGTTGAGTTTCAGCCGGTGAGTAATCTGGATAGGGTGAATCAGGTGATAGATGGCGGGGTAGATGTTGCGATCGCAAACATTACCATCACCCCCCAGCGACAGCGCATCGCCAGTTTTAGCCTGCCCTATTATCACGACGGTGTGGGCTTTTTGACCCAATCCCCGCAAATTCAAGCCCTGGAAGATCTGCGCACGGGGCAGGTGGCTCTGCTCGATAACTCTAGCACCGTCGCCCATGTACGCTATATTTTGCCAGGGGCCACCTTAACCCCCGTAGCCACCTACCAAGACGCCTTGGGCCTGTTGGCATCACAACAAGTTGACGCCTTTGCTGGAGACGTTACGCTGCTAGCAGGTTGGGTGCAGCAAGATGATAGCTACCACCTACTGTCAGATATCATTTCGATAGAGCCTTTGGCCATTGTGATGCCCAAAGGCACCCAGTACCGCCCCCTGCGCCGAGAAATCAATCAGCTCGTTGAAAGCTGGCATGACCAAGGTTGGTTACAAGAGCGCGCCAGCCACTGGGGACTGCCGTAGTCCCATTACGGAGCTGGATGTGTTCAAGGTTTAGGCGCGTGAGAGAATAGGAAATGAGAGAATAGGAAACAAATAGAGTCTTGAAATAAGTTTGGATTAATATAGGCCATATGGAAAACGGGAATTACCTACTGCTATATCTAGCCGGTTTGATTGCCCTGCTTGGCGTTTCGGCATTTTTTGTGCTGCGTCAGGTGTTTAAGACCCGGCGCATTGAGAGCACTCTTTCCCGTTTACAAAAGAAACTCGCCAGCCAAAAGGGGACTGCAAAGGAATATTACGAGTTGGGTAGCCTGCTGCTCGACAAGAGGCTCTTTACCCAGGCCAGTCTCTACCTACAGCAGGCCGTCAAAACCATCAATAACGAAGAAGAGGGGGAAAACGCGGCCATTGTCTACAATGCCCTCGGGTTCGCCTACTTTGCCCAGGAGCAATACGATCTGGCTATCAAGCAATATAAAGAAGCACTCAAGCTTTCGCCTGGGTACGTTACTGCCCTCAATAACCTGGGCCACAGCTATGAGAAGAAACAGCTGATGAAACAGGCTCTGGAGTCTTACCAACAGGCCCTGGATATTGACGCTAAAAATTCGACGGCAAAACGACGCGCAGATTCACTCAAAAAGCGAGTTACCACAACCCCATAACCTGGAGATATGGTCAATACGCCGCCTACCCAGCTTGCTCCCCCCCTTCAGCTGTCAGGCATCACCTGGCAAACTTATCAAAAGCTACAGGCTGAGCTACACAATCGCAACCTGCGATTGACCTATCATCGAGGTATTCTTGAGATCATGGCTCCCTCACCTGAGCATGAATACTTTAAGAAGGTAGTTGGTCATTTTGTTGAAACCCTCGCTGAAAAATTCATCGTAAAGCTTTACCCGATTGGCTCAACCATCTTTGATCGTAAAGATTTAGTGATCGTGAAGATTTAGAAAGTGGGGCAGAACCGGATGAAGGATTTTATTTAGAAGTCAGCAAAGTCAAGGCGGTCAAAGGGGCACTGGCTTCTTAACAGGATCTAAACTTCTTGATCTTTATTGGACAAGGGTTTCAGGTTCCTAAGCTGATTTCCTCTGAAGTTCTTGCAGAATAAAGGTTTTGACTGCCTAGATCCTTTTAACAGTTCAGCACCAAATGGTTTACAACGGTGCCTGTAGCTGGCTCTTACTGAGAGCCGATTGAACAGCAGCCTGCTGGTCGCGGTGGGTGATCCAGCGATGGTAAGTGCGGTTGTGGACCTGTACTGAGTGGCCCATCATCCGGGCCGCCACCGTATCGGGGATGCCAAATAAAATGGTGCGCACCGCCCAGGCATGGCGCAAATCATAGGGCGAAAACGGAATCCTATAACGTCGAAACTGGGTCGTGACCTGCTGTCCGATGCGCTGCAAAGTGGTTTTGTTGAGATCTGTGTTGATTGACGGCAGCTCGAGCGATCGCAACCCAAACCGCTCAACCCATTCTGGATAAAACGGCCACACCTCATGGCTGCCAGTTTTGGTGGTTTCTAGTACCTCGATTACCCCGTCAGTCCGCGAGTTACAAAAGAAAACCTCATGATTGCGCAGCCCATAAGTGGCCATCATGGCGTAAACAAACTGCCATTGCGGATTTTTGATCGTTGCATAGACCTCAACAATTTGCTCGTCAGAGGGCAAATCGCGTACTTGGGTTTGGCTATTGCCGTAACCGCCCCAAAAAGATTTCAGATCGGTGGGCAGCTCAATTTGCAAAAACTCAGCCAGGGCCGCTAAAGCCGTGCAGCAAACCTGACGGCTGCGAGAATTGGCAGTCGTACTTTGCACAGTGGCATAGATCAGCTCCGGCAGGCTGAACTGGGGATGCTGTTCGACTGTGCTCTGGAGCTTGCGCAGGTAGGGCGCATAGGATTTTTCCCAGGTGGTCTTGAGGGACGCGGGCTGGGTCGTCACGCTACGCTCAGCAAAAAAGTGATTTTCAAACTGTTGGATTTGCTCAGCCAGGGTTGCCCCGCTGAGCTTGAGCCCTGCCGCAGGCCCCAGGTACTGCCGCCAATCATAGGTATTTTGAATCAGCTGGGCCGCAATCACCTTGGCTGTCTGCTCGATCTGCTTAAGCCCTGCTTTGGTCGCAGGCAGCCCCAGCGGAATGCGCTGTTGATAGGGTTTGAGGCGGGCACTGCCCGGTCGAGGCGGTAACGTGCCGCGCAGACTGAGCTTTTCACCCCGGCGCTCGATCTTGAGTCCTAGTTGAGCTGCTTTGAGGCGCTGATTGATTTTCTCAAGTTGGGCATCCAGGGGATGGGGGATCGCTTTGGTCAAATCTGATATCCCTTAACGGGGGTTAGTTGTTACGATAAGCAAAGATGATTAAAACTTAGCCACAAGGATACAAAGTTTGTTATGGGTCGCACTGGGGTTTTACTGCTGAACTTGGGAGGTCCCGAACAGCTAGAGGACGTCCGTCCGTTTTTGTTCAACCTTTTTGCTGATCCTGAAATCATCCGGCTACCGTTTCCGTGGCTGCAAAAGCCATTAGCCTGGTTGATTTCCAATAGTCGGGCTGAAAAGTCCCAAGCGAACTATAAGCAAATTGGCGGCGGATCTCCCCTCAGGCGAATTACCCAGGAGCAAGCCGATGCTCTTAAGACCCAGTTGCAGGCCCAGGGCTATGATGCCAAAGTTTACATCGGCATGCGATATTGGTATCCCTTTACCGAAGAAGCGGTAGCCCAAATTAAAAACGACGGCGTCGAAGACCTGGTTATCTTACCGCTGTATCCCCAGTTTTCTATTAGCACCAGTGGCTCCAGCTTTAGAGTGCTTGAGCAGCTTTGGTTAGAAGACCCCTCCCTTAATCGCATAAATTACACGGTCATCCCCTCCTGGTACAACCGTGAGGGCTACGTGGAGGCGATGGCTAATCTGATTGCCCAAGAAATCGATAAGCTGCCTACCCCGGAGACAGCCCATGTTTTCTTTAGCGCCCACGGTGTCCCCGTGAGCTATGTCGAAGAAGCTGGAGATCCTTACCAACGTGAGATTGAACAATGTACTGAGCTGATTATGAAGCAGCTCAATCGCCCTAATGGGCACACCCTGGCTTACCAAAGCCGGGTGGGTCCGGTGGAGTGGCTAAAGCCTTATACAGAGGATGCGATCGCAGACCTCGGCGCTAAAGGTGTCCACGATCTGGTCGTTGTCCCTATTAGCTTTGTCTCTGAGCACATTGAGACCCTTCAAGAAATCGACATCGAGTATCGAGAACTGGCCGAGGAAGCGGGCATCGAAGGCTTTCATCGGGTCCCGGCACTGAATACTGACACCACCTTTATTCAAGACATGGCTGACATGGTGGTTGAGGCACTCAAGGCCCCTCGCAAGCTGTTTTCGGACGTGGTACAGCCAGAGAAACGGGTCCGCATTTATCCCCAAGACAAATCTGCTTGGGGGCTGACCCCCTTTGCCGAAGTCTGGAACGGTCGTCTGGCGATGGTGGGCTTTTTGGCACTCCTGCTCGAATTAGTGAGCGGCCATGGACCTTTGCATTTAGTGGGTTTGCTTTAGCATAGGATTTGAGTGACCCAGCCATACCTTCCCGCTTTCATTGGACTGAGTTCCCGTCGAAGCTCGCACCGCAGACATGTCTTTATCTCAACCGGGAATCGCCGTCAGGGATCAGTTTAGAGCTGCCCTGGTAGGAACTTATCTAGCTGAATTTAGATTTGGGGCGTCCTCGCAGAAAGCCCCTGAGTCTAGGTCATTAAGCCTGAGCGCTTTGCCAACCGGGTCGCCCCAGGCTAAAGCCCCTGTGGACCAGCTGGTTGAGTTCGTGCCCTGGCTACTGCAAAACTACGGTCAGCACTATAGCCAAAACTATAGCCAACGCGGTACCCAGAACCAGGCTAGCGTCATCAGAAACGGGGCGGATAGCACTCAACAAATGGCTGGGCTCTTAGCCTGGAGTTTAGAACATCTGCTTGACCAGCGCGCTCCCCAAACGCTATTAGCTGCCCTGTCCCAACGGTTATGTCTAGGTGAGCACAGCGCTGCCCCATCAATGATTGCCTTGCTTGAGCGCACGCTCAAAGGAGAACAGCAGACAACAAGGGCCTTGACTGCCTCCCTTTTGCCAGGGCTACGGCGGCAATTTCCCGAACTTTTTCCGGTCGGGGTAGCCTTGTATAGTTTCTTGAGGGTTCCGGAAAGCTATGGTTTAGCCGTGAAGTATGCCTTTGACTGTACGCACTCTAGTGCGATCTCCGCACTGACTGGTTTATTATCCGGGGTCCACGGGGGTCTATCTCAAATGCCAGTGCCTTGGTTGATATCGTGGTTGACTACCGTGGGGGCCTTACCAAGTTTGACGCCCTTAGACTTGACGCAAGGGGATGGCTTGACTGAGCTGTGGTCTAAAATCGATGCGCCTTTTTATCAATGGTTGGGCGCTCCAACTACTCGCCCGACTCAAGAAATGCAAGCTCAACCACCGGTAATGCCATTACCGTCTATATAAATGGGTATCAACCTATAATGTCTAAGTGATGTCTATGTCTGGGTAATGTCTTTAGGCAATAGCTAAAAATCATGTGTAAAGTGCATTCCTGTGCAATGTCAAATTCAACATTATCTAAGGTGCACGTTTTTACACTCTCGAATCGTTAATAGCGATTCCCCCTGCCCCTGATTGCATATGCTTCAGTCCATATTTTCTGAGTCAATGGTTTCTTAGGCGGTTTTTTAGGCCGATATTGGTGGGGTAATGAAGACACTCCAGTCGCTTGCAAAGTTGATGAATCAGTGCTGGCGCTGGTCGTTCTGGCTATGGCTAAAACGACCGTTTTATTCTGTCAGTCGATGGTTAGGGCAAGTATCTGAGCCATGGTTACCTCGTCTGAGAAAATGGTTGCCCATCGAAGATGCTTCACTCTCGGTACTCACCCATTCAAATTCTGCCATTCGTCAGTCGACGACCCTGGCAAACCGTTCGACGGGACTGCATTGTATGTCCCGTAACTCGCTATTTAATCAGACTCAATTCGCAATTGTGCTGGCGATGCTGCTGTTGACCGCGGGGTTAGGCCAACGGTTTTACAATCAGCCGGTATTGGGGGTAGACACCTTTGCCCCCGAGACCCTAACGGCCCATGAGTCAATCACCCTTGTCGATCATCAAAGTACGGACGAAAGCCGTAACGCAGCTCGCAAGGGAGCCGTTCAAATTTTAATGTCGGACCCTACAACCACCGACAAAATTAAGCAAGAAACCACCACCCTACTACGCCAGGCCAGCGAAATCCGTGAGCTGATCGGGCGATTTCCTTATTTATCAACCTCGACCCTGTCTACCACCACCCAACGCTACCTGCGCAGCTCAACCGACCGGGAATGGAATGCGATTTGGAATCTGGCTCAGCAGTCAGCGGTGACGGTTTCCCTGGTAAACCAGGGAACCAGTTCAGGAGGCCCGCTCCAGGAACAACTTAATAATCTCAGTTTTGAGCAAAAAGCGGCTCTCGAGGAGCTATTACGGTATCGTCAGCAGACATCTCCCCAATCCTTTTTAGCGGTGGGGACTCAAATTCAAGCCAATCGCTTGCAGTATAAAAAGGCCCAAGATCAGCTACAGCGCCTGGGCCAAACCAACCAGCCCTTTAATGCCAGGCTATTTGAACTGAGTGAGCTAGAGTGGCAGGCAACCCAACGGACCATTCAACAGGTGCTGCAGCGCATGCTGGTCCAGGGAATTCATCCAGGTATGCCCGATGATTTACTGCGGGATGCGGTAGAAGCTCAGCTACAGGGGTCACAATCGTTTGAAGCTGAGCAGGTGTCAGCGACCTTGTTGATGACGGTTTTGCGCCCCAATTTGATCGAAGACCCGGAGCGCACTCGACTGCGGGCCGAACAAGCCGTTGAAGAAGTCAAACCCGTCACGGTGTCTATCGCTCAGGATGAGGTGATCGTAAAACGGGGGGAAAAGATTACCCGAGAAGATTTTGTTTTGCTCGATCATTTTAGGCTGACCCGACGGCGCTTTAACTGGATTGGCTTCACGGGCTTTGGGGTGCTGGTGGGCTGCTGTACGGCCTTGTTTTTATGGCTAGAGCATTCCCGCTCCGGCGGGCTGCGTCAGCGAGATCATTTATTAGTACTGCTGCTGGCTTTAGCGGTGGCTGTGCTGGTGGCCATTGGCACCCCTACCCTGGGGTTGCCAGCTGTTGGCCTTTTAATCAGTAGCTTTTATGGAGTAGTGTTGGGCGGGGCAGCGGTGGGGCTGCTGTTACTGCTGCTGCCGATTGGGGCCAATGTGGCCCTGGTGCCACTGGTGGCAGGGGCGACAGCAGCTATGGTAGGGGTCTGGTTTGCACCAAAGCTGCGATCGCGAGAAGAATTTGCCTTATTGGGCGGTGTTGTGGGCCTGACCCAGGGCATTGTCCATCTGCTGCTGACGCTAATGTTCAGTGTGGTGTCGGTGTCGGCCTGGTATACCTTGCTAACCGGGTCGGCCATGCAAGGCATCTACGGCGTTGCATGGAGTATTGTCGCCCTGGGGATTAGCCCCTATTTAGAATCAGGCTTTGATGTGGTCACCCCAATTCGTCTGGCGGAGCTATCTAACCCCAATCGCCCCTTACTCAAACGGCTATCAGCCGAGGCCCCTGGCACTTTTCAACACACTATGTTTGTGGCAAATCTGGCGGAGGCAGCGGCTAGAGCATTGGGTCATAATGTTGAGCTGGTCAGGGCAGGGACGCTTTACCATGACATTGGCAAGATGCACGATCCGCTGGGTTTTATTGAGAATCAGATGGATGAGCCCAATAAGCATGACATCATCAATGACCCCTGGGTAAGCACTGATATCATCAAAAAGCATGTCTCTGTGGGGATTGAGATGGCCCGCAAACATCGCCTGCCCAAGGCGATTCGGGCCTTCATTCCAGAGCATCAGGGGACCATGCAAATCAGCTACTTTTATCACCAGGCCAAGGAAATTGGGACAGGGCACCCCGAGATGGAGATCCGAGAGGAAGATTTTCGCTACGATGGCCCCATTCCCCAGTCCCCTGAAACTGGCATTGTGATGCTGGCCGACTCCTGTGAAGCCGCGCTACGTTCCTTGAATAAGGATGCCAGCCTGGAAGAGGCTTACAACATGGTAAATAAGATTTTACGGGCGCGTTGGAAAGACAATCAGCTGGTGGAGTCATCCTTAAGCCGAGACGATATGAGCGTGATTGCCAATATTTTTGTGCAGGTCTGGCAACGCTATAACCACAAACGCATTGCCTATCCTAAGGCGGCGCTGATGCCATCTGGGCGGTAATCTAGCTGATATGGACGCCAACGATCTCGCCTTTGCCCCTGCGCTAGAGCAGGCCCGTTTGATCCGCACAAAAGTCATTTCTCCCCTGGAGCTGACGACGCTTTACCTGCAGCGGATTGAGCAGCTCAATCCGAAATTGGGCAGCTACTTTACGGTGATGAGGGAGCTTGCGATCGCAGACGCCACCACTAAAACCGAACAACTAGCCCACCGCTCAGACCTAACAGATCTGCCTCCCTTTTTTGGCGTACCGATACCGATTAAAGACCTGAAGGCGGTGAAAGGAGTCCCTTGCAGCTACGGCCTGCGCGCAGCCAAAAAACGCATTGCGGACAACGACGACGGCATTGTTCGCCAACTTCGCCAGGCGGGCTTTGTGATTTTGGGCAAAACCGCCACCTCCGAGTTGGGGTCATTTCCCTATACCGAGCCCAGGGGATTTCCCCCCGCTCGCAACCCCTGGCATCTGGATTACACCCCCGGAGGCTCGAGCGGGGGCGCTGCCTCGGCGCTGGCCGCAGGGCTGTGCCCGATTGCCCATGGGTCAGACGGGGGCGGATCCTTGCGAGGGCCCGCCTTTTGCTGTGGTCTGGTGGGCCTCAAACCTTCGCGGGGGAGAGTGTCCCACGCACCCGCTGGCGATCGCATCAGCGGCCTGGCCATCGAAGGGGGGTTGGCTCGCACCGTGGCTGACGCCGCAGCCATGCTCGATGTGATCTCTGGCTATGTGACCGGCGACCCCTACTGGCTACCCGACCCCAGCGACTCTTTCTGGACGGCGACCCAGCGCCCGCCCCAGCCATTACGCATTGCCATGACCACATCGGTGTCTCCGGTGGGGCAAGCCGATGCCCTCTGTCGACAGCCGGTTGAGGCGATGGCGACTCTGCTGGAGCAGTTAGGGCATTTGGTAGAAGTGGCGAGCCCCAATTTTGAGGGCCTGGTTGACCCGTTTGTGACGGTTTGGCGCTCGGTGCTAGACGAAAGCGGTGTGCCGTTTATTTTTTTAAGTCGATTTAACCGCTGGTTACAGCGCAAGGCTCGCTTTACCTCCAGCGGTCAGTATCTCAAGGCAGTCACCGAGCTACAGCTGCGCTCTCGCCAAATCGTGGCCTTTTTCGACCAGTACGATGTGTTGCTGATGCCCACCTACCTGCACCCCACCATTCGCATTGGCGAATGGGCAAGACTCGGCCCCGCTAAGACACTAGATCGAATTATCCACTGGGTTGCGCCGTGCCCCCCCTTCAACGCCACCGGACAACCGGCCATTTCCATCCCAACCGGGTTTACCGCTGAGGGGCTACCGTTGGGCGTACAGCTGGTGGGTAAACCCGCTGACGAAGCGACCCTGCTCTCGTTAGCGACCCAGATTGAAACAGCCCAACCCTGGGCACAGCATCGGCCTGAAATTGGGATTTTGTAGTGAGTAGAGGGTAGTGGATGGTGAGTAGCGCCTTATAGCCCAAGGGACATGGCTTCACTTTTCTTGAAGGCCCCTTGGGCTATACGCCTTTCCCCTTTCCTCCTTCTCTTTTCCTTCAAAACTTTTTGAAATTACCTTGAGGCCCCTTTGCAAGTCTCGCCAATAACTTTCGGTTGTCCGTACTCTAAAAGCATGGTGCATTGACCACAAAATTATCTATAACTAAAGAAGACGTGCGCCCGATTACCCATGAGTGAGCTCTATGCGGCTGAAGATGCCCAGCGAATTTTGCAGATTGCGATCGCAAAAGACACCGAGTCCGGTGAACTCTCCAAGGCGCAGTTGTTAGAAATTGCATCAGAACTGGGCATTCAAGCCGATACCTTGTGGGCCGCTGAGCGAGAGTGGCTGGGGCTTAGGACTGAAGCGAAAGAACAGGGACTGTTTCATGAATATCGCAAGCAAAAATTTCAACACCACTTGGTCCGCTACAGCATCGTTAACGGCTTTTTAGTGCTGATTGATTTGCTGATGGGCGGCGGCTTAGGATTTTCGCTTTACCTCGCCCTGTTTTGGGGACTACCGCTGTCACTACACGCCTGGCGGACCTATCAGCGTGGTGGATATCGCTATCAGCAAGATTTTGATAAGTGGCAGCGGCGGCGATTGGTCAAGCAGTCGGTGGGCAAGTTGGTCAATCGAGTTTTGGGAACTTAGATTGCTTAACATATCCAGGCAGTCTAGATATATTAAGTAGCCAAATTAAAAACTCATTAGCTTCCATATTGTCCGGATAAAAAATTTGATTTTTCCTTAAAAATGGTTGCACTTCTCTGAAAAGGCTGCGATTATTAAAGTACTGGTTTGGTTGTGTGTTCCCCCTTAAACCCCCTAGGCAAATCGAGTATAGCTCTGTGGCTAAATCAAACTTGACTGGTCACGTTGAGAGCCTGCCTAGTCAGCCAAGCCAGCCCTCTTTTATCCAGGTCTGTCAATATCGAACCTGTTCTCGCAGTCAGTCTGCAAAGGTTTTAGAAGCGTTTCGGATTTACGCTTCAGCAGAGTGCATGGTGGCAAGCAGTGGCTGTCTTGGGCAGTGCGGCTCCGGTCCAACCGTCAGGGTAATGCCTGACAATGTTTGGTATTGTCGAGTGCGTCCGGAGGATGTGGCTGAGATTGTTGAGCAGCATATACAAGGTCAGCAGCCCGTCAAACGTCTTTTGCACCCACGGTTTCACCCATCTTCGACCCCATAATTACCCTTTCCCCACGCCTTGACTGGCATAGGGAAAAGCTGAGCACAATCCACCTTACTCCCTTGCGCCCACTGGGGTTTTCTCTAGAATGAGCTTCGAGCGCCTAAATTGTTCTGGGATAGCCACCGGATAGTCGCCGGTAAAACAGGCGGAGCAAAAGCTGTCCATAGCTTCGCCAGTGGCTTCTAACATGCCCTCCCAGCTAAGATAGGCCAAAGAATCTACCTCAATTTGGGTTTCGATGTCTTTGACAGATTTGGTCGCTGCGATCAGCTGATCCTGGCTGTCGGTATCGATACCATAAAAACAGGGATGGGTAACTGGCGGTGACGAAATCCGCATGTGTACTTCGGTAGCCCCAGCATCTCGCAGCGCTTTAACAATTTTGCGGCTGGTGGTGCCCCGCACAATCGAGTCATCGACAATCAGCACGCGCTTGCCCACCAGCACATCCCGCAGCGGGTTGAGTTTCATCCGAATGCCTGCCTCCCGCATGGTTTGGGTGGGTTGGATAAAGGTACGCCCGACATAGCGGTTTTTGATCAGCCCCTCAGCATAGGGAATCCCCGATGTCTGCGAATAACCAATCGCCGCCGGAATGCCTGAATCTGGCACTGCCATGATCAAGTCCACATCAGCGGGGGCCTCTTGAGCCAATCGGCGCCCTAATCGCTGGCGATAGCTATAGAGACTCTCCTTGTGGAAAACACTGTCAGGGCGGGCAAAATAAATCATTTCAAACACACACAGCCGTCGCTGGGGCTCAGCCCATTGGATCGACTGAATGCCCGAGTCGCTAATCCAAAGCAGCTCTCCAGGCTGGACATCGCGCAGGTAGTGGGCGTTAACAATATCGAGGCCGCAGGTTTCAGAGGATAGGGCATATTGACCCGGACCGTCTTGGGGGTCTTCGTGGCCAATGTAGCCCAACACCAGTGGGCGAATGCCTCGCGGATCGCGGGTGGCCAGAATCCCCTGGGGGGTGGCAATCGTCAGGCTAAAGGCCCCTTCGCAGCGCTTAAAGGCTTTAACAGCAGCCTCTATCCAGCCGAGGCCGTCGTTGACCGCCTCGGCCATGGCAAAGGCAATCAGCTCGGTATCTGTGGTAGTGACTAAATCATGGTCACGCTGCAAGAGCTCTTCGCGAAGACTGGTGGCGTTGACCAGGTTGCCATTGTGGGCCAGGGCCAAGGTGCCCAAGCGGGTCTCTATGATCGCGGGCTGGGCATTGACCATACGGCTTGACCCGGTGGTTGAGTAGCGAGTGTGGCCGATCGCCCACTGCCCAGGCAGCTGTCTGAGAATTTCGTCGTCAAATACCTGGGAGACGAGTCCCATGCCTTTGAAAGGATGCACCTCACCCTGGTCAAAGGTGGCGATGCCAGCGGATTCTTGGCCTCGGTGTTGCAGCGCGTATAGCCCGAAATAGGTCAGGGTGGCGACATCTTCTCGCGGTGCAAAAACACCGTATACGCCGCATGCTTCTTCGGGTTTATCTGGGCGGTCTTCTGTAGACTGATTTAACCGATGGGCAACAGGCAAAGAAACAGGCTGGGACATGTTGCTGGCTTAAAGCTCCAAATGACGGCAAAAAGAACCATTGGCACCCTATGGGCAAGCTACTTGAGCAGGTTGCCCATAGAAAACTCTATTTAATCGGTTGATATCTGACTGAGTCGCACGTAAGTCGCAAGACCGGGGCGACGATTTAATCGTCCCTTAATCCCTTATCGATCCTAGCATTGGTATGCCCGAATCAGGATGGCCTCAATCAAGTGGCTCCATCAAATCAAGCAAAAGGGATGGGTCCTTTTAATCAATCTTTTATACGTTAGCAGGCGATGGGTAGGTTAACAGGGGGTTAAGCAGTCAGAGCGCGCTCAATGGCATAGCGCCAGATATCGGACATAGCGGCTAGCGAGAGGTCTATCACTGGCTGCTGAGCTGACGGGGAGATGTCTGAGGGGGTTACAACGAGCGGGGCATCCGCCGTCCCAACCTGGCCTAAGTGCTGCCAGGCATCGGGTAAACGTTCAGCTAAGTAGCGCTCCCAGTCAGCCATCTGGGCTGCGTCTACAGACACCACGATGCGGGCACCGCCCTCGCCAAACAGCAAGGTGTCCCAACGGAGTGAGCTATTCACTGGCAGCGTCAGGCGGGCTCCTTTTTGGCCACTGATACAGGCTTCGGCGAGTGCGATCGCAACGCCCCCCTCACTACAGTCATGGGCCGAGCGCACCCAGCCCTGACGAATACCCTGGCGACAGACGGCCTGAACGCTGGTTTCGAGGTCTGCATGGATTTTTGGAGGCTTACCCGTCACCATCCCATGTACCGTCGCCAGGTATTCTGACCCGCCCAGGGTGACATTACCCTCGCCAGTTTGGCCCAGGGGAAGTCCTAGCAGATAGATGCGATCGCCCTCAGTGTGCCACCCCTGACCGCAGATTTTCTCAAGATCTGGAATCATCCCCACCATCCCCACCACGGGCGTGGGCCAAATCGGCTGAGGATTGCCGTCGCTGTCCAGGGTCTCGTTATAGAGCGATACGTTACCGCCGGTCACCGGGGTCGCAAAAGCCCGACAGCCATCCGCTAGCCCGCGGCAGGCCTCAGCCAGCTGCCAATAGCCCACCGGCTTTTCGGGACTACCAAAATTGAGATTATCGGTCACCGCCAGGGGCTCTGCCCCGACACAGCTGAGATTGCGAGCGGCTTCCGCCACGGCGGCTAAGCCACCCTCGTAGGGATTGAGATAAACATAGCGAGGGTTGCAGTCAGTGGTCGCCGCCAGCCCAGAATTAGCAGCAGCGGGGGCAACGGAAGTCCCCGATTCTAGAGACCGCAGCCGAATCACCGCCGCATCAGCGCCGCCCGGTAACAGCACCGTATTGTTTTGGACTTGATGGTCATACTGGCGATAGACCCACTGCTTTGAAGCAATGGTCGGTGTCCCCAACAGCTGCAACACAATCTGGTTCCAATCGCGTCCGGCTATCCCTGAGGCTGAACAAGGGGGTAGCTGGCCCTCTTGCCAAGCCCAAGCTCGTTGCGCATAGTCGGGGGCCTCAGCCAGCACTTCACGCTCATAGATGGGGGTGTTATCAGACAGAGCCGTTGCCGGTATCTCAGCCGCAGTCCCCCCTTGAAACAAAATCCGCACGATGGGCTCGGCAATCACCTGCCCAGCCACCACCGCGTGCAGCCCCCAGCGCTCAAAAATGTCGATCAATTCCTGTTCACGGCCAGCCTGGCCCACAAATAGCATTCTTTCCTGGGATTCTGAGAGCAGATACTCATAGGGCACCATGCCGGTCTCTCGCACTGGAATTTTGTCTAGGTCAAGCTCAATACCCACCCCACCCTTAGCCGCCATCTCTGCGGTAGAGCAGGTGATACCTGCCGCCCCCATATCCTGGGCTGCGACCACCGCACCGGTTTTAAACGCCTCCAGGCAGGCCTCTACCAGAGACTTTTCTAAAAACGGGTCGCCCACCTGCACCGCCGGACGATCGGCCTCTGACTCGTCACTCAGCTCAGCACTGGCAAAACTGGCTCCCCCCATACCGTCACGCCCGGTGGTGGAGCCCACATAAAGCACCGGGTTGCCTAGGCCTGCCGCCCCCGACTTAACGATTTCTGGCGTTTCCATCACGCCGATAGCCATGGCATTGACCAGGGGATTACCGCTATAGGTCTGATCGAAATAAATTTCGCCCCCCACCGTGGGCACCCCAAAACAGTTTCCATAGTGGGCAATACCGGAGACCACTCCTGTAAAAATCCGACGGGTTTTAGGATCATCCAAGCTCCCAAAGCGCAGTGCATTGAGCACCGCTACGGGCCGGGCCCCCATCGTAAAAATATCTCGCAAAATGCCCCCCACCCCAGTTGCTGCCCCTTGAAACGGCTCCACCGCAGACGGGTGATTGTGAGACTCAATCTTAAACGCGACCCGAATGCCGTTGCCTGCATCCACCACACCGGCATTTTCCCCAGGCCCTACTAAAATGCGTACTCCCTCCGTTGGAAACTGAGTGAGCAACGGGCGCGAATTTTTATAGCAGCAATGCTCGGACCACATCACCCCGAACATACCTAGCTCGGCCCGGTTGGGATGACGACCTAGCCGCCGCACAATTTCTTCGTATTCACCTGGCTTGAGCCCCTCGGAGTCAATGTCAGCTTGCGAAAAGGGAGCCGAAAATGAGGACGCAACCATAGAGCCGGAAACGAATAGTAGAACAGGAACAATTCTACCCTCTACTCTCTACCCAAGTCCCGCTACCCTTCACCGAAGTCCCGCTACCGTTCGGCTGAGTTCACGCCGAAGCGGACACTCCAATTCTCAAGAGTTAAGCCAATCGGCGGTCGCACTGCACCTATTCAATGTGGTTTAAATAAAAAAAACCGACAGGACTCCCGCGAGATCTGTCGGTTGGTTGTGTGTTCCCTGTAGATGACTCGGCTAGAGTTGAGTCCTTTTCAGTATGCGAAATTGGTCAATCTTTACCTACGATCCAAATCATATAAACCTATGATCTCGATCACATCTAATTGGGATCGCTTCCAGTAGGGAAACTGTCACAGACCTTGGGGTGATCCTACCTATTGCTTGCCTAGCAAGGCTTTATGCCCATATGGGATGGCCTGGGTCAGGTAGCCAATTATATTTGTGTGACCAGGATTTATGGGTATGAGGCGCAAAGTTAGCGCATTGCACCCATTGTGTTTTTCCAGCTGAGCTCTTTGCAGAGGACTTCTAACGCCCGCTGATCAGGACCAGAGAATAACCCGTCATCAATCAACTCGCTTAAGACTTGCTGGGTAAGCTGGGCTGCGAAAGGCCCGCCACAGTGCATTAAGTGACTGTAGTAGCAGAACTGAGGCTCCCCCGATGCCCTGAGGTGAAATCGGTGGATCTCGGCTGGCTGCATGTGGTAAACGGGCGTATTAACCGGGACAACCACCTTGGGAATCCCTTGCTGGCCGTATTTGTGCTTGCCCTCGACCCTTAGGCTACCCACCAGAACGACGCTCAATAAAGTTTGAACATCTTGAATGCGATCGGGGGTAAAAATGGGGTCAGGTTCGCTGGTGAGTCGGGGACCATTGCTCAAAAAGGTGGGGTTAAAAAGCTGGGAGTCGTAGATTACACCCACGGCCCAGTGACGCGCTGGGGTCTCTAAGCTGACAAACTGACCAAACCCATAATCTTCGGTGCCCGGTGGACAGCGCACATCGGTATCTGTGTTGAGCTGAACAACGTAGTCACAGTGGGAGTTTGATTTGACCACGTTGCCCAGCAAACAGCGGTCACCCTTGATAGAAGCCATAACCAGACTTGAAAGCAATATGAGAAGGGGAGCACAAACAAATGTACTCCCTCATCAAATCATATTTTTGGACTTTAGAATGATAGAAGCCTAAGCCATCGCCTGGATAATGTAGTCGAAGTAAGGAGCAGCTTCGGCGGCTTCGGCGTCTGAGAGCAGCCCCAGCGAAGCCGCTTTGAGACAGCGAATGGCCTCTAGCATACCGGGCACTGGCACATCTAGGGCATTGTACATTTCTCGCACGCCGACTAGACCAATGCTTTCGATAGGGTCTTTGTCACCGGCGATCAGGCCGTAGGTGATCAGACGCAGATACCAGCCATAGTCACGCAGACACAAGGCTCGCTCTTTTGAACCATAGGCGTTGCCACCAGGTGCAATAAAGTCAGGGCGACGCCGCCACAGTTCGCGACTGGCCTGGTCAACAATTTTCTTTTCATTCTCGGCTAGGGT
>JBCDDJ010000016.1:0-34569 GCA_039180385.1 Cyanobacteria bacterium P01_G01_bin.38 | reverse complement strand
CAACAGTCGAGGGGAGTTTGACCAGGCCTTAACGATTTATGAGGATGTCCTTCAGATTATCCGAGAACTCAACGACAAAAATGGTGAAGGCATTACCCTCAATAACATGAGCACGGTCCATCTAGCCCAGGGAGATTATCCCCAAGCGATTGAGCGCTTAGACCAGGCAGCGATTATTTTTGGTGAGCTGGGTAATCTGGCTGGACAATCCCTGGTCACCGACAACATTGGTATAGCCTACGTCAGCCTGAGTGAATACGACCAGGCACTCACCTATCATCAGCAGGCCCTGGCCATCCGTAAAGAGATTAATGACCGCGAAGGAGAGGCGATTACCCTGACAAATATCGGCTCGCTGTACCTGGCAAAGGGCGACGCTAATGAGGCGCTGGTCTATTTTGAGCAGGCCCTTAAAATACACCAGGACATTGGCGATCGAGATTCAGAAGCCACCACCCTCAACAACTTCGGGGTTGCGTACTCAGATCTGAGTGAATATGCCAAAGCCTTGGACTATCACCAACAAGCCTATGCAATCCAACAAGAAATCGGCGATCAGGGGGGCAGTGGCCTTAGCCTGATGAACGAGGGCTCTGTCTACCAGGTCTTAGGCCAATATGACGAAGCAGAATCTGCTTTTCAGGAGGCGTTGGCTGTCTTTCAAAGAATTGGCGCTAAGGCTGAAGTCGCCATTGCCTTTAACAATTTAGGTGCCCTCTATGACGACCGCGAGGCATATGAGCAGGCCGCTAATTATTACCAGCAGGCGCTGGATTTACAAGACACCATTGGCGATCGCGCCGGCAGGGCCCTGAGCTTGAACAATCTCGGGGTCACCCTCCGCAACCAGGGTGATAGTACAGCAGCACGACAATATTTTGACGAGTCTTTGGCCCTCGCTCAAGCCCTAGAGATTCGCTCAGAAGAGGCGGCGGCTTTGAGAAACCTGGGGCAGCTTGAGCAGGACCTTGAGAACTACGAGCAGGCCGATGGGGTTTACCAGCAGGCATTAGTAATCTTTCAAGAGATTGGCGACCGGGCGGGTGCGGCGTTGACCCTGGCTGATTTAGGCAAGCTGCAGCGCGATCGCAACCAGCCGGAGGTTGCGATCGCATTCCTCAAACGCTCCATCAATATCACCGAAGCGATCCGTCAGGGGCTGACCAGCCTTTCCACCGAACAGCAAAAATCCTACGCCGACAAGATTTCTGACACCTACCGTGACCTCAGCGACCTGCTGCTATCTCAGGGGCGAGTGATCGAAGCTCAGCGCGTGTTAGAGCTGCTCAAGGTTGAAGAACTGCGAGAATATACCCGCAGTGCCGAGGTGGCAGAAGGAGAGGCTGGGGGTGAGGCCGAGATTGCCCTGACCGCGACCGAGCAACAGATTGTTGATCAGTACGGCAGCCTGATCGAATTTGGCCGTCAGGTTTATGAATGTCAGCGATCGCAGTGCGGTGACATCGCCGACCTCAGCCAGCAACAGCGACAGCTCGTTGCCCAGTATAACGAGCAAGTGAGTACCATTGTTGGCCAGATTCGAGAAAACCGTGCCAGCGATGAAGTCTTCTCCGATCCGCGCTATCTTAGCCAGAGCGCCCGCGCCATCGTCGATGCCGAACCTGGCACGGTGCTGATCTATCCCCTGGTGATGGAAAATCGCCTGTGGGTGATGTGGGTCGCCCAGGGCGGCGTGGTCAGCAGCATTGAGGTGCCCGTCTCACAACAGGAACTCGGGGCCAAGGTGCTTGAATTTCGCCAGCTGATCTCCACCCCCCGCTCCGATGTGGCCGAGCTGCAAGCCGTATCAAAACAGCTCTATGACTGGCTAATGCCCTCCCAGCTCAGGACTGAGTTGGCCGACAATGACATCAATAACCTGGTTTACTCCCTCGACCGCGTTACCCGCTATATCCCGATGGCGGCCCTCTATGACGGCGACAGCTACCTGCTCGAAGACTACGACATCTCCACGGTGCTCTCAGCCCAGCTAACCCAAGTCGATAGAACCCTGCCCCCCGGCTTAGAAGGAGCATCTGTGTTAGCCCTGGGGGTATCTGACTCAGTGAGCGGCTTTTCACCCCTGCCCAACGTTCCCCAAGAACTAGAGTCCATTGTTAAAGAAGACTCGGGGGATGCCGTTGGAGTTGTTTCTGGCCAGTCTTTCTTAAACAGCGGGTTTAACTTTGATGCCCTCGCTAACAATCTCTTTAACCACCGCATTTTACATCTAGCCACCCACGGCAAGTTTGAATCAGGTGCGCCCAGCGACTCATACCTGCTGCTGGGCGACGAAGGGAAACTGACACCCAGCGACATTACCACGCTCTATCTGGGCGACACCGATTTGGTGGTTTTATCTGCCTGTGAGACCGCTTTAGGCGGACCTGATGCAGAAGGGGTAGAGATTGCTGGCCTGGGCTATTTTTTCTTAGAAGCCCAAGCTAGCACGGTGTTAGCTTCCCTCTGGCAGGTCAGCGATGCCAGCACCAGTCTACTCATGCAAGACTTTTACGCCAACCTTGCTAAGGGGACAGCCGCCGCCCCGGTGACTAAATCCGCTGCTCTACGTCAGGCCCAACGCTCTCTGATTAACAGTGAATTCTCAGCTGAAGATTTAACTTCTCGAGGCTTCAGTGTGGCCTTTGTGCCCCCTAACCGAGCTGATGGAGATGCCAGTGGAGGGACGTTTAGCCATCCTTTCTACTGGGCACCGTTTATTTTGATTGGGAATGGGAGATAGGGCGAAAGGGGAAGGGGTTCAAATCGTGCAACAGGAGACCCTGACCATTGGCGGTCGTGATGCTCTCAGAACCTGGGATACAGGCGGTAACAACGGAGCCGATTCGATCTCAACGATTGTCAGGCTTTCAGAAACTGAGACGGTCTTTATCACCAGTTTTTTCGCAACCGGCGATGACTCAATGCATGGCCCTATCGAAACAATCCACAATTCTTTTCAAGCTTTGAACTAGAACGGCAAAGATTTCTCACCTGCCCGGGTACTGTGCGCCAGCCTGAAGTGTCGGATATTATTGCGACAACAGAGAAAATATTAATTTTGTCTAGCTCACTCAAGTTTTCCATTAATGAGTGTTTCTATACAAAACTAGACCAGAAGGAGGTCAGGCGATATGCGTCGACATGGGGGGTTCCTGTTGAGATTTTTGATGGGCCTTTGGGTTGCATTGTTTATTGCCTTTCTAAGTTTGATAATGTTCGAAGCTCGAGGCGGTGGCATCGATTTTCCCTTCGCGGGAATTGCAATTCACGCTGAGTCCCAAGCAACTATTCACCTGCCTAATCGCATCTTTGCCTGTACAGAAACAGAACAGCAATATCGATGCCAGACAGAGGTTCAAGACCGTCTACTGGTAGTTGTTTTAGAGAAAAGGCCGGGCAATCTCCCAGGTAACTGTCAGGCTCAATACGAGGGTCAATCTGTTGGCTGCCGGGGGACCAGTATCGATTATGCCCCTTGGACTTCAGAATCATTTGAAATTACCCCCTCTGGGCTGAGCCCTCAACAGCTACGGGCAATCCGCCGCAAGTACTGGGGAGTCAACACGCTGTTGGCCTTGGGGGAGTCCGGCCTGTTTCAAATCAGTTTGTTGCTATCCCTGTCAGCCTGTGGACTTGGTATCTACAGCGTTGCTGGGTTACTTCGGCGGTGGGCGAGTAATATCATAAAACCCCTGGTCGCCGTTGGCAGTGGCTTTGGCACAGGTTTTATAGTCGGCTGGGTTCTCCTATTCGCGCTCCTAGAGTCAGGATTCGTCGATTAAAATTTATCGAAAATAAAGTATAGCCTGTCTCTGTTGAGCGATATCACTTGGTAAGCTTACGCTTCAATCAATTCAAAGCTAAGTGAGTCAAAAACTTGTCCATTCACCTGTAGAAAGCTCCGATGTTCCCCAAGAGATAATCGCCTTGTCGTCATCATACGCATGGGATGTTTCTTTTTGAGGAGGATCACCTCACCTTTTGTCACCTCAAGCTGTTTGGGTTTAAAGACTTTTTGGGTGTTCTTTTTGCCATCACTCGCAAAGTGCATTAGATAATCAACCAACAGCTTTTGATATCAAGTCCGGTAGCAAAGCCATAATATGAAATGACAGCTACTGACTAATGCCCCATGCCCAAATCACCCTATACCCAAATCAATTGAGATAGCCCATCATCTGAGCATCGCTGAATTAGAAACGTGCTATCGGCAGAGCAAAGACCCGGTGGAACGCAGTCACTATCAAATTATTTGGTTACTTGCCCAGGGTCGATCGACGGCTGAGGTGTCTGAGGTGACTGGCTACAGTCGAGGCTGGGTATATAAATTGGTCTGGGGCTACAACGACCAAGGCCCTGAGAGCCCGACGCTGACGATACCGATGTATGGCTTTGTGTGTCCACAAACGGGTCAGACTTACTGGTGGTTAATGCCTAGAATGAATACCAAGACATTTAGCCGAGTGCTCGAAGACTTTGCGCGTCACTTTGAGGTAAATCCCCAAAAACATCTTATCATCCGGACTTGATATCACCCAGAAAGTTTCTGGATAATACCCTCAGCTTCGGAGTTATCCAGAAAGCTTTAACGTATCATTATTGGTTCAAATGAACTATTGGCAGCATCATCCTACGGGTTTCTGGCTCCTGGCGTCAACTGCAAATACAATCCCGGCACCACCAGCAAAGCAATCAACGTCGCCGACATCAGCCCAAAAATAATCGCCATACACAGCGGAAACCACTGAGCATCGCTAAAAGCCAATGGCAAAAGACCAATAATCGTCGTAAGCGACGTCGTCAAAATCGGCCTTAACCGATCACTCGCCCCCGCCGCCGCTGCATGGCGCACATCCATCCCTTGCTTGCGCCGTTCGTTCATGGTTTCTACCATCACAATGGCATCGTTAACCACAATCCCCACCAGCGCAATCACCCCAATCATGGCTGGAAAAGAAAAGGATAGCCCCAGCAAGAAAAAGCCAAACAACGTGCCAATCAGCGCAAAGGGGATGGTAAGAATAATAATCAGCGGCTGGGTGTAGGAGCCAAACTGGAGCACCAGCACTGCAAATACGAGAAAGATTGCGACCACTAACATTTGTCCCGCAGAGCCAAAGGTTTCACTACTGGTGTCGGCATCCCCGCCAAAGCGATAAGTATACCCCCCAGGCCAGCGGTCGGCATTGCCCTCATCGTTCGGATCGGACTGCATGGCCTCTAGCTTAGGCGTTAGCTCAGCTAAGATTTCGGTGTCGTAGTAGCCCTGACCGGGAATCACCTTCGCCAGGACGGTTACACTGCGCTGGGTGTCTCGGTGGGTAATCGCCAGGGGGACAGCCCCTGGGACTTCTTCCAGCAGTGCCCCTCCCGGTAGCGCCTCACCGTCGGCGGTAATAAATCGCATGGTGGCAAATTCATCCAGTCGGGAGGGTCCCCCAATGCGTCCCTGCTGGGATGGCCAGCGCGTGCTCAGACGAATTTCGAGATCTTCTTCGCCACTCCCCACCGAAAAGTCACCGATATCATTATCAATCATCAAATAGCGACCCTGGGAACCCATTTCATTCTGACTGATGCCATAAAAGTCCAGGGCCTCACGCTTAGGGACCAATTTATAATCTTCCCGCAGGTTACCCAGGTCATCTCGCACATCGTCTGTGCCTGGGATCTCGCGTAGCGCCTGCTGTACCTGGCTAGAAATTTCTCTCAGGGTTTGTAGGTCATCACCATAAATTTCTATCTGGATGGGATCGCTGCCCCCACCCGATAAGGGGTAAGCCGTACTCAAAACGGCCCCTGGATAATTGCGAATAATGTCTCTTTCTAGCTCGTTTTTAAGCTCACGCACATACTCAAAGGAGTCTTGTGCCCGCTGGTTGCGATCGACAAACACCGCCGACAGCCCCACAAAATAATCGGCGTTACCCGGTTTGATTTCGCTAGATGCCACCAGATTACTGCGCTGCCCCACCAGTTTAACCACACTCTCAAAGACCTGGTTGCCGTTCGGGTCATTATAGTTGCGCACCACTTCACCCATGAGATCTGCCACCTCCTGTGAGGTCTCCAAAGTCGCAGCCGGGGGCAGCTCCACATTCAGGCTAAGTTTGTTGTCGTCGCTGACGGCAAACAGAGAACTGGGCAACTGGCTAAATAAAATAACCGCACAGACAAACAGGGCAATGGCCCCTGTGGTCCACAGACGGGCCACGTGTCGATTGCGGACCGTGGCGCTTAAACTCCAGTGAGAAAATCGCGCCGAGACGACTTCGGTGAGGCGGTCAACGTAGGTTTTTGATTCACCGCTACCGCCCTGATTTCCCAGGAGAAATTTTGAAAGGGGCACCACCGCCAACAGGGCCAAGACATAGCTCATCACCAGACAGGTAATCGCACTAATTGGGATCAGGCGAATATATTTGCCCAGGATGCCGGAGATCGCCATCAAGGGAGCCATGGCTAGAATAGTTGTGAGCTGCCCGGTAAAGGCAGGTGATGCATAGGTTTGGACCGTCTTGATAGCCGCCTGGGGAAAGCTCAAGCCCTGCACAAAAATGCCGTCGTGTAACCCCTCTAGCATGAGGATAAACACATCCACCAGCAACCCCAGCGCCAAAATCATCCCCACGGTGACCATGGTGTTGAGGGTATAGCCCAGCATCCACAGGATAAACAACACCCCCGCAAACGTCATCGGGATGGCCAAACCTGCGATCAAAGCCTCTCGCCAGGTCAGGGCCACAAATAAGATCGCAAAGACCAACAAAGATGCCTGTAGCACGTTGCTGCCCAGGTTCGCCAAATCGCCGCGAATCGTATTGGCATCGTTGTTGAGCACCTGATAGTCCATGCCGTAGGGCCAGATATTCGGGTCCTGACGCACCAGTTCCATCTCAGCAAGGACATCGTCGATCACCTGAATGGTGTCGCTGGCAGCGACTTTGACCACCTCTAAGTTGATAGTGGGGCTAAACTCACTCCCCTGCCAGCTTAAAAAGGCCCGTTGGGTTTCTCGCTCTAACCCCTGGTAGACCTCTGCCACCTCCGACAGTCGCACCACCCGACTGTCTTCCAGGCGTGTCACCGGCAGATTCTTGAGGTCTTCGAGGGTGCGAAAGCGCCCGTATAGCCGCACCTGCGCGCCAATTTCATCATCGCGTACCAAATCCCAGGAGGTGTCAACATTGCCTCCCTGGATGGCATCGCGGACTTGCGTGGCCGCAATGCCCAACGTGGTCAACCGACTGGGAATCATCTGGACGTGGATGACCTCGTCACGCTGACCGCCCAGATTCACCTCGCGGACGTTTTGGACAGACTCCAGGCGCTCTTGCAAATCTTCAGCCGCCTGACTCAGCAAGACAATGTCTAAATCTTCTCCACTCAGGGCCAGGGTGAGGACTGGGGCATCTTGCTGGGACAGCTGTTCAAAATCAGGCTTTTCTCGACCGGTTGATTCTTCGGGGAGTTCTGATTCGGCATCGTCCACTTTGCCTCGCAATGCTTGAATCGACTCGGCGACGGGGGCCTCAGCTTTAAAGGAAACATTAACAATTGAAAATGAATTAAACGTGGCACTGGTAAAATCGTCCAGTCCCTGGAGACTTTTGATCTCTTCTTCGAGCTTATCGGTGACCTGGTTTTCGAGGGTTTCTGCATCGGTGCCCCCCCAGGGGGTAGTGATCATGGCCCGGGCAATTTTAATCTCGGGTTCGCCCTCTTTCACCATCGAGAAGTACCCCATCAGGCCCCCCATCAGCAGCATAAAACAGAGGAGAATGGCAAAAATCTGACGGGTAAAAAAGAATTCCATCCAGGCAGGGGCCTGAACTGACGGGGCGTCCTCTTTTGGGGCAGAGGGCGCGATCGCACGTTGATCAGTTTTCATAAATCCCGCCCCTATTCCCGATTAACCATCTCGACCGGTGCCCCATCGACCAGACGGTTTTGCCCCTCGATGACGACCTTCTCACCGGGCTCAACCCCCGAGAGAATTTCGACCCCAGAGAGGCCCTCAATGCCTCGGGTGACCCGTCGCCGCTGCACCGTGCCATCGGCTTCGTTGACGACAAAGGCGTAAAACTGTTGGTCTCTAGAAAGCAATGCCCCCAAGGGCAAGACGACAGCATCACGGGTGCTAGCCACCTCAATCCAGACATACACTCGCCCCCCCACCTTGAGGTTGCGGACCTGCTCGAGATCGCGAATGGTAATCTCGGTGCCCCGACTCCCCGGCGTCTGTGAAGGGCTGACGGCAAAGACTTGTCCGCCGCTGCCGCGCTGCTTAGCAATCTCAAGCAGCCCCTGGGAACGGGTTCCTGAAGCCTGGGCGGCGCTGACTTCTTCTTCTAAGACCACGTAAGCCTGTTGACCGGGCTGAATCTCTCCGGCCTCATCAGCCTGGAGTTCTAACTCGACTTCGAAGGATTGGGGATCGACCACCACAATCGGAGCGCTCTCGATCACATCCTGGGGACTGCTGGTGTTGAGATATTGAGTGCTCCAATATTCGCCCTCTCGAATGTTGATGTAGGCCACCACCCCGTCAATGGGCGACACCAGCTGGGTGTCCTCTAGATCCACATTGGTTTCATTCAGTCGGGCCTGAGAGGCCCCGATTTGAGCCTCCGCAGAGCGCACGCCATTTTCAGCGGTAAGCACATCTTGCTGGGCTGTTTTGAGTGCGGCCTCGGCCTGGTCGACCTGGTTTTGAGCCACATCTCGATCGCTCTCCGCTAGGGCTCCTTCTTCAAACAGGGTTTGAGAGCGTCGCAGCTCGGTTTTGGCTAAGGCCAGATCGGATTCTGCCTTCTCCAAATTAGCCTGGGCTTTTGATAGGTCGGCTTCAGATTGATTGCGCTGGCTAACTGAAACCTCAATATCGGCGGCTGCGGTGTCAATACTCGATTGCTGCCTGCGGGCATCAATCGTCGCCAGCAGTTGGCCCTGTGAAACTAAGTCCCCCTCTTTAAGCTCCACACCGTTGACTTTGGCTATATAGGTAATATCACCACTGGCCTGAAAGTTGAGTAACCGCCGCTGGACTGGCCAGACAGACCCTTCATCAAACACCCACCCCTGGGCCAGGCCGGTTTCTGCCGTGACGACCCGGACGGGTAAACGAGCGGGGTCGGCGGTTGCCGTCGTTTCATCGGCAGGGGTTGCTGTCAAAGCCCGATATACTCTCCAGCCAACGAATCCGGCGACGACCAGCATCGCCAGGGCAACCGCTGGCCAGAGAGGCCTTTTAGGCTTACGAAACCCGGGGAGAGCAAGCCGCTCAGTGGCGGTTGACTCGCTCGCTGGGGACTCTGTTACTTGGGTTTGTGCCGGCGCAATTGGGACGATGGCTTGATCGACAGATGCTTGATCGACAGGTGAGTCAGGACTGACATTCTCGGGAGGCATTGAATTCGTAAAGTAACGGATTAAACAGTCACTGAGGAATTTTCTTCGGGGTTACCCAGGGAATTGACAAGCGATGCGTCAATTATGAATCAAGCTGCTCATTTGACAAGGTAATATTCTCTGAGTTGTTAAAAAAGTTAGGAGAAAACCGGCTTTATCCCTCAGACTGCCTTGAAAGGTAGCCGCCTACCAGGATGGCAATAAATACGGTTGAGTACATCTGGCCGATTATGGCCTCCAGATTGGTGAGCACCAGGGCAATGTCACTCATCGGAACGATGTCGCCATAGCCCAGGGTAGTGAGGGTTGTAAAACTGAAATGAAATGCCTTGAGGTAAGACTCTTGAAGCAACAATGGTTCAGAGAACGCCCCGGCGTCCAGGGTTGCGACCATGCCGTAAAATAAGGCCCAGACAAAACCCAGCAAAAGATAGACACTGATGCCGCCCCGGACCGTATCGGCTGTGACCTCAGGGGCTGTGAAAATGTCGCGCCCTATCCAATAGGCGGCTCCTCCCAAATAGAGGGCAAAGATTGCCTGGGCCAGCACAGCAAAGGTTTGATTAAAGAAAGGTACCCAGTCGAGGCTGGCAGCTAATTCTAGCCCAAAGGCTATAAGTGCGATCGCACTATAAACCGAAAAAAGCAGTCTGGGTAATGCCAACCCTCTGATCAGCACAATGATGGTATACAGCAGCAACAAAGCTGAGAAGACGCTGCCAATACCGGCTTTAAGGAAAGGCGAGATAAAAAAGGTAACGATCAAAACAATCAGCAACTGCTGATATTTTCGGGCTTGGGATCTGGCGGCAGATTTCATATAGGGTGCTTTGTTATTCAGATAAGATTTTCTCATCTGACCCTATAATGACGCCGAAGCATCGTACCGGTGTGTTTGGGAATCCTTAACGCCAGGGACACGCAGTTGCTGATTTAGGGGATGAGTCGGTCTATCGCCGTTGCGATTTAACGACCTCTCACCGCTAAAGTCATCCCGAGGATCAGCAATGCCAGCAATTTTAGGCATAGACAACAAATCAGCTACGCTTTTAACTTTGCCGGTCGGCCTGTACTAATCATTGGAGGAAACGCTGATCAGACAGATCACTCCAGCGATGGTAGCCTTTTGAACAGCACGATTTAACCCGTCGCTTTGAGCCACTCTAACCCAGGGGGCAAATCCCCCATCACCGACTCAATCGTCTCATGGAAGGTGCGCAACTCCTCGTAGGTGACCGTGCCATCAGCCCAGATGATGGACTTGATACGATCCATTTCAGTGATCGAAAATTCCCCATCTTCTAAGGCCTTCTCAACCACAGACTTTAGCGTTTCAAGATGCGCTATATCCTCAGGAGAGAGGGGTTTAGCATTTGGGCGCTCGATTTCCATAGGGTATAGCCAAAATTAAACACAATCTAGAAGATACCTTTTTTGGCTGAGCCGGTCGGTTCACGATAATCCTTTCTTGAAACCCTCTTTACGAATCTTCGTCGAGGGGCCAATACTCATCACTGTTACAGGCAGTTGAACCCGTGGCTGCTGTGACGCTTTAATGGAGCTGTCGGACAACCCCGTTTTAACTAACACCGCACAAATGTCAAAAATTACCCTGGTAGAAGACGCCACTCAAGCGTTCTTGAATTGGATTTCTGCCTTTACCTATGCAGATGAGGAAGTCTTTCATCGAGCCCGGATTTTGGCCACCCGATTGGGGGCCTACTATCGTCCAGATGGTCTCACTGAGGTTGCCTTCTGGGTACCCGATGTGGGGCAGGGTGGACTGCATTATTGGGGATGGTCAAAAATAGATCACCACAATCAGATCAAAAATTCTAAAAATATTTATTTAGAGATATTGACGCCCCTGGAACCGATTGATTTTCGGGCGTCTCAGCAGGTGATTCTGTTTCGTCGCGATCGCCTGCCCCTAAAGAGACAGCAAGAATATTTTTGCGGGGTGTTTTCGGGGATGCGCCCGGGAACCCGAGAGCAGGCTGGCTGCTTCTACTGGCTGCGGTACGTAGACGATCAAAACCAGCTACAGACGATCGGCGATGTGATGGCATATTCCTTGCCCTATGGCGTGTTTGCCCCCGCTGAGCTATACGACATCGATCGCCTCCAGCGGCATCGAGCAGACCTGAGCTACTTTCGTCAGAATTTTAGCCAGAACGAGCCGCAGAGCACAATCAAGGTGACCCCGCCCCATAACATTTTGCAGCTGCATGTGAGCACGGCCTCCACAGCCGGTTCGCTGGCGGGGCTCACCTGTCTTTACCAAGGCATTGCCAATAAGCTAAAAGCCGAAACAGCCCTCACCCCCGCTGAGGAAAACTACATCGGGTATGACGCGATCCAACTGCTGCCGATTGAGCCCATCGTAGAATACCAGGCCGCAGGCAGCACCAGACCAGGCTTTTTCAACTGGAATGAGGTCGATCAGCCCGATGACCCACATCAGCCAACCGACCCGGCCCCCTCAGCGCCCCTGAGCGTCACCCTCACGCAGCCCGACACCCGTAACTGGGGTTACGACATTGTGCTGGCGGCCTCCTCAGCGACCAATCCGGCCTTATTAGAGAGCCTGCGCCCCGATGAGCTGGTCGATTTTATCGCCACCCTGCATACCTTTCCCACGGGCCCGATACAGGTGATCTATGACCTGGTCTATGGCCATACTGATAACCAGGCCAAGGCGTTACTCAATCGACACTTTCTCAACGGCTCAAATATGTATGGCCAGAATGTCAATCATCGAAATCCAATCACTCGGGCGATCTTACTGGAAATGCAGCGGCGCAAAATCAACACTGGGGCCGATGGTATTCGTGTGGATGGCGCTCAAGACTTTAAATTTTTTAACCCTCAATCGGGTCAGGTCGAGTATGACGATGACTACCTTAAAGAAATGAGTGCGGTTCTCCAGGAAATCGGCGGACAGCAGCGTCAGCTATTCTCCATTTTTGAGGATGGTCGCCCCTGGCCCAGAGCAGACTGGGAAGAAAGCTCTACCTACTTGGATGTGATTAAACAACAGCCCGAGGCCTATCAGTGGGGGCCGCTGATTTTTGCCCACAATACGCCCACGCTAAACCAGTTTTGGAACAACAAGTGGCGGCGGGTGTGTGAGGTCATGCAGCAGGGCTCTCACTGGATTACCGGCTGTGGCAACCATGACACAGTGCGACGCGGCACCCAGGTTGACCCCCAAGCAGATATCAATTGGAACTTGGGCAAAACTTTACCGGCGGTGATTAGACACGCCTATGACAATCCTGCCGTTGCCCTCCTGTTCTATGGGTTTAGCCCTGGCTTACCGATGGATTTTCTCAATGCCACCATGCGGGCACCCTGGTGTTTCTTTCGCAATACGGATGACATCTACGGGTTGAAAGTCGTGGCAGAAGAGGTCAGGTTTCTCGATTGGCAAATTGAGCCCGCCCGCTATGACGATGCGGATACCTTTGTCCGGCTGAAGCAGTTGGACATTACCAGATTTAAAGAGCTACGGGTGTTTATGGCCTGGTTAAACGAAACCGTCACTCACCTGGGGGATGACTATGACCTGGAGGTGTTGGCACAGCTTTGCCAAGATTTTTTAGCCACAAGGTTGCCTGAGCCAGCTCAGATCACTGCTCAGACCTTGCGGGTGTTTGCCAGAGCCTACATGGAAGACTGCCACGACCTCTGTCGAGTTGACCGCTATGCTGCAGCGCTTGACCCTCAACAAACTCGTTTTAATCTCACCCTGCGTCGGTATCGGCATGCCCATCCCTGGCTGGGCGAAAATCTAACCCCACAAGATCGCTTTGAGCGGATAAGCGACAACACTCAAACGATTTTTTATGGTCTCAGAAGTGAACCAACCCAGAGCGAAAACCAACGCCCTGGGCAGGTGGTGGTGGTGACACACATGGGGGGAGAGCCGGTTACGGTAAGGCTGGCAGACTGGCTGGGCTTAGAGATGTCTCAGTGGCGAGTTGCCTTGGCTAGCCCTGGTTTAGAACTGGAAACTCTAAACAGCTTTAGGCTGCGAGATAGTCAAGGATTGCTGTTAGAACCCGTGTGAAAAGTCTAAATCGGTTAATACGAAAGGGAGTAGAGAGAGGCTGGGCTCAATGACTATACAAACAGCTTCAGATTTAGATCTGGACACAGTATTGTCTATAGAACGGGCGGCATTTGGCCAAGATGACGAGGCAGAGCTGGTGAAAGCACTTTTAGAAGATCCCAGTGCCCAGCCTACGCTATCTCTACTGGCTTTTCAAGCGGATCGCGCCGTGGGCCATATTCTATTTACCACCGCCCATCTGAAATCACCCCAAACCACTACATCACTCCAAACCACGGTCTCGATAGCCCTTTTAGCCCCCCTGGCCGTCGTACCGGATGCCCAGGGGCAAGGCATTGGCGGTCAGCTGATTAAAAGGGGGTTGCAACTGTTATCGCAATCGGGCACAGCGCTGGTCTTTGTGCTGGGTCATCCGGACTATTATCCGCGCCATGGGTTCCAACCGGCGGGTCAGTTGGGTTTTGAGGCACCCTACCCGATTTTGGCTGAGCAGGCAGATGCCTGGATGGTGCAGGCGCTTTGCCCAAATGTTATAGGGACGGTTTCTGGAAAGGTTGTTTGTGCAGATGTGTTGAGTCAACCTGAATACTGGCGAGAATAGAGCGATCAAGCCTTAAGAAAGGAAAAGGGGTTGAGGGCGCAGGCGGGGCAAGCTGCGCCAGGGAGAACATGACACTGAGCCACAGCAGCGCCACTAGAGTCACCCCTCTAATGGCGCGAGAGTCTGGCCTAGACAGTTGTTGTCATCGTTTTCGGAGTTGTTTTCGGAACTGCATGGGGGTTGTCTCCATGATCTTCATGCCTTCAGCCCTCGCCGCCTGATACCTATCCCCGATAAAGTCTCATGCTTTATTCAGCAATCGGCACATGACGCAGCCGGAGCACAAGCCCAAACTCAGCAATGAATCCAATTATCCTTCTGAAGCGGCTAAATCAGCCGTTTCACTCACCTCTTCAGCGGGGGTGGGCTCGTGGACCACCAGGACTGAACAGGGGGCGTGGTGCATGACATAGTTGCTAACGCTGCCCAATAGCGCTTCGCTCAGGCCCGTGCGTCCGTGGCTGCCCACCATGACCAGGTCGGCTTGCCAGGTTTTGGCTAACTGACAGATAGCCCGCCCTGGGCTACCCGCCACCTGGGTAAATTCGGTGCGGATGTCGGCCTCGGTGGCCTGCTGGGTAAAGCTACGTAGCCGATTGAGCCCTCTAGATTCCTGTTCTCGATAGCGTTCTTGATAAACATCCCAAATGCTGTCGTCAAACCCCATGGAGTAGTAGCCCAGCCCAGAGTAGGCTGGCATCGTTAGACTGCTGTCATCTGCTGGCACCAAAACACTCAGCAACATCAGATCTGACCCTGTGGTTTTGGCCAGGTCAAGGGCTTTTTCAAAGAGGGCTGCACAGGTATCGCCTTGGTCGAGAGCAACGAGAATTTTGCTGAACATGGTGATCTCTCCTATTGATTAGGGTAATGATTGGGGTAATGATTGATTGGGGTAAATTTTGTGCTCTATCTCTGCCACGGCCAGGGTGGTTTTTAGCACAGAGTCTGGGTTGAGGCTGATAGAGTCGATGCCTTGTTCGACTAAAAATTGGGTAAATTCGGGATAGTCACTGGGGGCCTGACCGCAGATCCCGATTTTGCGCTGACACTGTTTGACGCGCCCAATCGCCATGCGAATCATGGCTTGCACCCCGGCGTTGCGCTCATCAAACAGATGGGCCACCAGGGCCGAGTCGCGATCGAGCCCCAGGGTAAGCTGGGTCAGGTCGTTGGAGCCAATCGAGAAGCCATCAAAAACCTCGCTAAATGCGTCGGCCAAAATCACGTTGCTAGGGATCTCACACATCACATAAACTTGCAGCCCATCTTCGCCCCGGACTAGCCCGTGCTTGGCCATCTCAGCCAGGACCCCACGGCCCTCTTCGGGGGTACGACAAAAGGGCACCATCGGGATTACGTTGGTGAGCCCCATCCCCTGACGGACCTGCTTTAGGGCCTGACATTCTAAGGCAAAGGCATCGCGATAGCGCGGGTCGGTGTAGCGAGAGGCCCCCCGCCAGCCGAGCATCGGGTTCTCTTCGAGGGGCTCAAAGTCTTGACCGCCTAGCAAGTTGGCATATTCGTTGCTCTTAAAGTCAGAGAGGCGAATCACCACAGGCTTGGGATAAAAGGCGGCAGCAATGGTCCCTATCCCGTGGGCCAGCCGTTCTACAAAGTAATCGGGCTTATGGGGATACAGGGCCGTCAGCGCCGCAATGGTTCGCTTGGCGTCGCTGTCTTCGAGCTGCTCAAAGTGCAGCAGCGCCAGGGGATGCACCTTGATATGCTTGGCAATGATAAACTCTAGCCGCGCCAACCCCACGCCGTCACAGGGAATCTGCGCCAGGCGGAAGGCTTCTTCTGGGTTACCCACGTTCATCAACATTTGAGTGCGGGGGCGGGGCAGGTTGTCAATAGCGGTTTCATCTACCTCAAAAGGCAACTGCCCGGCGTAGACTTTGCCTACTTCCCCTGCGGCACAGGTTACGGTGACCGGGTGCCCTGTCTTGACGATTTTAGTGGCGTTACCACAGCCTACGATGGCGGGGATGCCCAGTTCTCGGGCAATAATCGCGGCGTGGCAGGTGCGACCGCCCTGGTCGGTGACAATGGCACTGGCCCGTTGCATAATCGGTTCCCAGTCGGGGTGGGTGCGCTGAGTAATCAACACCTCACCGGGCTGAAAATCGGCAATATTTTGCACCGATTGAATCACCCGTGCCTGCCCCTGGCCAATCATCTCCCCCACAGCCTGCCCGGTGACAAGGGGGGGCAGGTCTGTGACATCGGTTTGGAGACGATAGCTGCGCAGCACCGACGTTGACTTCTGGGAATGCACCGTTTCGGGTCGGGCCTGGACAATAAAGAGCTCCCCGGTGAGGCCATCTTTGGCCCACTCAATGTCCATCGGGGTGTAGGTGTCTCGGACTTGAGAGTAATGGTCTTCAATGAGGCAGGCCCAGCCTGCCAGGGTAAGAATTTCGTCGTCGCTGAGGGCGTAGCGCTGGCGATCAGCCTTGGGGACGAGAACGTTTTTGGTCAGCTTACTGCCACCCACGTCGTAGACCATCTTGATTTCTTTGCTGCCCAGGTGTTTTTTCAGAATCGGGCGATAGCCTTGCTGCAGCGTGGGCTTGAAGACCAGATATTCGTCCGGGTTGACGGCTCCCTGCACCACAGTCTCGCCAAGGCCATAGGCCGCGGTTACCAGGGCGGCATTTTTAAAGCCGGTTTCGGTATCAACAGAAAACATCACCCCGGAGGTGGCCAGATCAGAGCGCACCATTCGCTGCACCCCTACCGAAAGCGCTACGGTGAAGTGATCAAAGCCCTTGAGGGTGCGGTAGGAAATGGCACGGTCGGTAAACAGGGAGGCAAAACACTTGTGGCAGGATTCCAGAACGCTGTTCACGCCTTGGACATTGAGATAGGTTTCTTGCTGACCGGCAAAACTGGCATCGGGGAGATCTTCGGCGGTGGCGCTGGAGCGCACGGCTACATCCGTTAATGGATTGCCGCTATCGGCACAGAGCTTTTGGTAAGCCTGGGCAATGGTGGTCGCTAACGCATCGGGGAAAGGCGTTGCTAAAATTAAAGCGCGGACCTGTTTACCGCAGCGGCGCAGGGCCTGGACGTCTTCGATATCGAGGTTGGTGAGGTGCGATCGCAACTGCTCATCTAACCCAGCCTGCTCAATAAAGTAGCGATAGGCATAGGCCGTGGTCGCAAAACCAGTGGGCACCTTAACTCCCTGGGGTACCAGCTGTTGAATCATTTCTCCTAGAGAGGCATTTTTACCACCCACTCGGTGGATATCTTGAATGCCAACCTGCTCAAAGTTAAGGACAAAATCAGTATCGATGGCGGTAGCTGGAGTCGAATATGGGGTGTGTACCATGAGAACCTAATCCAAGAGACGAACTATATAACGGGGATGTCAACTCAAAAGCTTAAACAGACACCCCTTTAGAAGAACCTTTCACGGCTTCCACCTTGATTTATACCTGAATAGTTTGAAGAACTCATGAGGATTGAGGGTGCAGATATCTTTTCGCTCAATCAATTGTTTATCCAAGATACATACCGATCTCTATGTCCAAAATCAATGGGGCCAGATCGAATTTTCAAAACTGTCCTAACGTCTCACAAGCCTGGTCTCCTATACCCAAAAGCTATGCCAAGCGGAGGATGCTATGAAAGGTTTGGATGCGGGCCGATCTGATCGGGGCCGATTTTCGCAGCACCGCTCTCACCAGGGCCGACCTCAGAAGAAAAATCAAATTGGAGATGAATAGTCAAAAGTTGCCAAAGATCAACACATTAGAGATGCCTGGACAACCTCTTTCAACATAAAGGCCTAAAACCGAAGTCGGTCAAAATGGGTGCCCTTAAGTCTTTAAACAAGTAGCCCTCTCTCCAAAAGGCTGATCTAAAGCAGACCAACCTGGATAGGACAACTCCTTACTATACCGACCTCAAAAGTGCTCAAGGATTCACCATAAAGTTTAATGCTTAGATGCGCTTAGAAAAAAAAGTGATGTTGGAAAAACTTGCTCCAACCAGCCTTTCAGCAGTTGACGTTTTGAAGTGTTACGATTAACCTTATGCGTGAATACTCTCCAAAGTAGCAATACACCCGTAGCGACACACTTTGGCTAAGAAAATTCATCCACCATTGAATTCTATAATCACTTGAGGAAACTTAGACATGACGGTAACAGTGCTTCCTCAGCTTGCAGAGGCTGAGGCCCTTTTATCTGCACAAGAAGCTGCTTTAATGCAACAGCTTGCAGAAATCCAAGAGAAACGGGAGGGCTTACAAACAGTCATGGCGATGTTTGAGACATCGGCTGATGACAATGGTCAATCGGCTCCAGCTATTGAAGCACTCGTTGATGTGGCTGACGTCGCTGCCACTAAGGCCAAGCCCCCCACAGCAAAAACGGTCACTAAATCGACCAAGGCAACTAAAGCCCGCGGTCGTAAGCCGAAGGCAGCCAAGGTGGCTAAGACGACGACTAAGACAGCTAAAACCGCCCAGACCAAAAAGACGAACGGTAGAGCAGCTCATTGGCAGCGCTATGTGCTTGATGCCTATCGTCAAAAGCCGCTGCCGGATGTTGTAGCTAATCTTTTAAAGGATAAGCCAAAGGAAAGTTTCAAAATTGCCAGGGTTATGTCGGCCATCTTCGAAGAAGACATGCCTAAGGCTCAGTTTCTCAAAGCCCGTAATCGCATTTCAAATATCCTGTCCGCCGGAGCGCGGAATAAAGAGTGGTATCGCGGTCGCGGGGGCACTTACAGTGCGTCGGAGAAAGCTGTGAAAGCCTGATAGCGCGCGCTCAGCTCTAAAAACCGCGAAAGCGCTGTCGATTTAACCATCCCCGACAGCGCTTTCGCGGTTTTGGTATTTCCTCCCTTAAAAAGCTATCTTACGCAAAACTTTCCAAAGCCTTTGCAGACTGTCTGTTTTGCCTGCTCCCTGCTGCCCCCTCCCAACCTCCCGTGTGCTTTGCACACCGCTTCGCTAGAACCCAGGGGAGATGCCACAGACGGTGGGGTTTTCAGCGGACAGTCCCTCTTAAAAATCGGCCTTTCAGCGACTTGTGTGTCAGGGATAGCTTAAAAAGGGGAAGGCTGGAGAAACCCCGAATTTAATTATTCACAACTCTTTACGTTTCAGGAATCGCCCGCTGCGATCGCTCAGAGAGGTCAACGAAAGTGGCACATCAGGATCAGCGTTGCTATGCTCTTGACTATGTCTCGCCTCACCGCAGCGCATAAGAGGGAAGCCTGTGAACAAACTTACCCACAGAATCGTCGGCGTTGTCATACTTATAGCCCTGGTCGCCCTGCCCCTGATCTTGCTAAATCGATTGGGTTTAGATGAGGAAACGATTCGGGTGTACGTAGAGCAGATGGGGATCTGGGCACCGCTTGGACTGTTTACGCTGCGCTTTACGAGTGTGGTGATCCCGGCACTGCCGTCCGAGGCCTATTCGGTATTGACCGGGGGGCTACTGGGTTTTAGACAGGGGCTCGTGGTGGTGTGTCTATCGGATCTGCTCTCTTGTACGCTAAGCTTTTGGCTAGCTTCAACCTATGGTCGGAGAGGGGTGCGGCGATTGGTGGGCGATCGCTTTATGTACCGGGTGGATCGCTTTACCCAAAAGCACCTAGAGCAAAATTTTTTCCTGATGACAGCGTTTTTGATGACCGGCTTTTTCGATTTTGTGGCCTATGGTGTCGGCCTTGCCCAAGCCCCCTGGCGTAAGTTTCTCCCCGCCCTCGTGCTCAGCATTGCTATCTCCAACCCCCCTGTTGTAGCACTAGGAGCCGGGATTTTGGCAGGGAAAAGACAGGTGTTTTTAGTCGTATTTGCTGTGCTGGGTGTCTTTGGCCTAGCCCTATTAACAGGATGGCTGCAACGACGTACAGAAACCCCTAAGGACTGATCGATCAACAACCGACACAGGCTCTGAACTAATGGGGTGACACATCCGCTGCGGCAGCGAGCCTGGATTCCCATGACTCTAGCGCAGGATACCCAGATTCTGTTGTTAGATGAGTCTACAACGTTTCTCGACCTGACCCGCCGGATTATTATTGAAGAGAGAAGTCCAACGCCCATCACCCGGCCCAAGATCTCGGGGGCGTCTTTTTTGAAGCCAGGCAGTACACCCCAACAGAAAAAAACTGCTACAGCCGCCCAAAATGGCACTGACCTAACCTTTGGGGTAGAAGTGCGCAGTTTTAAACTCATCTTCTCTCTCTTCTCTCAGATCTAAGAAACTGGGTTCCGGGGAATCGTCACCTAAAACTTAAAGAATCAAAACAATTGTGTAACGATTTGTCTGGCGTCTCATAGATTGAGGATATTGTGATTTCGCTTAGAGCCCACATTATTGATGCCATCTGATCATCACGTCTGCGAAAGTTTCTGTTGGAGTAAGATTGTGGGCCCCCCTCCACTCACGGCCTCCACTCAAACTACATTACCAAAGGTCATATCTCAGATGGCCGCTCATCCAGAGGCAGACTGTATTGTAGCGTTGCATCGCCGTAAGGTAGTGGGCATTGCCACTCGTCGGGATCTCCTTCGGGCCATCGCTCAGGGGGGGGATTGGGCTAATAGACGCCTGTCTCAGGTAGTAACTCGTCCGGTGGTTACCTTATCACAGTCTGATTTGAAATCCGATTTGACATCGGCTGCTTCCCTGCTGGCGAGATTTGAGCAGCATCAGATTAGTCACCTACCGGTTATCGATGACCAGGCCCAGCTGATTGGCCTGATTGAGCAAACCCATCTGTTGCAGGCATTGCATGCCTATGGCACTGAAGCGCAACTGCATCGCCAGCATCAACGCGCCCAGCTATTGGCAGAGATAACCCTCAAAATTCGTCAGTCGTTACAGCTCAAAGAGATCTTACAGACCACAGTCCACGAAGTGCAGCGCCTGCTCGATGTCGACCGAGTACTCATTTACCAGGTTTTCCCCGATGGCACCGGTAAAACCATCAGTGAAGCCGTCGTTGGGCCTTATCCCTCAATCTTAGAGATTCCCTTCCCTGAGGAAGTTTTCCCAGAAGAGTATCAGACACTTTATGCCCAGGGGCGGGTACAGGCGATCACGGATGTGAATGCCCCGGATGCGGGTCTAGCTGACTGCCTGGTGGAGTTTGTTGAACAATGGGGCATTCAATCTAAGCTGATTGTACCGATTGTGCATCCGCTCAAGCCAGAACAGTCTGTGGGTAGCGAACCTCTCCGCAGACATCTCTGGGGATTGCTCATTGCCCATCAATGTCGCACCCCGAGGCAGTGGGCTGAGTTTGAGTTGGAGCTGATGCAACAGCTCGCCGATCAGATTAGCATTGCCCTCTCCCAGGGGCAGATGGTGGAATATTTAGAAGAGCGGGTCAGGCTGCGGACAGCGGAGCTAACCCAGGCAAATACTGCCTTGCAGCAAGAGATTAAAGAGCGCAAACAGGTGGAAGCTGCTTTACGGCACAGCGAGGAGCAACTGCGGCTGATTACCAACAACCTGCCCGTGCTAATTGCCTATGTCGATCGTCGTCAGCGCTATCGCTTTAATAATCAGGTTTACGAACAATGGCTTGGGCAAGCTCCAGCCGATATCTATGGCAAATCAATTAAAACCGTGATGGGCGCTGCCTATTACCAAAAGATACAAACTGACGTTGAAACCGCCTTGGCCGGTAATCAGGTGACCTATGAGAGTGAGCTGAACTTTAAAGATGGGCGCTGTCATTCGATCAGTGTGGCCTACATCCCCCATATCGAAGCAACCGGACGATCTTCATCCAAAATTAAGGGATTTTTTGCCCTGACGACAGATATTAGCGATCGCAAAGCCATCGAGCGGATGAAAGATGAATTTATTGCCGTCGTCAGTCACGAATTGAGGACACCGCTGACCTCGATTCACGGGTCTCTCAAACTGATGGCAACGGGTCGTCTGGGGCAGCTATCAGAAGCAGGTCAGCAGATGCTTGAGGTGGCTGACGAAAACACAGACCGGCTGGTGCGTCTGGTCAATAATGTGCTCGACCTGCAGCGGATAGAAGCGGGCGAAGTGACTATGGATACCTACGCCTGTGATGCGGTTGAGCTGATCTCGCAGGCCACCGAAGCGATGCAAACCATCGCTCTACAGCAAGATATCGAAATTCAAACCCAGTCCACCCCGATTTCTATCTGGGCCGATCCGGACTATATTATACAAACCTTAACAAATCTGGTGAGTAACGCCCTCAAATTCTCAACTCCGGGTAACATTATTTGTTTGTCGGTCCAACCCTATCTCGAACCAGTTTCAGCCGCCCCACGATCCAAAGCCAAGCATCCCGCACCTTCTCCAACAATGGCCCTTTTCTGTGTCCAAGATTACGGTCAAGGGATTCCCTCAGATAAGCTAAACACAATCTTTGAGCGGTTTCAGCAGGTTGACTCGTCTGACTCTAGAAAGAAGGGCGGCACCGGTCTAGGACTCGCCATCTGTCGCAAAATCGTAGAACAGCATGGCGGCCAAATCTGGGCAGAAAGTCAGGTCAGCGAGGGCAGCTGTTTTTATTTCACGATTCCCCTGGCCCCAAGCAAAAATCTTGACTAGGCCATTTAGCAAGGCGTCGCCATAGGACGTTGTCACAAGACGTTATAACCGCTATGTCATCCAAATGCATCCTGATTATTGATGATGAAGAGTCCATCCAAAAAGTGGTCAAACTCAGCTTAAAGCTAGAGGCGGGTTGGGAGAGCATTACCGCATCCTCTGGCTTAGAAGGGATTCGCCAAGCCGAAACCCATCACCCCGATGCCATTTTGTTAGATGTGATGATGCCTGAAACCGACGGGATTACCACCTTTGAGTCACTCAATAACAATCCTAGAACCCAGTCTATTCCAGTAATTTTGTTGACCGCCAAAACTCGGACGGCTGAGAAACGCCTGTTTCAAAAGATAGGCGTCATTGGGGTGATCACCAAACCGTTTAACCCATTAACCTTAGCTAGCCAAATGGCTAAGCTACTGGACTGGTCACTCTAAGGGAAGCCCATGAAAGTTTTACTGGTTGAAGATGATACTGCCCTGGCGACGCTGCTGAGCCAGCAGCTGACGGATCAACACTACACTGTGGACCGGGTGGCCGATGGTGAAACAGGTTGGGCCTATGCCTCTACTTTTGAATATGACCTGATTATCTTAGATTGGATGCTCCCTCAACTGGATGGCATCCAACTTTGTCACCGCCTGCGAAGTCAGGGCTATAGCATACCAATTTTGTTGCTCACCGCTAGAGATGAACAAACCGATAAAATTGAGGGGCTCGAAGCCGGCGCAGATGATTATGTGGTCAAACCCTGTGATATCCCGGAGCTGCTCGTTCGTATCCGCGTTCTGCTGCGACGGACGCTGACGGATACGATCCCGATTTTGAGCTGGGGTGACCTGTGTCTTGACCCAGTCAGTTGCGAAGTCACCTATCAGGGATATCGGGTATCCCTCACGGCAAAAGAATATTCAATATTAGAATTATTCCTGCGCCACAGCCATCAAGTCTTTAGTGTCTCGACCCTGCTTGATCGAATCTGGTCCTCAGAAGAATTTCCCAGCGAGGCCACTGTGCGCTCTCATATTCGAGGTCTGCGCCGTAAGCTCAAGACCGTGGGGGGCCCCGCTGACCTGATCGAGACGGTCCATGGCCTGGGGTACCGACTCAAGACCCAGGCATTAAATCCCACTGAGGATAGCGCCCCCGCCGCCTCTGAACCCGACCGCCAGGCCCTGTATTTAGCAGGTCTGACCCAGGCCTGGGATGCCCACAAAGGAGAAAATCTGGAGCGTTGGAATCATCTAGCCCACATTGCCCAAACCCTTAAAACTCAAAGGCTTAGCGAGCAAAAACAGACCCAGGCTCAGCAAATCGCCCATAGCCTGGCGGGAACCCTAGGCACCTTTGGTTTGATGGAAGGCTATCGCTTAGCCCTTCAGTTAGAGCAGCTCTTGCGCGCAGAGATTTCATTCTCAACCGCTCAAATCTCTCAATTTCAAGCGCTGGTCACTACCCTGGGTCACGCCCTGGATGAGCCTCCCCGGCTTGTCTGCCCGACCGAAGATACCATAGACCCTGCCAAGCTCTTGATTGTCGATGTTAACGATATGCCTTATGTCCAGCAGCTGATGGCCCTGGCAGTGGCCCAGGGGTTTGAGACCACCGTTGCTGCTTCCATGGAAACTGCATCTCAGGCATTATCCCTCGGTTCATCTTCCCTGCCAACTTCAGAGCTAATCGCTGATCTACCCGATATGGTGCTGATCAATTTGGTCGCGGGTGAAGCCGATCCGGTCCTGGATGAACCCATTTTACAAATGTTGTTGCAGTTCATCACTCGCCTGACTCAGCAAAGGCCCTGGTTGCCCATGCTGTTGATCACCCCCCAGGCTGATTTTGGCAACCGTTTAGATCTGATTCGTCGCGGTGGCACGGTTGTGCTTGAGTATCCGGTAGTCCCCGCAGAGATACTAGAGGTGATGACTCAGACCCTGCACCACAGTTACCGTCATAGCAAAATTATGATCGTCGACGACGATGCCCACTATTTGCAACAGGTGATTCACAGGTTGCAACCCTGGCATTTTCAAATTACCCCCCTGGCAAACCCGCAACGCTTTTGGACCCTCTTTACCCAGGTGTTGCCCGATATGGTGATACTAGATATTGAAATGCCTCATATTAGCGGATTTGAGCTGTGTCAGGTGCTGCGTAGCCATCCCCAATGGCAACACTTACCCATCGTCTTTTTGAGTATCCACGCCGATCAAGCAAACCAGGATCAAGCCTTTGCGTTGGGGGCCGATGACTATATTACCAAACCCATCCAGAGCAAAGATTTGGGGCGGCGATTAGTGAATCGATTAAAACGCTACCAAGCCTGGCTCCGGGCTAAAAACTGGGTTGCTTATGAGGGTATTTAAGCATCAATTTCTGCACAGAGTCTGCACAGGGGTACGGCAAGGTAAGGATAAAAATATCCTAAGGACCTTCAAGAACTATGGTTCAAGTACGTGAAAAATCCCTCCGAGAACAACTCCACCCCCTGATTTGTCAGTTGGCCTGCACGCTTGAAAACACCTGGCAAAGTCAGCTAGCCTTATATCCCTACGATACGCCAACCGATCTGGGCTACGTAGAAGGGACCCTTGAAGGCGAACGTCTGACCATCGAAAACCACTGCTACCAAACAGTGCAATTCCGTAAGCTGCACCTGGAGTTAGCTAAAGTCGGCAACAATCTGGATATCCTACACTGTGTGATGTTTCCTCACAGCTATTTTAATCTGCCGATCTTTGGCCTGGATATTGTTGCAGGCCGCGGTTTGATTAGCGCTGCCATTGTTGACTTATCGCCTGTTTCGCTGAGTCGCACCTTACCCACTCAGTACGAAGCACGACTCAGCAAGCTAGCACCTATGATGTTTGCTCAACCCCGTGCCTTACCGGCCTGGGGAGATATTTTTTCAGACTTTTGCCTGTTTGTTCGCCCCACCACCCCTCAGGAAGGGGCTGATTTCTTGACCCGGGCTACTCAGTATCTGTCAATGCACTGTGAGCTTGCCCGTGAGGCAATGACCCTTGATTCTATGGAAGAACATGCCTCGATTGTGGCAGGCCAGCGTCATTATTGTTTGCAACAGCAGCAAAATGATAAAACCCGACGGATTTTAGAGCGTGCTTTCGGGGCTGAGTGGGCAGAACGGTACTTAAAGACGATGCTATTTGATTGTGTCAAAAGTATTCCAGAGCCCGCCAATGTAATGAAACATGAAGTTTCTTAAGGATGTAAACGCGCACTCATAAATCCCTAGAAGTCTGCTCTACAAGGGGTTGGGCGATTGTAAAGGTTCAGATACAGAAAAATGCACAGGATCTGCACAAGCGAATTGATTAAATCAAGTCAACTGGTTCGAAATGCCTGAGCCTTGGTGATCTGCCAGGGCTCAGTTCTCTTAAAAGCGGGTGGGCTGATTGTCGATCGCAGCTCGAGTCAGGATTCAATACAGTTTCACAATCATCATCGCTGTTTGCCCGCATAGGGTTACCTATGCTCGGTGTCATGAGCGATGTGGCCAAAGTTACATTTGCGTGTTCAGAATAGGAGATTGTTTTTCATGTTCGACGCTTTTACAAAAGTTGTTGCCCAAGCCGATGCGCGCGGGGAATATGTGACTGATAACCAAATTGGTGCCCTCAACCAGATGGTTGCCGATGGCAATAAGCGCATTGATGTGGTCAACCGCCTGACCGGTAACGCCTCTGCCATTGTGGCAAATGCTGCCCGGTCTTTGTTTGCCGATCAACCCCAGCTGATTGCCCCAGGGGGGAATGCTTACACCAGCCGCCGTATGGCTGCCTGCTTACGGGATATGGAAATCATTCTGCGCTATGTGACCTATGCCATTTTTACCGGCGATGGCAGTGTGCTGGATGATCGCTGTCTAAATGGTCTGAGGGAGACTTATACGGCGCTGGGGGTGCCAGGGGCGTCGGTGGCCAATGGGGTCAATAAGATGAAGGATGCAGCTATTGCGATCGCAAACGATCGCGCCAATATCACCCAGGGAGATTGCAGCTCCCTGATGGCTGAGCTGAGCAGCTACTTTGACCGGGCAGCCGCTGCGGTGGGTTAAGCCCGTTCGTGTCGGATAAATTGTTCCTTTTGTTAACCTTTTAGAGAGATTTTTGATCATGAAGACCCCCATGACTGAAGCAGTCGCCACCGCCGATGCCCAAGGTCGTTTCCTCAGCTCTTCCGAGCTCCAGGTCGCTTTCGGTCGCTATCGTCAGGCCCAGGCTGGGCTAGCAGCTGCCCAGGCACTCAGCAAAAGTGCAGATAGTCTGGTCAATGCCGCTGCACAGGCGGTATATCAAAAGTTCCCTTACACCACACAGATGCAGGGGAATAACTTTGCTTCGGATGAGCGAGGTAAAGCCAAATGCGCCCGCGACATTGGTTACTACCTGCGCATGGTCACCTATTGCCTGATCGCAGGGGGGACTGGCCCCATGGATGATTACCTGATTTCTGGGATTAAAGAAATCAACACCACCTTTGATCTATCGCCCAGCTGGTATATAGAAGCACTCAAGCACATCAAAGGTAACCACGGGTTGAGCGGAGATGCCGCTGTTGAGGCTAACTCCTATCTTGACTACGCTATCAATGCGTTGAGCTAGCGCTCTTGGGTAGAGGGTAATGGGTGGAGAGTAGAGAGATGAGAAAGATAGGCAGGGTGAGGTAGGTGGAAGAGAGCATGATCGGACAACTCATCTGGTATATACGATCCTTCCCCATCTCCCCTATCTTCCCCATCTATACGGCCTCAGCCGTACCCACTACCCATTCCCGCCACCCATTCCCGCCACCCATTACCCCATCCCCCACTCCCCAGTAATCACAACAGCCCGAGGATGCCAAGATGACCAGCGCAATGTCAGCCAGACTGTTAGGCTTTGAGCCCTTTGCCCAGACCTCGCCCACCGAATTACGAGCCAACTCCAGCGAAGCAGATATCCAAAGCACCCTTTGGGCCGCTTACCGTCAGGTATTTGGCAATGACCATGTGATGAAATCAGAGCGTCTCACCAGTGTAGAATCCCTGTTCAAACAAGGTCATATTGGGGTACGAGATCTGGTGCGGGCCCTGGCCCTCTCAGACTTGTATAAACAAAAGTTTTTTTACAGCACACCCCAGGTGCGCTTCATTGAGCTTAACTTCAAGCATCTGCTCGGACGGGCTCCCTACGATGAAACTGAGATAACCGATCATGTAAACCTCTACATTCAGCAGGGCTATGAAGCCGAAATCAACAGCTATCTCGACTCGTCAGAATATCAAGAAAATTTTGGGGAGCAGGTAGTGCCCTACTACCGAGGATTTGCGACCCAGCCAGGGCAAAAGACCGTCGGCTTTGCCAGAATGTTTCAGCTGTATCGGGGAGCGGCTAGCAGCGATCGGGCTCGGGTCAATCACAAAAAGGGATCTCTAACCACAGAGCTGGCCCGCAATTCGGCCAGTCCCGTGAGGGCAGCTGTCTTGAGCAAAGAGTTGCTGGGAGCAACCGGCGGTCAGCGAGAACAACTTTATCGCATTCGAGTTTCCCAGGCGGCCAGCGGGCGAACCCCTCAAATTCGTCGAGGTATTCAGGAATATCTCGTCACCTACGAGCAACTCTCACCGACCCTGCAGCGCCTGAACCAGCGCGGTAACCGCATTGTCAACATTACGTCGGCTTAAGCACGATGATGACTTGGGATGATTGAATTGTCACCCATTACCCACCACCCACAACAGGAGATTCATCCGTGGCTATTACAGCAGAGGCTACTCGCCTGGGCACGACCGCTTTTGCAGATCAGAGTCCTGTAGAGCTACGCCCAAACTGGACCCTCAGCGATGCTCAATCTGTGATTTATGCTGTTTACCGGCAGCTCTTGGGCAATGACTATCTGATGCAATCAGAGCGCCTGATTGAGTTAGAGTCCCGCCTGGTGAATGGAACTTTGTCCGTTCGAGACTTTGTGCGCACCGTGGCTAAATCTGATTTGTACAAGGCCAAGTTTTTGTACCCTCACTTTCAAACCCGGGTCATTGAGTTAAATTTTAAACATCTGTTGGGGCGCGCCCCTTACGATGAAGCCGAAGTCATTGACCATCTGGATCGCTATCAAAATGAAGGATTTGATGCGGATATTGACTCATACATTGATACGGCAGAATACGAGACCCACTTTGGCGACAATATTGTGCCCTACTACCGAGGGTTTAGTACCCAACCGGGTCAAAAGATGGCAGGCTTTACTCGGATGTTTAGCTTGTACCGGGGCTATGCCAACAGCGATCGCGCTCAAATTGCGGGCAGTTCCTCCCGTTTAGCCTCCCAGTTAGCCCAGGGTACCACCTCTGCAATTGTGCCGCCCTCCGGTGGTGACAACAACGGCTGGGCCTATCAGGCTTCCAAACAAGGAACCGTTATCAACCGTGTTTTTGGACGCCCGACCCCAACTACCGCCCGGGGCAATCTCTATCGCATTGAAATTGCCGGGATGCTTTTCCCTGGATATCCGAGCATCCGTCGCAGTAATCGGGTTTTGGTGGTGCCCTACGAAGCCCTGTCTAAAACCTTGCAAAAAATCAACAAAACCGGGGGGCGGGTCGCTAGTATTACCCGCGCATAGGTCGCCCCAGCGTTGGGTAAAAACACCTTATTTACCAGGAGATGTCAATCATGTTAGGACAATGCTCAACGAGCAAAGCCTCTGGCGTAGACAGTCGGATTTTTGTCTATGAGGTAACCGGCTTACGCCAAAATGAGGTAACTGCCAGCCACCAATCCCCCATTCGTAGTAGCCATAGCCAATTTTTGCAGGTGCCTTTTCACCGCATGAGTGAAGAAATGCGCAGGATTACAATGCTGGGGGGCAAAGTGGTTAATATTCACCCCCTGAATGTATCTGGCAAGGCAGCAAAGATGGCCTCGAGCACTTCTCAAGGAGAATCAGACGGGTCTCCGACGGGAGGCGATGAATAACAGGTTTTCCCATGACTGCTTCGATCTTGAGACAAAATTTACCCATTTGACCAATGTTATTTAGGAGCTTGATTCAATGTTAGATGCCTATACCAAGGTTGTTTCCCAGGCAGATGTCCAGGGCCAACTGGTGAGCAATGCTCAAATTGATGCGTTGTTAGCGATGGTTCAGGAGGGTGCCAAACGCACGGATGTGGTTAATCGCATCACAGGGAATGCTTCTGCGATTGTCACCAACGCTGCTCGGACATTGTTTGAAGAACAACCTCAGTTAATTGCGCCGGGGGGCAATGCCTATACCAATCGACGGGTTTCGGCCTGTTTGCGGGATATGGATATTATCCTGCGCTATGTCACCTATGCCATGTTTTTAGGAGATACCAGTGTCCTTGACGATCGCTGTTTGAATGGTCTAAGGGAAACCTATCTGGCTTTGGGGGTTCCCAGCGCTTCTATGGCAAACAGCATCCTCAAAATGAAGGCCGCTGCCCTTGCGATCGCAAACAATCGCGCCAACATCACCCAGGGAGATTGCAGCACGTTAATGGCCGAATTGGCTAGCTATTTTGATCGGGCTGCCGCAGCGGTCAGCTAAGGGTTGCTGATCAAAACCCAAGACTTAAAACTTAAACCCAATTCACCTTTAAAGACGTATCCAGTTGACTCTTTTGAAATACTCGGGAGACCATTTTTGATGAAAACGCAATTGACCGAAGCCGTCGCCGTCGCCGATTCTCAAGGCCGTTACTTGGGCAATACCGAACTTCAAGTGGCCTTTGGTCGCCTGCGCCTGGCGCAGGCTGACCTGGAAGCAGCCAAGGCGCTGGGGTCTAAAGCCCAGTCTTTAGCAGAAGGCGCAGCGAACGCAGTCTACCAAAAATTCCCCTATACCACTCAAATGCCGGGCGACAACTACGCCTCAGATAGCCGGGGTAAAGCCAAGTGCCTGCGCGACATTGGTTATTATATCCGGATGATTCAGTACTGCCTGATTGCCGGGGGCACAGGGCCTGCTGATGAATATTTGTTGGCTGGTTTGGCTGAAATGCACAGCAGTTTTGAATTGGTACCGGCCTGGTATGCTGAAGCACTTAAATATATCAAGGCAAATCATGGCTTAACGGGGGATCCCGGCCTTGAAATCAACTCTTACATCGATTACATCATCAACTCACTCTAGAGATGGGTGGGCTCATACAGGCCCTGTCGAAGACGCATAAAAAAGGAAGCAACCATGGCTGGCTTACAAGAAGCAGGGAGATTGGGGCTCAAACCCTTTGAGGAAACAGCCCCTGCGGAATTACGTCCCAACTGGACTCAAGACGACGTTCAAGCTGTGATTTCGGCGGCCTATCGGCAGGTGCTCGGGAACGAGCATCTGATGAAAAGTGAACGGTTGGTAGGGGCAGAGTCCCTTTTGGTGCAGGGGGTGATCTCGGTAAGAGACTTTGTCCGGGCAATTGCTACATCAGAACTCTACCGCCAGAAGTTTTTGTACCCCAACTTTCATGTTCGCTTTATCGAGTTGAACTATAAACACCTGTTAGGCCGCGCCCCCTACGATCAGACTGAGATCTCTTATCATCTAGACTTGTTTATCTCCCAGGGATATGAAGCTGAGATTGACTCATATCTTAGCTCAGCAGAGTATCTAAACAGTTTTGGAGATCACGTTGTTCCATATCATCAGGATTTTCAAGTCGATCATCCAGGACAGCGAGCGGTTGGCTTTAGCCGATTGTTGCAACTCTATCGGGGCTACGCCGGTAGCGACCGGGCCCAGGGGCAAAAACAACCTCGATTGACCCGAGAAGTGGCTAAAAACCTGGCAACCCCGATCTATGCCCCGACCCCCGGTGTATTGTCTGGCGCGCTGGGGGGGCCTCGTGGGGATGTCTACCGACTGCGGGTAATGCGGTCTGCATCACCCCGTTCACCGGTTGTGCGCCAGAGCACGACCGAGCTGCTGGTCTCCTATGATCAGTTAACGAAGAAATTACAACAGCTCAGTCGCTCTGGTACTAAGGTGCTCAGTGTAACTGCTGTTTAGCGCCGAAGGGCAACCCAGGGGGATACAACATTATCAAAGGAGAATCACAGGTGGCGATTACAACAGCAGCATCTCGACTGGGAACCTCGGCATTTAGCGATGCCCCTCCGTTAGAGCTGCGACCCAGGGCAACCCAGGAAGATATTGAAGTGATTATTCTGGCTGTTTACCAGCAGGTATTGGGTAATCCCCATCTGCTGGAGGCTGAGCGCTTGACCATCGCAGAATCTTTGCTGCGCGATCGCAAAATCACCGTGCAAGAATTTGTGCGTCAAGTGGCTAAGTCAGGTCTGTATAAGCAAAAGTTTTTTTATAACTGTTTCCAGAGTCGCACCATTGAGCTTAACTTTAAGCACCTGCTAGGACGCGCCCCCTACGATCAGTCAGAAATCACGGAGCACCTGAACCTATACGAATCTAGCGGTTTTGAGGCCGATATTGACTCCTATATCGATTCTCCTGAGTATCAGACAAACTTTGGCGAAAATATTGTGCCCGCTTACCGAGACTTCGTCACCACAGGGGTGGGCCAGCGGTCAGTTGGCTTCCCGCGCTTGTTCCAGCTTTATCGAGGCTATGCTAATAGCGATCGGGCCCAGCTGATTGGGAATGCGCCTCGACTGGTTAAAGACCTAGTCCGTAAAACCGCCGCTGGGATCGTGCCTCCTTCTGGGGGGGCCGGGGGCTTTGCATTCCTGCCTGCACAGCAAGGCGATGCCGCCTTCAGTGCGTTTGGAGGATCAAAAGCCTATGGCTCTGGTCGCCTTTTCCGAGTTGAAGTCGCGGGTATTAGCGGCCCCGGCTATCCTAAAGTGCGTCGGGTCAACAAAGCGGTGATAATTCCCTACGAAGAGTTGAGCCCCCATATGCAGCGGGTACAGCGCCAGGGTGGCAAGATCGCAAGCATTACTCCGCTGTAAATAGCAGATATTGAGAGCGTTTTAAGAGCATTTCAAGAGAGTTGTAAGACAGGGGTTACATAACGTGGCTATTCCTCTACTGGCGTATGCGCCGTCTTGTCCAAACCAGCGGGTAGCCCCATTGGGTGCCCAAGATGACGAAATCATCGTTTATTCAGCCGATGATCAGTTTTCCTCCACCGACCTGGGCAATCTGATTAACGCCGCCTATCGTCAGATTTTCTTTCACGCCTTTAGGTGGGATCGTGAAATTGCCCTCGAATCGCAGCTTCGCAACCGGCAAATCACCGTGCGTGATTTTATTCGCGGGTTACTGCTGTCTAATACCTTTATCGATAGCTTTTACGATAAAAACAGCAACTTTCGCTTTGTTGAACACTGCGTTGAAAAAGTGTTAGGGCGTCGAGTATACAATCAGCGAGAGAAAATTGCCTGGTCAGCGGTGGTGATGACGAAGGGGGTCAAGGGCTTTGTGGATGCGTTGCTCAACAGCGACGAATACCTCCAAAACTTTGGTGAAAACACAGTCCCTTACCAGCGGCGTCGCATTCTACCCAGCCGCGAAATAGGTGAAATCCCCTTTAATATTAAGTCGCCACGCTACGATGCCTACTATCGGGCTCAACTGGGCTTTCCTCAAACGATTTGGCAAGAGGCTGTCCGCAGCTATCGAGCTTACGACAAGCAGCCTAAAGCCGGTGATCCTGCCCTGTTTGACAACATGGTCAAAAGCCTCAATTTTAACAAGGCTACCGGGCCAGGGCGTATTTCTGTGGAAAACATGAATATTGAAAGAACCGTTCCGTATCGACGTCGTTAAATAGCTGGGGCAGTGGTTAGCGCTGCCCTCGAAGGAGTCTTATAGAGAGAAACAAATCTATCGTGATCATAACCTTTTGATCTAATCAGCCTGACACACCAGATAGCCTTGTCCCTTAATTGGAGTGGCTAGGCGGATATCTCTTAGGCTGTAGGTTCTTCCAGGAAGGTATTTAAACTGACAGGAAGGGGAGAAAAAGCACAGTATAAAGAAAGCGGTAAGTCTCTTGAAGGCGTGCCATGCGTCTATCTTTCTCACCCGATCTTGCCCTATGAAACGCCTTATTCATCAGCTGATCAACTTGTATCAAAAATCTTGGTGGCTGGAGATATCGACAGACGCCCCTCGTTGTGAGTACTATTTTGGCCCGTTTAGCTCAGAAAGCGAGGCGACTCAGGCACAACCGGGCTATATGGAAGATTTAGAGCAGGAAGGGAGTGAACTGCTCCGTGCGACGGTGGTTCGTCGTCAAACCCCAGCGAACTTAACCATTGAGTATTCCGAAGCGGCGTAATCTTACCCCTCGGACCAAGTTAGCCTTCTGTGACTTAGTTTGGTCTCAATAACAAAATTTGAACCTATAATCAGAGGGTGTAATTAAAAAAAGCTTAAATTTTGGTGTGTAGGGCTTCAGGGCTGTTGTGGCTCCTGGGGGTCACCACAGCGTTGATCTGTGAGTCGTAGATGATCCATTCCTTAATAATCAATTCTTAAAAGCAATGCAGTTTACTTTTTTAGGACCTCCCGGAGCGGGCAGAGGGGCACAGGCCAGCCTGCTGGCAAAACGCTGGCAAATTCCTCATATTTCTACTGGCAACATTTTACGTAGGGCGATCGCTGGCAAAACTTCGCTGGGTATCCAGGCCCGCGCCTATGTGGAAGCGGGAGAACTCGTACCTGACATCTTGATAATGGCCTTGATGCGGGAGTGCCTTGAGCAAGCAGATACAGCCCGTGGCTGGGTTTTAGATGGGTTTCCGCGCACGATATCCCAAGCCCAGGCCTTTGATGAGTTGTTATCGCTCCTCAGGCTACCCCATCCGGTGGTGATTTATTTTGAGACTGCGATCGCAAGTTTAATTCAGCGGATGCTGGCGACGGGGCGTCAGGATGACCGTGAAGACGCGATTCGCCGT
>JBCDDJ010000015.1:0-35795 GCA_039180385.1 Cyanobacteria bacterium P01_G01_bin.38 | reverse complement strand
CAGCATCGGATCGACCACAATCACATCGCGATCAGTAACGTCCTCCGGCAGTTTGAAATAATACTCAATCACTGCCAGGGTAAGCGGATCGCGGTAGAGGCCAATGTGGCCTACCCGCGCCGTGGGCACCAGTTCTAAAATACCGTCTAAGATCCCCTGACCGGCTCGCATAATCGCGGCAATCACCATACTTTTCTCCGCCGCCAGGACGGGTGCGACTGTTTTGGCGAGGGGCGTTTCAATAGATTCTTGCTTCAGTGGCAGGTCGCGGGTGACCTCATAGCCCATTAACAAACTGATTTCTTTGAGCAAGGCTCGAAATTCGGCAGTGCCGGTCTCGCGACGGCGCATCAGGGTGAGCTTGTGCTGGATTAGAGGGTGCTGGATGAGATGGATTTCGGGTTGCATGGGGGTGGGGAAGGTGAGGAGGTGAGGAAGAAAGACGCGGGGAAGGTAGACGCGGAGACGGGGGGGCGGGGAGACGGGGGGGCGGGGAGACGTAAGGAAGGAGCGTTAAAAACAGAAGTGCAGGGTGGGCATTGCCCACAGATGGAGAAGATGGGGGAGGCTTGGCGAAGCGGAGATGGGGTAAAGAGGAAAACAGGGGAAGATTAAAAAACAGTGCCGTCACTGAGGAGCTGGATGGGGGGCGTGCCTGCGGGACGCTTTTGTTTGGCGATCTGGCGTCCGGCTGTCCAGGTGCCACCTTGTAAGATTTCGGGCAGGGTCAGCTGGGGCGCATTGAGTTGGTCTCGCACCCGCTCAGCAATGCGATCCAAAGCGATCACCGTGAGGGCTCGCCATTCGATAATGACAAGGGAGTCTGGCGGATGGGGCTGGCCAAGGACTTGAGGATGCTTGGGGACAAATAAACCTAAATCGATACAGAGTCCGCCGTTTCGATATTCAGCGAGGCCGGTTAATTCGGCCTGATCGGCAATGCGGAGTCCTAAGGATTGCAGGGGCTCTAATAGGGAATAGGTAAGCCACTGGGAGAGCTTATGAAAGGGAACAAGCTGACTGCCTGTTCCTGTATCGGTTAACGCCTCGTGGGGCCAAACGTCGCCTAAATTTACACCTGCGATCGCAACCCGTCCCGGCCAAATCTGCCCGAGACTGACCAAAAGGGTCTTCAAGATCTGAGCGGCTTTCAGTTCACCTGAGGCCGCCTGGGCTAAAAAGTAATCCACTAAATTGCCCAGTCGGGGGCTCGATTCGCCAAAAAATATCGGCTGGGCGGTGATTTGATGGCCCAGGGTTTGCAAGAGTTGACACCGGCCCTCTACCCCCACCAGCGGATTGTCTGGCGTGACCTGAAAGGCTTGGGCTAACTGGGCTGAACTGATCTGCTGGAGGGCGGCTGCATCGACTCGCCAGGGCTGATCAGGATCAGCGGAAAAAACCCCATCCGCAAAGGCGTTGAAGCTCGCGATCGCAAGTCCCTCAGATCGCTGAAAGACCTGATCGCTGACTGGATCAACATATCGCCATTGAGGCCCCGCCCCCGCATCCAACAAAACACTCACAATCACCAAATCAAGCCGGGCACGCACCTGGTCGCGCAAGGGCAACATCTGCCAAGATTCACCCAGTCGAGTGAGCAAAGATTGCCCCGCAAGCTCCAAATGACGCCAGCGAGAATGCACCGGGATCGGCCCAGTCGGATATGAGTCTCGCGTCACAGCCGCCACAAAATCTGCCACCGTATCGAGCTGTGATAAATCACAGCGAAAGTGGCTGAGCCGATCATCACAGGCCAGATCAAACAGCTGGGCCGACCGTTCACGGATCGCCTGGGGGGATTGCAAATAGTCGACAACCGCTGCCAATGCAGGATTCTCTATCATGGGTGGCCTCACACACTCAGATCGCGACCTTTGGTTTGGGCCAGCGCATCCGGGGTAGGCATCCCCGTATGGCTAAAATAACCTGCCGCTTTTTTGGCCTCGATCTCGACTTGAGCATCCTTTGGAATCAGATCATCTGGCAAGGGGACCCGTTCCACTACCTCAATGCCCGATTGCACAATCGCCTCATATTTCACATTGCTCATCGACACCAGCCGATCAATCCGAGTCACCCCCAACCAGTGCAGCGCATCCGGCATCAGCTCTTGAAAACGTACATCGTCAACCCCAGCCACACATTCGGTGCGCGTAAAATAGGCAGCGGCGCTATCGCCCCCAGATTGACGTTTGCGGGCATTGTAGACCAAAAACTTAGTCACCTCTCCCAGGGCTCGGCCTTCTTTCCTAAAATAGACAATCACCCCAGCCCCGCCTGCCTGGGCGGTTTCGATGCAGGCTTCGATGCCGTGGACGAGATACGGGCGACAGGTACAGATATCTGAGCCAAACACATCAGAGCCGTTACACTCATCGTGAACCCTCACCGCGAGAGGCCGCTCAGGATCGGCCACGGCGGCAATATCCCCCAAGATATAAATGGTCATCCCGCCGATGGGAGGCAAAAATATCTTTAGATCAGACCGCGTGACCAACTCTGGAAACATGCCGCCCGTCTGCTCAAACAAGATATAGCGAAGATCTCCTTCATTAATGTTCAGACGGGCAGCAATCCCCGGCAGATGCCAGACCGGCTCGATGGCCGCCTTGGTGACAACTAGCTCCCCTCCGGATTTCATAATCCGCCCATCTTCGCGGAGTCGCCCCTGTTGCACCGCCTCTTGCAGCTCCGGCATTTGAATATGGGCTTTAGTGACCGCGATCGTCGGACGAATATCAAAGCCCTGTTGGTAAAGGGACTGGTAAAGCCGCTCTACTTGAGCCCCAAAAGGATCAAGGGAGACAATTTTAGTGGCGTCAAACCAACTGGGGTAGGGACCGATCTCAAGGGTGGGGGCCGTATTGGTCAAATCAGGCCGATGGTCCGGTTGCAGATCTCCCTTAGCAACGGCCAGGGCTCGATAGAGAGCATAGCTGCCCGAGTGGGTACCAATCACATTGCGATGAGCTGGGTTGCCGATCGTAGCAACCACCGGGCCCCGATCCAGGGGATCGACTGCCCCCCATTGGATCGGGGGCCCTGCCTGGGGGGTCATCCCAGGATGAGACGTCAGCATAATGTGGCGGACTTGCTTGAGCGGTGTTTTGGGAGGTATTTCGACAGGCTGGGGGGAGGGATCAGCATTCGCAGGGATAAAGGAAGCCATAGGCTATTTCGGGAGATGCAACGAGGATATTGAGATTAACTTAGCAGCAAGCTCGGGCTTCTAAAAACTGCAATCTTGCTAAAGTCTCCGGGACAGACACCCAAACAACAGTAAAATCTGTCTTGCTTTAAATTCCCGTCTATCAGTATGGATCGTTTCACTGTCGAAGTTATCGCCCAGACGCCCAATCCGCAGCAGACCATCTATGCGGCGATGCACCAGGACTATGCAGAGGGGTTTGTTTGGGACGAGCGCGACAGCTGGCCCAGTGAAGAAAAAGCCGGAGAGTCAGTCATTCGTAACTTACTCAAAGGGGGGCGAGGTCACTATGGCCCTCTGGAGCATCCCCAAATTGTTCTCAACTGCGGCTGGTTTCCCCACTCCACCATGCAGCAGATTCGCACCCATCGCGTGGGGGTCAGCTTCGATGTTCAGTCATTTCGCTACACAGGCTCCCGCATATTAGACGTAGTGGCCGGTAAGCGAGAGGTGGATGAAGTCTTTTACCTCAGGCCCCTAGGCTTTTATACCGATCGACAAGGAAAGAAATACGAGTACACCGCCGAGCAGCGTCAGCAAGATCTTGACTGGTGCTTACAGGCCTGCGATCGCTACAAACTTAGAATTGAGCAGGGGTTTTCTGAAGAACATGCCCGCGGGCTGATCCCGTTTGATGTGCGTCAGCACTGGGTACTCTCTGCCAACGTCCGCAGCATTATGCATCTGTTAGATCTGCGATGGAAAGCCGATGCGCAACTCGAGGCCCAAAAACTCTGCGAAGCGATCTGGCCACATTTCCAGGCATGGGTACCCGAGGTGGCCACCTGGTACGAAGAAACCCGCCTCAAAAAAGCTCGATTAGCGCCTTAATCGGTACAGTCTTCTACTAAAATAGGGCTCAGTAAAACTAACCAGAACTCTCTGCCTTGAGCGAACCCATAGCTTTGTTGCGTTTCTTTACTAAGCGTATCTAAACGATTCGAACTTAATAACGCCCCCTAAGATCCCTTTCGATAAGTTCACATACAGTTTAATCCTGACAGCCGTTACCTACACTTGACTAGAGACTGGCGTAGGTAACTATGGATATTTCCCAGGGCTACATCCTTCTTTTAGAACAACAGCAAGGGCTTGCTCAAGTTTCTCAGCTCATGCTGAGCCAGTTTCCTTATTCTGTCGTCATTGCAGATTCAACCGATCAGGCGGTTGCCCAGATTCAGCAGGGGCATCCTTATCTGGTAATTTTGTCGGGCAGTCAGCACAACTGGTCTGAGACAGTGGTCCAGCGCCTCCGAGAAACCGTCAAACCCGCTGATGTCACTATTGTTGCTCTGACAGAATCCAGCGAACCAAGCTGGTCTCCTCAAGAAGAGCACCCTAGCTTGGATGGTTTTTTGGTCAAACCACTCAGCAAAGACGTGCTCAATTCTGTCGTTGAATCAGCCCGTGTCAAAACCAGCTTAAAGTCTTAGCATCTGAACTCAGGCAAATTTTGGCCCAAAATCATTTGGGCCAATGCTATCAAACCCAGGTTTTGCCTTAACTTTTTGCCTTAACTTTTTGCCTTAACTTTTTGACTGATTTATCAGCCAAACAGCTGAGTTCTGGCTGATAATACTGACAACAACTGTAAAATCTAGCACCTGGTAGATGAAATGTCATCAAAAGTAAAAATTATGACTTTTAAATTTTAGATAGATAAAAGTTATAGTGATGGCGCTATTTTTGCCTAAAACGCCTTTCCATATGAGGGTTTGAGCGGATCTTACATACTTCTCCCAAAACATACATACGTCAAAGTCCCTTTTACCCCTGTGCGTTCTTCTGTCAAGCATGTTACTACTGTAGAAATACGCACAGTATCTTCAGTGCTTAGTTAACTAGGCATTAAGTGGTGCATTTTTGTCAGAAGGGCTACAATTTATGAGTTCTTCTCTAATTTTGGAATTTTTCGTGTTGTGGGTGCAAATAGCTTTAGGAAATTTGCCTCCTACTTTACGGAAGCATTAACCACTTGCAGTTTTGCAAGCCTGATTTTTTGAAACGTGTTGTCTCAATGCGTCGACCAGTCCTACCCCAAGGACCCCCCCTTCAAGATGTCAGGTACTCTGGTTTTGCTTTTCCTTCAAACTTGATCTGTTGCATAAAGGAGCATGAGGAACGCGGCATGACCCAAGCGAATAATGTACTTGAAACCCTCGAGCCTGAGAGTGATCTTGACCAACTCATAGGTGGTAATGAAGGCAATAAGGGGTTCAATCAAGAGGAAGATGGGGGGGGAGCAGTAGCCAAGCCCGCTGCTGCTAAGAGCAAAGCCACCCGTCGTCGCACTCAGACGAAAAAAAAGCACTACACCGAAGATTCTATTCGTCTGTATCTTCAAGAAATTGGCCGCATTCGGCTACTCAGAGCCGAAGAAGAAATTGAACTAGCCCGTAAAATTGCTGACTTGCTTGAGCTTGAGCGCATCCGCGATGACATCTCAGACGGTCTTGACCGTGAGCCCACCGACGCAGACTGGGCAGATGCAGTTGATATGCCCTTGCCTGCCTTCCGCCGTCGTCTCCACATTGGTCGCCGCGCCAAGGACAAAATGGTGCAGTCAAACCTCCGACTGGTGGTGTCGATTGCTAAGAAGTATATGAATCGAGGGCTATCCTTCCAGGATTTGATTCAGGAGGGTAGTTTAGGTCTAATTCGGGCAGCTGAGAAGTTTGACCACGAAAAGGGTTATAAGTTCTCGACCTATGCCACTTGGTGGATTCGTCAGGCCATTACCCGTGCGATCGCAGACCAGTCCCGCACCATTCGTCTGCCAGTACACCTGTACGAGACAATCTCGCGCATCAAGAAGACAACTAAGCTGCTGTCCCAGGAGCTAGGCCGCAAACCCACCGAAGAAGAAATCGCTACTCGTATGGAAATGACCATCGAAAAGCTGCGCTTCATCGCCAAGTCTGCCCAGCTGCCGATTTCCCTCGAAACCCCGATCGGTAAGGAGGAGGACTCTCGTCTCGGTGACTTCATCGAGTCCGACGGTGAGACGCCTGAAGATGAGGTCTCTAAAAGCCTGCTGCGAGAAGATCTCGAAAGCGTACTCAGCACCCTGAGCCCTCGCGAGCGCGACGTGTTGCGCCTGCGCTATGGCCTCGACGATGGTCGCATGAAGACCCTCGAGGAGATCGGTCAGATTTTCAACGTGACCCGTGAGCGCATTCGCCAAATCGAAGCCAAGGCCCTGCGTAAGCTGCGTCACCCTAACCGCAACAGCGTCCTTAAGGAGTACATCCGGTAAGGCAAGCGCGGTTAGACGAGCATAAATCTAAAATCAGGTGCAGCGGAACGTTGCACCTGATTTTTTATGGCCCTGCCCAATCATCGTCAAAGCCCTCTACCTTCTATTCCCCGCCCCCCATTCCCCACCCCATTCCCCAATTGCAGAGATATTTAAATAATCTCCAAGGCAAGTGGACAAATGAACTACTTGCTGGTACGCTTGTTCGCATGGGTATGCCACACTTTATTCCCAAAGACCTATGGAACCTTTAACCGACGCTCAACAAGAGCTGTATGATTGGCTGGTAGAGTATATCCGACGTAATCAGCACTCTCCGTCGATTCGTCAGATGATGCGGGCGATGAATCTTAAATCTCCTGCCCCGATCCAGAGCCGTCTAGAGCATCTCAGAAACAAGGGCTACATTGATTGGAACGAGGGTAAAGCTCGCACCATTCGGATTTTGAATGAAGCCAGAGGGGTGCGTATTCTGGGTTCGATCGCAGCGGGCTCGATGGTAGAAGCCTTTACTGATACGGTAGAGCACCTTGATCTGGCCACAATGCCGCTAAAAGTGGACGATTTTGCCCTCAGGGTCAGAGGGGACAGCATGATCGATGCCCTGATTGATAGCGGAGATATTGTGATTATGCGCCCCGTAACCGATCCCCGAAATATTCGTGACGGCACGATTGTAGCAGCTCGGGTAGAGGGCACCACCACCCTCAAATATCTCTATCGCGAAGGCAGTGAGATTGTGCTCAAGCCTGCTAATGAAAACTATGAGCCGATGCGATATCCCGCCAAAGACGTTGATATTCAAGGGCGCTTAGCAGCAGTTTGGCGGGGTTATGATGCTTCGCTGAGTGCGTAGGGGTTTGTTTTAATCCTTTGCAATCGGACAGAGGATGTCCCCCCCTCAATTACACTAAAACCGATCCTGTACTGAGATCGGTATGTTGTTCCCTAAGTTTCGTCAGCCGCTTTCATTTCGTAAATACGTTACCTGGTTGGGTGTGATCGCAGCTGTCTGGGTAATGCTCGGTGTCGGGGGCTTCTGGTGGCTAAGTGCCCAAAGTCCTCTATTACTAATGAAAGGCGGGTCGCACACGGCTTCTAATGCCGCCATTTTTGTCCCTCGGCAAGCCCCTTTGATGGTGTCTTTGCTGACCTCCCCAGAGCGATTGGTTGAGCTACGGCGGGTGCTGACCCCGCCGGGGCGGCGGGGCGAGGCCCAAGCCGAGGTGAGCCAACTGAAGCGGAGTTTTCTGAACCAAACTGGGATTAACTACGATAGCGATATCCACCCTTGGATTGGCGATGAAATCACGCTTGCGGTCACAGACACTGACTTTGATCGCGATCCGACCAACGGTTTGCAGCCGGGGTATCTGGCTGCGATCTCAACCCGTGATGGCGATCGCGCCCGAGAGTTTTTAGAGCTGTTTTGGCAGCGTCAAGCCCTGGCGGGGGCGAAGCTTGTCTTCGAAGTCTCGAATGGAGTGCAAATCATCTACGCTCAGACCGCACCGAGCGCACCCGCCAGCCCACAATTGGCCCAAGCCTTTGCCACCCTGCGCCAACAAGGACAGTTAGCCAGCGCCGTGGTGGGCAATCGGTTTGTGTTGTTGGCCAACCATCCCCAGGTCTTGCAGCAGAGCATTCACAACGCTCAAGCCGCTCAGATTAACCTCACCGCTCGGCCTGACTATCAATTGTCCCTGCGACAGCTGACGTCTAAGCGCATTGGGGTCGTCTACGGTAACCTGCCTCAGCTGTTTAGCTGGTTGGGGATCGCATCCCAGACAAACCTAACGGTCCTTAAATTGACGGCAGGCCCTCCTCAGACCCAATCGATCACAGCTGCCATCCAACTCAACCGCCAGGGTCTCCGTTTGACAACAGCGTTGGCCCCTACCGCCCAGACTGCTTATACACCGATTGAGCCTGACTTAAATGCGCCTGTCGAACCCCTTCGATATTTGCCTGCGGATACGGCGATGGCCGCCAGTGGCCGCAATCTCAACCAGCTATGGGAAACCCTCGAAACTGAACTGGATTTTTATGAGACACTGCCTTCCCAGCTGCTGCAGCTGCGACAGCGAATACACCATCCCCCTGTCAATACTCAGCAATTGCTCAAAAACTGGCTAAAAGGGGACTATGCACTGGGCCAATGGGCCAGCCGTCCAGGGGAAAGGCCCGATTGGCTCTTGGTTGTTAAGCACTCATTGGAGGCCGAGGCTGCGATCGCAGCCTTGGATCAGCTGGCTGAGCAGCAGCAGCTGACGGTGAGTCCCCTGTCGTTGCAAAATCAGCCCGTAACCGCCTGGAGTCAGTTTCAAACCAGCGTTCAAGCACGATTTCGCGATCGTGAAACCACCGTCGAAACCCAAATATTAGGATTACATGCTACGGCGGATGGCTACGATATATTTGCAACCTCGCTGCCCGCGATGACCGCTGCGCTAGATGCGCCGTTGCGATCGCTCGCCGACACGGTCCAATTTAATCAAGCCATCGCCCCTTTCCAGCATCCTAATGATGGGTATCTCTACATCAACTGGCCCCCGTTTCGTAAAGCCCTAGCTGCCTCAGTCCCCTGGTTTAAACTGCTCGACACCACTGCTCGCCCAATTCTAGATGCCTTTCAGTCGATCGCCATCAGCAGCTACGGCACACAGACCCATCAAAAACCAGGCGATATCCTGATTCAACTGACCGATCCCCAATAATTGATTTAGGCCCACGCTCCAAGTGCAGGCTATTTTCCCTCAGTGGGAATCCTGAGTGCTGTCAATGCCAACTGTAGACATGTTTGGATAGACATACGACCAGTGTGTAGGATTAGTTGCAGTAGCCATGATGATTTCTATGGACTTACACGTTCAAGTGCTTGAGCCCACCGGCATTTTAGACAGTGTCAATGGAGAAACCCTGCGCCAGCAAGTCGATGATGTGCTGACAGCAGATGCCGAGGTTCTGGTTCTACTCATTGATTTGAAAGAGGTTACCTTTGTCGATAGCTCCGGCTTAGGTGCGCTGGTGTCAGTACTCAAAAAAGTCCGGGCCAGCGAGCGCGAAATGCACATTTGCTCGATTAATGATCAAGTGAGGATGCTGTTTGAGCTCACCAGCATGGATCAGGTTTTCTCTATCTTGAAGGACCGGGCTCACTTTGAGCAGCAGATCCTTCAACAGCCTACTGGTTAGTCTTCATACCCGTTAATTCCTTGGGGGTTACCCGCCCTTAATTTCTCAGCCAGGACAGAGCAGATTGCTTAAACTAAGAAAATAACATTCGTCTTGGTCAAAAATCCTATGGTTTTATTTGGACTGGGTGGGCTCAGCAAAAAAGCTGCCATGCCCTCACCCCAAGAAGCTTTACCGGGGCGTACTCAAACCATGCCCGTCCCCGAGAAACACTACGTTAACAGCAACGTGCTGACACCGCCATTTCCTGAGGGGATGGAGACTGCCATCTTTGGTATGGGCTGCTTTTGGGGCGCTGAGCGTCGATTTTGGCAACAGCCTGGGGTTTACTCTACCGCCGTGGGTTACGCTGCTGGGCACACCCCAAACCCTACCTATCGTGAAGTCTGTAGCGGTATGACGGGCCATAATGAGGTGGTTTTGGTGGTCTATGACCCTAATGAAATCAGCTACAAAGCCCTGCTAAAAGTCTTTTGGGAAAGCCACAACCCCACCCAAGGGATGCGCCAGGGCAATGATGTGGGTACCCAGTACCGCTCAGGCATTTACTATACATCGGAGACTCAAAAAGCCTCGGCTAACGCATCTCTGGAGATGTACCAGCAAGCCCTAAACCAGGCGGGTCACGGCAAAATCACTACCGAGATTTTGCCTGCCCCTGAGTTTTACTACGCCGAAGACTACCACCAGCAGTATCTCGCCAAAAATCCAGGGGGCTATTGCGGACTAGGCGGCACTAATGTGGCTTGCCCCATTGGTGTGGGGGTTTCATCCCAAGCATAAGCTTTTTCTATCATCTATCTGACAAAAGCTAGATGCCTTACGTCGGGACGGTTTAGAACCGTCCCGACTTTGTGTTTCAAGGGGAAACATCCACTCCAGGCTTAAGTACACATGAACTATATGCTATGGTTCATGTGTACTGCTGGGGACAAACCTACCCAGTTTGCCTATAAGCTCACTCTGTCATATGAGGTAATCCTATGCCGACAGCCACTAAAACCCCCCGTTCTCGAAAGTCAACTAGCGCTACGTCGAGCGCTAAAGCCAGCGCCAACTCTAGCACCACACGGATATTGGCCCTAGACGCAGGTAACTATGATCTTAAGTTTTACGATGGTGAGAGTCATCCTAAAGCGATTCGATCGGTTCGCTTTCAGCTCCCCCAAGGACGCGATGCCGTGAGCTATTCTGAGGCATCCCCATTGATTGAGACGTCCGACGGTCGTCGCTGCCATTTTGGCGCTCAGGCGTACAAATATCGCCGCCAGCAGCAAACCGTCATTGAGAACAAAGTAGAACTTGCCAAGTTACATCTCTATGCCTGTTTAGAGCCCCTTAAGGACGAATCGACTGAGTTTCCCTTACACCTGCTCGTGTCTACCCCTGACCCTATCCGCCATGCCAGTGAGCTTAGGGCTCAGCTGATGGGCACCCATGAGTTTAAGCGCAACGGGGTCGACTATCGCATCAAGGTAGAGTCTGTCTCGGTTGAGCGAGAGGGCATGGGGGCCTATGTCTATGCCAAACAAGAAGGGCTCATTCCGGATGTAGGCTATACCATCGTGGTCGATATCGGCGGGGGTACCTGGCTCTCGCGGCTGGTCGATACTAACGGTGAAGTGATTGACGAAAATATCATGGACCGTGGCGGCACCTATGAGCTAGCCACCGCCATCAGTTTTGACCGCCGTTTGATTAACCTGCTGGGGACCACGGTAGATCCCTGCGTGATTATGGATGGCTTTCGGTCAAATCATATCTATGCAGACACAGAGCTGTCCTGGGCGGGTTGGCTCGATGAGTATCTCGATCCCTGGTTCAAAGGCATTTTTCAAATGGTCAAGGCGCAATACACCCCTTATATGGCAAGGGTAACGCGGTTTTTAGTGACTGGCGGCGGCTCGCACCTGATTGCGGAGCGTCTAGAGGGTCGCAAGCTGTTTACAGTTTTAGGCGATCCTCAGTTTGCCAATGTCCGTGGCCTGTTTTCACTCTCTACTGACAACCAGCTATGCCTGACAACAAAATCAGAATAAGCGGCGATATTTTAACTAAAGCCGAGCAAATTGCTGCCGAGTGGGGCCTTAAAAATGCCCGTGCGGCGGTGGAGGCAGTCTTTCGTCGCTACTGCGATGACTATCTCTATGGCCGTTTGGGGCATGGTGTTACGCTGCCAGGGGGGGGGGCAGCACCGTCGCCCGACCCATCAGTGCCCCTGGCTAACACAATGACTGTCTCCGCCCATAGTTCAGTTCAAAATTCAGCTAGCGGAGATAGCTTTGCGCCTCCCTGCGAAGCTCTAGATGCCTTGGATGACCTGCTGGCAATGTAACTTGATCTTTGCATTCCACAAATCAAAATCAGACTTATGAAGACGTTGACACTTGTCAGTTGGCAAGACGTTCAAGGTGACATAGTCAGCCATTTGTAAACTTGCTCAACGGTCAAGACCAAGTTGATTTCATGCAGCACAGTTGCCTTCGTAGACGGTCAGTTCAAAATCTGTGACGACTTTCTGAAGGGTGAACTGACTGTACGACATGCCACACTTTCCCTTGCGACATCCCCATTCTAAAGGATGGGGATCAATCGGTGACCTTTCTAAAACTGTCCTAAAAAGCGCAGATCGCTGGCGTAGAGTCGTCGAATATCATCAATTTTGTGCTGCACCATGGCCAGTCGCTCAACCCCAAGACCGGCGGCAAAACCGCTGTATACATCGGGGTCGTAGCCCACCGCCTTGAGCACATTGGGGTCAATCATGCCGCAGCCCAGCACCTCAAGCCACTTGCCCTGCCATTTAACATCCACCTCTGCCGAGGGCTCGGTAAAAGGGAAATAGCTGGGGCGTAGACGGACTTCGATATCACCGAACAAAGCTTCTAGAAAGACTTGAATCGTGCCGCGCAGATCGGTGAAGGTGATGTTCTTATCGACGGCAAAGAATTCAATCTGGTGAAACACAGCAGCGTGGGTCGCATCGACGGTGTCGCGGCGATAGCAGCGCCCACTGGCTAACACCCGCAGGGGGGGTTCGTGGTTCTCCATGTAGCGAATTTGAATATTGGAAGTGTGGGTGCGCATCATCTGGCCGTTAGGCAGGTACAGGGTGTCTTGCATATCCCGAGCGGGGTGGTCAGGTAAGAAATTGAGCGCTTCAAAGTTGTAATAATCACTTTCTATTTCAGGGCCTTCGGCGACGGTATAGCCCAGGCCGACAAAAATGTCAGAAATTTGGTCGATGATGCTATTGATGGGATGAACCCGCCCCTGGGGCTGATACACCCCCGGCATAGTCACATCCAGGGTCTCTGCTGCAAGCTGCGCGTCTATCTGGGCTGATTGCAGGCTGGCTTTGTGCTGCTCAAGCTGGTCTTGCACAGCAGTTTTGACCTGGTTAGCCAGGGCTCCAACGTGGGGGCGCTCGTTGGGGGAGAGCTTACCCATGCCGCCCAAAATTTTGGAAAGTTGCCCTTTTTTACCGAGGTAGCTGACTCGCAGCTGTTCGAGCGCATCTAAGGTGGTGGTTTGTGCGATCGCATCCATCGCCTGCTGCTGCAAAGTACTCAATTGCTGCTCTAATTCGGTGCTCATGCTAGCGGAGAACGTCGGTAATAAGGTTTGATTAAATAGTAGCCTGCCATGTGGCCAATGAAGATCCTGGTTAGCAACGATGACGGCATTTTTTCGAGGGGCATCCGTGCCCTGGCAAATGCCCTAGCAAACGCAGGGCACGAGGTAGTTGTGGTCTGTCCTGATCGAGAAAGATCCGCCACGGGCCACGGGCTCACCCTGCATAAACCCATTCGGGTCGAAGCCTTGCCCGCCGTCTTTGAGCCGACTGTCCAAGCCTGGGCCTGCTCTGGCACCCCAGCGGACTGTGTGAAGTTGGCCCTGGATGCCCTTTTAGACAGCCCGCCCGACATGGTGATTGCTGGGATCAATCACGGCGCTAATTTAGGCACCGATGTGCTTTACTCTGGGACAGTTTCTGCCGCCATGGAGGGCGTTTTAGAGGGGGTATCGAGCATTGCCCTGAGTTTAGCCAGCTTCTCGTTTCAAGATTTTCAGCCCGCCGCCGCCGCCGCCTGCCATTTAGTTGAGCAGTTGGGCCAGCAGCCCATTGAGCTACCCGTTTTACTCAACGTCAATATTCCACCCGTGCCTGCAGCTGAGATTAAAGGCACCTGCGTCGCTCGCCTGGGGATGCGGCGATATTTTGATCTGTTTGACAAACGGATTGACCCCCGAGGCAAAACTTACTATTGGCTAGCGGGAGAAGTTTTAGAAGACAGCGACCCTGAGCCCCCCCAATTTCCTGCCAATGGGGTGAGCCGCACTGCTCATGCCCCCCTCAGAGAAAAGTTTCCGACGGATGTACGAGCTATCAAAGACAAATTTATTACGATCACCCCTTTGCAATACGACCTCACAGCCTACGACGGGCTAGACTATCTGCATCGCTGGCAAAGCCTGATGCTGCGGCCATGATCGGCGATTTGCAACCGCCAGTGAAAAAATCTGTCACAGGTCCCCCTGTGACCGGAACCGACCCTGGGTGTGATCAATAACACTCACAGTTGAGTAAGCTTGATGGACCATATGGGAAAACTTAAGTAGTGAGACTCAGCGTCTAACTGCAGGAGCGCATTAATCACAGGATCATCTTAATTAAAAGCTTAATTAAATTAGTGTATATCCTGACTTCCTGCGTATTCTTGAGAAATAAAAAGAATAGGCATTTTGAAATTTGACCAAGGCTTTAAATTTCAAAGTCTATTTAGGGCTAACCCGCCGTTGACTGGCCACCTGGTGATTGACCGCATTGGACATAGCAGATCATGTCAGATCCACAGACACAATTCACAATCGAATTTTGGGGCGTTAGAGGCAGCATTGCCTGTCCTGGCCCTGAAACAGTGCGCTACGGTGGCAACACGTCCTGCATTGAAATGTGTGTCAATGGCGAGCATTTAATTTTTGACGGCGGTACTGGCATCCGAGGCCTCGGTCAAAAACTGCTAGCAAAGATGCCGATCAAGGCTAACCTCTTTTTTACCCATTCCCATTGGGACCATATTCAGGGATTTCCCTTTTTTACGCCTGCGTTTGTCCCGGGCAATACGTTTAATATTTACGGCACGATTGCACCCAATGGATCGACCATTGAGCAACGCCTCAATGACCAAATGCTGCATCCCAATTTTCCGGTACCGCTGCAAATTATGGGTGCCCAGCTCAAGTTTTGCGATTTAGAGCTCAGGGAAACCGTCCACATTGGTGACATTAAGGTTGAAAATGCCCTGTTAAATCACCCTGGAGAGGCCGTAGGCTATCGCGTCAGTTGGCAAAACTTCAGTGCAGCCTATGTTACCGACACCGAACACTTTCCCGATCGGTTGGATGAGAACGTGCTCTGGCTAGCCCGCAATGCAGATGTTTTGATTTACGACTCTACTTACACCGACGAAGAGTATTACGACGAAAAAAGCAGCAAGGTGGGTTGGGGCCACTCAACCTGGCAAGAAGCCGTCAAGATCGCCAAAGCATCCAACGTGAAAAAGCTGGTGATTTTTCATCACGATCCGATCCACGATGATGAGTTTCTAGATGCCCTTGCCCAAAAGGTGAGCGCCGCTTTTCCTAACAGCGTAATTGCCCAAGAGGGGATGGTTTTAGACTTGGTTGCCAGCAAGACGCCTGAAGTGGTTTCTGCTGGATAAAAAGCGGGTGACGCGATTCGAACGCGCGACATTCACCTTGGCAAGGTGACGCTCTACCACTGAGCTACACCCGCAAACTTGCCTTTTTAGACTTTGTCTAGTCTCCCAAATCAGGGGGTCTTTGTCAACAGCTTCACCGTTTAGCTTAGCTGTAAACAAGGCCGGAAGCCAACTGACTACTCCTGGGCAACAGCAGGCAGCGTTTGTTGAAAACTGGCCTCAGGTAAGCCACTGCCAAGCTTAGCATCAGGCCCACCGATAGCGCGAATCTGATACATGAGGCTGGCCATCTCGAGGGCGCTCAGGGCGTAGTTCCACCCCAGGTTACTCTTGATGCCTGCTCGTTCAAGGGCCTGCTGCATAGAGTCGGTGGTTAAAATGCCAAAAACAACCGGCACCCCTGTTTGAAAGCTAGCCGCGGCAATGCCCTTAGACACCTCTGCGGCTACGTAATCAAAGTGGGGGGTTTGACCACGAATCACGGCTCCTAAGCAAATAATGGCATCATACCGCCTTGTCAAAGCCAGCTGTCGAGCCACTGTGGCCACTTCAAAGCTGCCTGGCACCCAAGCATAGTCGACTTGAGTGCCGTCTGGATTGATATCTACGCCGTGGCGCTTGAGACAGTCTTGAGAGGCTTCGAGCAATTTTGTCGTAACCAAATCGTTAAAACGGCCAATCACAAACGCAAATCGAAACTGGCTCGACTGTGCAAACGTACCTTCAAAAACTGCCATAGAGTCCTATCTCACTACACCACAAAGTAGTTAAGGCCACCCACTAGGACGACTAAAACGCCCCAAATGATGGAGCCTAGAAAAATAAGGCGCTTAGACTGATCCCAATTTTGGGGTGAGGCATAGGCCACTGGCACGCCAATCACCATCACAAAAGACCAAACCACTAAGATAAATAAAAACAGTTGAAAAATGATAGACATAACTCGCTACTCTCAAGACAGCTAATGATCCAGCAGTGGGCGCATCTTATCAGCACTGCGCATATGAATAGTAAGCTATCAAAAATCAGGTCGCTTGCGAAAGCCATCTGAGTAAGAAGTGGGTAGTCGGTAAACTATGCATCTCGTCTTATGCCACACCACTGCTGACTTTGACACGCTGGGGGCAGCAGTTGGGGTTTCCCGACTGCTGCCGGGGGCGCGGATTGTGCTGACGGGGGGTTGTCATCCGACGGTGCGAAAGTTCTTGGCAATTCGCCGCGATGCTTACAACCTGATTGAACGCCGGGCAGTGGTGTTTGAGCAAGTCCGCTCGATTACGATAGTAGATTCCCACCAGCGCGATCGCATCGCCCCTGCCGCTGATTTGATTGAATATGCGATCGCACACCAACTCCCCATCACCATCTACGATCACCATGACTACGAGGGCAGCGACATTGAGTCCGCTGAGCTTCACATCGAGCCAGTGGGCGCGACCACAACCCTGATTGTCGAAGCACTACAAGCCGAGGAAACCCAGCTAACCTCGCCTGAGGCCACAGTAATGGCCCTCGGCATCCATGTCGACACCGGCTCCCTGACCTTTGAGCAAGCCACCCCGCGAGATGCCGCTGCGCTGGCCTGGTTAATGACCCAGGGCAGCCATCAAAAAACCATCGCTGAGGCTACCGAACCCGGTCTTTCAGAGACGCTTCAGATTTTACTCGCTGAGGCATTAGAGCAGATTCAAACCCAAATCATCGAAGGCTACGAACTCGGCTGGGTTTATCTCAAAACTGACCATTTTGTGCCAGGGCTATCCAGTCTAGCCAGTCACTTGATGACGCTGTTAGGACTGGATAGCCTCCTATTGGGTACCGAATATCTCACCCCCAAAGGAGATCCCAAACTCACCCTGGTAGGACGGGCTCGCGGTCCAGCGGAGGAGGGGGTCAACTTTCAGCAGTTATTTGAGCCCTTAGGGGGGGGGGGCCATCCCTATGCCGCCGCTGCGGTTGTGCGCGATGCCCACCCCGAGGCCCTGTTCTCTGAGCTGGTCCAAAAGCTCTCAGCCCAGGTACCCCACGCTCCGATTGCCCGCGATTTAATGTCTTCTCCAGTGCGCACCATTCGCCCTGACACCTCGATTTCAGACGCCCAGCGGACCCTACTGCGCTATGGACACTCAGGGCTATGTGTAGCTGAGGCCAATGGCACTCTAGTCGGCATTATTTCTCGTCGAGACATCGATTTGGCGTTGCACCACGGCTTTAGCCATGCCCCCGTAAAGGGCTACATGACTATTAATCTCAAAACCATCGAACCCAAAACCCCCCTGCCCGAAATTCAAAACCTGATGGTGACCTACGATGTGGGCCGCCTGCCGGTGCTCCAGAATAAGGCCCTGAGGGGGATTGTAACCCGCACCGATGTACTGCGTCAGATTTACCAAGACACCTTAAATTATCAGCCATTACCTACGCCTTCCCCTGCGGTGGCGAAGTTACCGATGGCTGCGCAACTCCATCAGCAACTTCGCCAGAGCCTGGACAATAGTCCACCAGGAGAGGCTCAACTTTGGCAAATGCTTGAGCAAATGGCCCGAGCCGCCACCGCGCGGGGTTGGCATCTCTATCTGGTGGGCGGTGCCGTGCGAGATCTGCTCCTCACCTTACCTGGGCAGCCCCTATCCCCCAAAGGCCTCCCTAAAGACTCACTCAAAGGCTTACTCCAAGACATCGATCTGGTCGTTGATGGATTTCAATCCGGTGCTGATGTCGGGGCTGGTGTGGCACTTGCCAAGGTGATTCAAACAGAGCACCCCGCTACAGAGGTCCAAATCCATGGCCAGTTTCAGACCGCCGCTTTGATTTGGCACGGGGCTCCCGGTAGCTCACCGCTTGTGATTGATATTGCCACCGCCCGCACTGAGTTCTACCCCTACCCAGCGGCAAACCCCGAGGTAGAGCCCAGCTCAATTCAGCAAGATCTATACCGGCGGGACTTTACCATTAACGCCATGGCGATTCGCCTCACCGGCTCCCAACCAGGACAACTGCTCGATTTCTTCGGCGGCTGGCTAGATTTACAACAACAGCAGATCCGCGTGCTCCATGCCAATAGCTTTATCGAAGACCCCACCCGCATTTATCGTGCGGTTCGGTTTGCGGTTCGGCTCGGATTTACGATCGATGCCCAGACCGAGCAGTTTATTCGCCACGCCATCGAGAGTGGCATCTATGCCGAAGCTCAGCCCGGTCGCGCCCCAGCGTTACAGACGAGGCTCAAGGCCGAACTGAAATATATCCTGGAAACCCCATATTGGCAGAAAGCGTTAGGACTGTTGGATAAACTAGGCGCACTCAGCTGCCTACATCCCACTCTCTACCTACACCCTGAGCTATGGCGTCAACTTCGCCGGGTTGAGCGATGGATGCACCGATTCGAGCTATCCATTGAACCCTGGCAAATGTTGCTAGAGGTACTGATTGCTTCCCTGGCTGATGAATTTAGACCCCAAGTCGCCAAGTCACTGCAGCTACCTGCCCAGACAATCCAACGACTGACCCGGCTGGCACAGATAGAGACTGATTTACTTGATAGCTTCTCGCAAACGCCCCGCCCCAGCGATATATATCAAGCGCTCAAGCCCCATGATTTGCCAATGATGATCTTAATGAGCACTCGCCATCCCCGTACACTTGGGCCTAAGGTTTGGCGCTATGTCATTCGTCTGTCAACGGTCAAACCGCCTTTAGATGGGCACGACCTCAAGGCACTCGGCTATCGGCCTGGTCCTGACTTCAAAGATCTCTTGACCCATTTGCTTAATGCCACCCTCAATGGAGAACTGTCCACTCGTGACGAGGCCTTGGCGTACCTGAAGGTCTACTATCCGATTTAGGGCCGATTTAGGGCTTTTGGTTAGGCAAGGCGCAGATTAAGTTGGAGAAGCCTGGGATAATGATGAGACCGACACCCGACGCCTGACTTCATAAATCAAACTTTCATCAATGGCTATAAGAATGACTGCACAATAGCTTTAGCAATAGTCACAGAGGGTCTCATCGAAATTGCGGACCCCAGTTGACCAAACTTAATGTTAAATTGGCTCGATAGCGCTTTACCAACTAATTTTTCCTTCTGGCGCGCCCTGTCCCCTATGCAGTTTTCTCCACATCAAACTCCTGTCTCTATGCCTGCCAAGAAACGCTTGCCTAAGCGCCGCACCGCCCTGCTGGTGACTGTCCTTTTGGCAACAGCAGCAGGGGCAGGGCTGGGGACCGCTTTGAGGTTTCGCTTAGTTGAGCCCACTCAGCAAACGCGGTTTAGCCCACAGCAAAATTTTCCACCCATCGCTGACTGGCCGCTCGGGGCACCTGTTTCTGACGGGCAACGCTCCCATGTCTCTGGTTGGCAAGACAACCCACAGTCACAGGACGATATCAGCGAATTTCCAGACAATTGGGAAAGCACTGACGGCGAGGCCGAAACAGCAACCGTCGTGAATGATGAAATTGAGGGCACTCAGTATGACTGGGGCGAGTCTGATAGGTTTGTGGACGGGGCCTGGGCCAGTGACGCAGTGGGCGAAAGGGCCTCAATGCAAACGACTATCGTTGAACAAGTGGACTCAGGCGATTCGTCCACTGACAAGCCTGGGACTCAGAATACATCAACTGATCCCTATGAAAGACTGACTGGTCCAGCCGGTGATTCTATGAGCGCGCCCCTGTCTAAGGTGACAAAATCTGAGGGTGCAGTTGATTCAGACTGGTCCTCATCAACGGTCGAATCCTTAGATCAAGTTGCGCCGCTTTAGTTCGCTACTGCCAGATTCAGACCAACAGGATTGACCATGTCAGATAAATCGCAGTTGATTTTGATATCGCAGCTAATTGGGTAAGGTTTATGGGGCGTAGCTTCCGGCTAACCGCTATAATTATTGCTAAGTGTGACATTTTTTTTAGATGAGTAATTCGACGCTACATGCATTCTTTGTAGGCCGAGCCCTGGCAAGTGCCATTGGAGAGCAGATAGAGCATCTCGTCACCGACGGGCTCAGCAACCTGGGTAAGTTTGATGCAGAGCAGCGCGATAATCTACGGCGATTTACCGACGAGGTTTTTGAGCGCGCTCAGCAAACGGCTACAACCTCGGGCGCTCAAGCCGGGGGACAACAGGCTCCAGGCAGTGTGGGCGGCAGTGGAGAAGATCTGCAGGCCATGATTGACCATCTAAGGGCTGAGATTGCTGAAGTCAGAGTCGCCTTGAAACAGTTTCGTAATCTGGCCTAGGTTGGCAAGCCTGTAAAAGGGAGAAGCTGAGTTTGACGATGAGGGATAACGCATTGGGTGTGGCATTAACCATTGGGAGATTGAGTGTCTAAGGTTACTAAAGATGACAATTTGTCAAAGCTAGCCTCGCCAGAGCCCAACGGGGTTGGTGAGGTTGACTTTGTAGAAACAACCTATACTGAGCCAGTCACCCCTGTTTCCTTAAAGCTTATCCCGCCTAATCCTTCTCAAACCTACACTGAGCAAAGCACCCGCCAAAAGCACCTAACCGATAGCAAGTATCGTTGGAACCGCCGCTACAGTCGCCCCGAACGGTTCGTTGACATCTGGTCATTTTTTCTAAGCCTGCTCTCTAAGCGCTGGTTTTACAACAAAGCTTGGAGCTACAGCGGTCCTATGACCGAAGAAAAAAAGGCGGCTCGTCGTCGAACTCAGGCGATTTGGATTCGCAAGACCTGCCTCAATCTGGGGCCAACTTTTATCAAGGTGGGGCAGCTCTTTTCGACCCGCGCTGATCTCTTTCCCCTCGAGTATGTTGAAGAGCTATCAAAACTCCAGGATCAGGTGCCTGCGTTTAGCTATGAGCAAGCCAAGTCCATTGTCGAGCAAGAGCTAGGGCGTCCGCTCCAAGAGCTATATAAAACCTTTGACCCGATTCCTTTAGCGGCGGCTAGCTTGGGCCAGGTGCATCGAGCCCAGCTCCACTCCGGGGAAGAAGTCGTTGTTAAAGTGCAGCGGCCCGGCCTGGGGCGACTGTTTGAGATTGACCTATCTATCCTCAAGGGGATTGCCCAATACTTTCAAAATCATCCAGAGTGGGGGCGAGGGCGAGACTGGCTAGGCATCTATGCAGAATGCTGTCGGATTTTATGGCTCGAAATCGACTTTTTAAACGAGGGGCGTAACGCTGACACCTTTCGTCGCAACTTTCGAGGCGTGGGCTGGGTAAAAGTCCCTCGAGTTTATTGGCGCTATGCCTCGCCGAGGGTGTTGACACTAGAGTATGTACCGGGCATCAAAATCAGCCACTATGAGGCCCTAGAAGCGGCTGGACTCGATCGCCCCAGGCTAGCTAGCTTAGGTGCCCAGGCCTATCTGCATCAGCTATTAAATGATGGTTTTTTCCATGCGGATCCCCATCCGGGTAACATTGCCGTTGACTTAGACGGTGCTTTAATCTTTTACGACTTTGGCATGATGGGGCAGATCAAGCCCATCACCCGAGATGGCTTGATGAGCACCTTTATCGGGGTTGCCCAGCGCAACGCCGATCAGGTAATGATGTCCCTGGTTGATTTAGGCGCTTTAGAGCAAATTGAGGATATGGGGCCGGTCAGGCGCTCGATTCAATACATCCTTGATAACTTTATGGATAAGCCCTTTGAGGAACAATCCATTGGGGCTATCAGTGATGATCTATACGCGGTTGCCTATGACCAACCGTTTCGATTCCCGGCCACCTTCACCTTTGTGATGCGGGCGTTTTCTACCCTGGAAGGGGTAGGTAAGGGGTTGGACCCCGATTTTAACTTTATGGAAGCAGCAAAACCTTTTGCAGAACAGCTTATGGCTAACGGTAACTCATCTAATTCTAACGGACTGCTGGGCGAACTCAGTCGCCAGGCTGCTCAGGTAGGCACCTCTGCCTTTGGTTTGCCTCGTCGCATTGAAGACACCCTCGATCGCCTTGATCGGGGCGACATTCGAGTTCGGGTTCGCTCTATTGAAACCGATCGGGTGCTACGCCGGGTGAGTAATGTCAATATGGCGACAAACTATGTGCTGCTCTTGGGTACCTTTACGTTATCGGCAACCCTATTACTGGTAAACCAGTTACCCTGGGTGGCACTGGTTGCTGCCATATTTGCTTTCTTTTCAGGGATCGCGTTTATTCGTCTACTTATGCGAATCAGCCGGGCTGAGCGCATGCCTTAATCTTTGGGGTTCACCATGCCGATAGAGACATGCCAGTAGAGACTATGCAACGGTTCTTTTCAGGTCTAACAGATCCTGGGTTGCTCAGAGCAAATAATCAAGACGCGTATTATGTCGATTCGGCAGGGCGCTTCTTTATTGTTGCGGACGGCATGGGCGGGCATGCGGGTGGGCAAGAAGCTAGTAAGCTAGCCACCGTCGCCATTCAAACCTACCTTGAGACCTACTGGGATAGTGATCAGCCCTCTGCCGATTTACTCAAGCAGGCGTTTTTGGCAGCCAATGAAGCCATTGTGAAAGATCAGTACCGCAACCCTGAACGGGCCGATATGGGTACAACGGCTGTGGTATTAGCTTTTCGAGAGACAGATACCCAACCTTGGTGTGCCCATGTGGGGGATTCTCGCTTATATCAGCTCAAGGGGCCTAAGCTTGAGCAGGTGACAGAAGATCATACTTGGGTTGCCCGCGCGATTCGAGAAGGAGAACTCACAGAAGCACAGTCTAAACATCATCCCTGGCGACATGTGCTGTCCCAGTGCCTGGGGCGTGAAGACTTGCTCCAAATTGATGTTCAGGCCCTTGAAATTGAGTCGGGGGACCGCTTGCTCCTGTGTAGCGATGGGCTGACTGAGGAGCTGTCTGATCAGCTAATCATGTCTCATTTGAAATCCATTCGGGCTTGCCAAACAGCAGCGGCATCTTTGGTGGATGCTGCCAAGCAGCGCGGCGGGCGAGATAATATTACAGTCGTGGTGGTAGCAGTCCAAGATACGTAGCGCTCCAAGATACACTATAGAGGCGGCTACGTCTGGTGTTTTGGTGTTTTCGACGACATATTTTCGGCGACGTATTTTCGGCGACATATTAATGGCGACATATCATTATGTTTAAGCAGGCTCTGATCTGTACCGATTTTGAAGATGGCCTTCAGCGGTTAGTGCATTTTGTTCCGGGGCTAGCCACAGGGGGCCTCGAGCAGATTGTTTTCTTTCACAACGTGCCACTCACCCCCGATCGCGAGATTCCAAAAGTGGATACAGAAAAAGTGGAAGCCGCTGAGCAACAGCTGTCTATTGCTCAACAGGGGGTACCTGAAGGCACCATGGTTGGAATTGAGGTGCAACCTGGTCGGACGATTGCCAATATCCTAGAGTCGGCAAAAGCCAACGGTAGTGATGTCATTTTTTTAGGGATGCCGACACGGACAGTGTTAACTGAAAGGTTATTTGGTAGCACGACGATGGGAATTGCAAAGCAAACCAATATCCCGCTGATGATATTGCGGCCTCAGCTGGTAGCAACCTACCGAGAAAGCGAACTGACGCTGCGTTTGCAGAGCTTATTCGAGTACTTGTTGCTGCCCTATGACGACAGCCGCAGCGCCCAGTATTTAATTGAGCAGATTAAACAACAGGTTCAGTCAACAAGCAACTGTAAACTCAAGCATTGCTTGCTCTGCTGGGTGATTGACGACAGCATCCGCAAAGAGCTGCGGGGAGCAAATCCGATCAGCCATGCAGAGGCGAAGTTAGCGACTGCGAAAGCAGAGCTTGAGGCATTGGGAATCTCAGTCACCACAGAGGTCCGCCAGGGCGACCCGCAGGACGAGATTTTTAAGTCGGCTGAGGTAAATGATATTACAGCGATTGCGGTATGCTCTGCTAAAAGTAGTCTACTCGCCAGATTTTCGGCCCCTAGCTTTACGAGTAAGCTTTTGAGGAGTAGCTGGCATCCGATTCTGCATTTTCCCCGAGAGCCGTAAGATGCCCGGCTTCTTGGTCATTTACCCCCAAAAACCTGATATTTGAATAGAAACCGGGTATCTGCCTAGAAATCAAGGGAAAGGTCGTTGCCGGGTTGAGAATCGGAGTGCATGGACTCAAAGTTCATCAAAATCTTGGCTTTAAGATTTTGGTTGAGTTCTCGTTTGAGCAGGGCTTTGCTGTCTTGGGCACTGCCCACCGAGGTGGTAGTGCGGGCCATGGTAACCCATTCTTTGAGCAGCTTGCGTTGGGCGGGGGCGATATTGAGCCGACGCACCATCATGCAGGCATGGGGAGATTCTTTAGTGAAAAAGAGAAGACGATATAGGCCATCATCGCCCAGTTGCCAGGCGATTTGCTGTTGAAATCCTTGTTTGAGGTCAAGATAGCAGGGTAGCCAGCGGGGGCCTTCGGACTGGTTGTAAAGCACCGTGAGCCACAAAACCATCGGATGGGGCGACATAGTGCAAATAAAATTGTTATAGCGGGTGCTAATGGCGCGGCGCTCAATTTGAGCCTTGGCAAGCATTACCCAGAGCGTTGCCAAACGCTGATTGCTAGATTCAATAATTTGTGGAAACACGATTTCGGCAACGGGCTTGTTTTTAGGCCACAGCTGCAGCTTGCAAAATCGATCTTCGTCTGTGTCATTGAGGGTTGTAGCGGGGCTCGATTTTTTAGTGACGGGCAGTTTTGAGAGGGTGGTGCCAATCCGTTGACTAATTTTGAACCCAGAGCCAAATCGATTGTCCAACGGGGCCAACTCGTCTAAAACTTGACCCACGGTTTGGGGGCGGTTTTCGCGTTCTTTAGACAAACAACGACGAATGATATTTTCGAGCAGTTTGGGGGCACTGATGGTGTCATCAATGTCTTTAAAAGTGGGAGGTGTGTGCTCGTGATGGGCTTTGTACCAGCTGCCAAAGGTATTTGTGGCGGGGCGAATGGGTAAGTTGCCCGATAGCATTTGGTACATGACAATGCCCAGGCTATAGATATCGGAGCGGATGTCTAGCTCACGCCCTTCCATTTGCTCGGGGGAGGCGTAGGCGAGGGTCCCCATGAAGCTATTGGTCTGGTCAAATTCGGACTGCATGAGTTTGGCAATCCCAAAATCGAGCAGTTTGACCAGCTCTCCCAGGGTTGGATCTTGGGTGACTAGAATATTGCTGGGTTTGATATCTCGGTGGATAATCGGCACAACATTGTTTTTGAGCACGATACCGTCGTGAGCGGCCTGTAAACCCAAACAAATTTGGCGGGTCAGGCCTAAAAATCGAGGCACGGGCAGCGGCTGAGGCTGCAAGAGCTCACCCAGGTTTTGCCCCTGGAGATACTCCATTACGTAGAAGGGGATTTCATCGTCGGTGACACCATAGTCGGTGACCCGCACCACGTGAATGCTTTTTTGGCCCAACAGCGCACAGGTCATGGCTTCTCTAAGGAAGCGTTCGCGCATTTTTGCATCTAAGAGGGTTTGGGCTAAAAATTTGACGGCTACCGGGACGCCACCCAGCAGGAGATCTTCGGCCAAATACACTTTACCCATGGAACCCTGTCCGATGACGTCCATGATTTCATAGCGGTTGGCAAGTTTTCGACCGAAATTTAGATCCGTCATTCTCGAGGGGGTGCGTTGATGCGTTGCCGAACGGCTGAGTTATTTTTGAGACCTCCGTTTGATCGCTTTTTTACAACGACTATGCTGAGGCGTCCGTAAACTCTCTGTAGAATTTCTGAGTTTTGCTTAGTGTGGGTGCGATCGCACCAGGTTTAAGCCAGTTGGGTTTAAGCCAGTTGGGTTTAAGCCATAAATGCTTTAAACAAATATTCCCAACTCTAACTAATTACACCCTACTGACTCACTACACATGGCTGACTATACATTCCGCGCTACGATTTAACGCCTTGAGATGCCCGCTGATCAGTCGCGATGACGCTCGACGACGGCCTCCATGGTGCTGGTGAGGTAGTGGCCAGCCATAATCCCACTAGAGAAATGATATTTGTCTTTAGTAATTCTGTAGAGGGTTTCAAAGCCAGTGCGTCGCTGCCGATCGCTGAGTACCCAATACCTTTGGATGATAGACTCAGGCGCAACCCAACCTTCTCCCTCCACTCGCCCCAGGACGCTGTGCTGTAGCACAAACGTGTACTGACGATCGCGGGTGGTCAGGCGGCCCTTATACTGCAGAGCAACCTCATCCAACTCACCGGATGGAAAGTAAAGCTTATTAACCATCGTGAACCAATTATCCCGGTTCCAGGCGATGAGGATTTTGCCTTTGACCAAGATCGGGCGAGAGTCGCGCTCTAACCAACTGCCCTGAAGCGTCCAACGACCTGGTTCGATTAAAAAACTGTGGGTCACAGCGCTAATCCCCGACCGGCTCCAGCCTATACTTCCCTTATCAGCATAGGGGGAAACGTTAACAATTGCGGACTTCTCACCCAGAATCTTTGGTTTGGAAATTAAGTGGGGGCGCTATCGCTTAGTGGGGGCGCTGCGCTGGTGAGTATTGTTTTTAGCTCCCCTGCTCCCCACCTCCCCACCTCGTCCAAAATTGACAGAAGACTAAGGGCGATGGATATCTCCCAACAGGCAAAAGCGACTAGCCCCCGTAGCACTAGGCAAATTGCCAGGGATCTGGTGGGTACGCCAAAATCCTAAAACGGCAAAGGCGATCGCTTCTTTGTAGTCAGCACTCAAGCCAATGTCATCGGTGGCTGATACCGGAATATTTGGAAGATGTGCCCTCAGCCGCTGGAGAAGGGCGCGGTTGCGGCTACCGCCGCCCCCCACTAAAACCTCGTCAGGCAGCTGCGGTAAAAATTGTCGGTAGCTTTGGGCAATGGAGGCCGCGGTCAGCTCTGTCAGCGTGGCGATAAAGTCAGCTTGACCGAGCTGTTGGGCTTGGGCCATCTGCCAACAGTGCTGGGCGTATTGAGCTCCAAACAGCTCTCGCCCCGTTGACTTAGGCGGCGGCTGTCGAAAAAACGGCTGCTGTAGCCACTGCTCAACCAGGGAGTCATCAGCATTGCCCTGGGCGGCCCACTGGCCATCCGCATCGTAGGTTTGTGCGCCCTGGGTAAACTGGGTCACAGCCCAATCAATCAGCGCATTGCCGGGGCCGGTATCCCAGCCTTTAATCCCGTCAGGAAAGCCAGAGCGGGTGGATTTATCCCAGGCGGGCAGGTAGGCGACATTGCCGATGCCGCCAATATTTTGAACGCAGCGATGACGCTGAGGATGGCTGAGTAAACAGGCATCTACCGGGGGCACGAGGGGCGCGCCCTGGCCCCCATAGGCCAAATCGGCGGCGCGAAAATTACTTACCGTAGAGAGTCCCGTTTGCTGCGCGATCAAAGCTCCCCGACCAAGCTGGAGGCTGTAGCCCAGGTTGCCCACCGGGGGACGATGGTAGACGGTTTGTCCATGGGAGGCGATCAGGTCAATGACGGAGTCCTCTGCTATCAGCGTTTGGGCCACTTGGGCAAAGGCCAGGGCAATCCGATCGTCTAGTGCTGCAAGCTGAGCCACTGAGAGGGGTTGCCCACTACAAATAGAGAGGATGTGCGATCGCATATCCTCCGAATATGCTTGGGTGGTTGCTGCCAGGAGGTCAACCTGGATGTCATACCCTTGACCAATCACCTCAACCAAGGCCGCATCAACCCCATCGACGGAGGTACCGCTCATTAGGCCGATGATTTTCATATTTACCACCCCCACTACATAGGAAGCTTATCGATGCCTTTGTTGGCTCCGACCACCACCATCAGTGACCCCGAGCGCAGGCGAGTGACGGGGCTGGGGTTGATCTCAAATTTATCGGCTTCTTTTTCTTTGCTAAGGGCCATCAGGGTGAGCCCGTAGCGATTGCGCAGGTCTAGTTCGACAATCGTTTTGCCATTAAACTCATCCGGAATAACCACCTCAACAATGCTGTGGTCTGGGTCAAGCTCAAAGCGATCTAAAATACCAGGGCGCGTCAGGGAACGAGCCAGCTCACAGCCCATCTCATGCTCTGGAAAGACCACCAGATCGGCCCCGACCCGTTTTAGCAACTTACCGTGAATCTCAGAAGAGGCCTTAGCCACGACATTGGCAACATTGGCTTCTTTCAGATTTAGGGTGGTAATGATGCTTTCTTGAATGTAATTGCCAATCGCCACAATCACCGTATCAAAATCAGGAATCCCCGCTTCTTGAAGCGCTGACGGCTGGGTCGAATCTAGCTGTACCGCGTGGGCTGCAATCTGGTCGGTCAAGACTTGAGCCACGCGACTTTCATCAGAATCAATCCCTAACACCTCATAGCCCATGCTATGTAAGGTCAAACACACCGCTCGCCCAAATCGACCCAAGCCAATCACAGCAAATTGGCGGTTAGCGGTCCGCAAGTTTCGAAAAAACTTCAGGGATGATAGATTCACAGATTTGCTTTCTAAATCTAAAGATGAGACCGTTTTGCACGTAAGCTAAGCTTTCCCAGGAATCATTCTAGGGGGTTTGCTAACGATTTAAGCATCCTATTTAGAATAACGCCGAGCTTCAAATTCAGTTTCTTGAACGCACCACTCCTTTCCCTTCCCATCCCTCCCCCCCACGCCCAAGCCCTACAAATTGACCGGGGAAACAAGCCCTGTCAATACGCAGCATAATTGATACGCAATCAATTTCTTTCTTTGCTAGGCTAGCTTAATGGTCTTGGGATGGAAAGAACGTGAATATTCAACTTGGTCGAGGCAAAACAGCTCGTAGAGCATACGGAATTGATGAAATTGCTTTAGTGCCAGGACCGCGAACGCTAGATCCAGAACTGGCAGATACCCGTTGGAAGCTTGGGAATATTGAGCGCGAAATCCCGATTATCGCCAGTGCCATGGACGGTGTCGTCGATGTTCGGATGGCCATTGAGCTATCTAAGCTTGGGGCGCTGGGAGTGATCAATTTAGAAGGGGTTCAGACCCGTTATGAAGACCCCAACCCCGTTTTGGATCGGATTGCAGCGGTGGGCAAAGATGAGTTTGTCCCCCTCATGCAAGACATTTATGCCCAACCCGTCAAGCCTGAGTTAATCAAATTACGGATTCAGGAAATCAAGGCTCAGGGGGGGATTGCGGCGGTGAGTGCGACCCCGGTCGGAGCCATTAAGTACGGCCAGGTGGTGGCTGAAGCCGAGGCCGATCTGTTCTTTATTCAAGCCACTGTGGTGTCAACCGCCCACCTCTCACCTGCATCGGTAGACCCCCTTGACCTCACCAACTTTTGCAGCGAAATGCCCATGCCAGTGATTTTGGGCAACTGCGTCACCTATGAAGTCTCGCTCAATCTGATGAAAGCCGGGGCATCTGGGGTTTTAGTCGGAATCGGGCCAGGGGCTGCCTGCACCTCACGCGGAGTGCTTGGGGTGGGCATTCCCCAAGCCACTGCTGTCTCTGATTGCGCAGCTGCTCGAGATGATTACCACAGTGAAACCGGTCGCTATGTGCCCATCATTGCGGATGGGGGCTTGATTACCGGCGGCGACATCTGCAAATGCATTGCCTCAGGGGCCGACGGCGTGATGATTGGGTCTCCTTTTGCGCGGGCTAAAGAAGCCCCTGGGCGCGGATTTCACTGGGGCATGGCCACCCCCAGTCCGGTCTTACCAAGGGGGACCCGCATTCGCGTCGGAACCACGGGCACCCTGGCGCAAATCTTGAGGGGGCCGGCCCAGCTAGATGATGGCACCCACAACTTCTTGGGGGCGATTAAAACCAGCATGGGAACCTTAGGGGCAAAAAATCTAAAGGAGATGCAGCAGGTTGAAGTGGTGATTGCTCCCTCACTATTAACAGAAGGTAAGGTCTATCAAAAGGCTCAACAGCTGGGTATGGGTAAATAAAATCCTCCTTTTTGCCCACCGTCGAGCTAAAAACTCAGCTAAGTCGACGTATTAGGGATGTTTATTTGGCCTATCAGGGTCATTTATATCAAAATCTGGTGAGAAAGCTTTAAATCTTATCTCACAGCAGCCTGATGGGGGTGTCAAAAGCAAAAGCGTCACCTACAATAGAGTCATAGCGGAGACGGAAGTTTCCGTTCACTCCTCACACCACACTCCGCCTAAGCGTTCGCGTTTGGGCGGTTCCTCTTTGTGGGGCATGTTTTGGGATGGGAAAGTCGTCTTACTGTACATTTCATACTTCCTCAAGACTTTCAATAAGCATTCCTGAAATTAGTTTAGGGGCTGATAGCGCTGTAGATGGGCTGATAACCATTTAATTAATGCTTGAAAGAAAACATTAGCATCGTAATCTTTAATATTCCTCTCATACTCCACTGTAAACACAGCCCAATCGCGCTGGATGGCATTTGCTGGATGACATTTACAGCAGGGCCTTCCCCTAAAGGGTTGCCATCTAATAGTCATCCATGTTCGGCATATCGAATGGTCATCCATGTTCGGCATTATCGAAGCAGTATCTTAAATTTAGGGCTCTAGCCGTATGTCACAAGACTGGCTATGGTAAGATCCTGGTACACAAGGAAAGGCAAGGAATTGTAGGCATGTCAGCCGCACAGGTCACAGACTCAACGTTTAAGCAAGAAGTTTTAGAAAGCGAAGTCCCGGTACTCGTAGATTTTTGGGCACCCTGGTGTGGCCCTTGCCGGATGGTTGCCCCCGTGGTTGACGAAATCGCTGAGCAGTACGACGGCAAAGTCAAAGTCGTCAAGGTCAATACTGACGACAACCCCAGTGTTGCCAGCCAATACGGCATCCGAAGCATTCCAACCTTGATGATCTTTAAGGGGGGGCAGCGGGTTGATATGGTTGTAGGCGCAGTGCCTAAGACAACCCTTGCGAATACCCTTGAAAAGTATCTCTAAATCAAAGCATTTTTTAGTCGAGTGCTTGGGCTGAGTAGTCTTGTCTGCAAAAGGGGACGAGCTTCTGGCGCTGGCTAAAAATACCGATAGAATAGGGTTCCACGAATTATTCACCCTATTTACGTTTCTAACGATGGCCTATTCGTCAAAAGCGCCAGCGCACCTCCAAGAAGAAGTAAGTGAAATCATTTCTCAGCTACCCGCCCTGGATCATGGGGGATTGATTCAACAAATTTTAGAAACTTTGGTCAGAATGATTGGTCGTGAGGCCGATCGCCTCGACTGGAAGATTTTAAACTATGCGCTCTTGGATATGGAGCAGGGGTTTCAAGGATTTTATCCCCATCGTCACGTGCGCAAAGTAACTATTTTTGGCTCTGCCCGGACGCCATCAACCCAGCCCGATTATCAACTTGCTAAAGCCTTTGCTCAACGGGCTACGAAGTGCGGCTTTATGGTGATGACTGGAGCTGGGGGTGGCATTATGCAGGCCGGTAACGAGGGGGCTGGCCCCGATGGTTCCTTCGGGCTCAATATCCAGCTGCCTTTTGAGCAGGGAGCCAATCCGGTCATGGAGGGGAGCGACAATTTAATTACGTTTAAATACTTTTTTACGCGCAAACTCTTTTTCTTGAGGGAAAGCGACGCCCTGGCGCTTTTTCCCGGTGGGTTTGGCACTCAGGATGAGGCTTTTGAGTCGCTGACGCTGGTGCAGACGGGCAAGGCCAGCCCCATGCCCATTGTGCTGTTAGATCACCCCGGTGGCGACTATTGGAAAGCCTGGGATGGCTACCTCCGTGATTATCTGTTGGAGCGTCGCTTAATCAGCCCGGAAGACACCAGTTTGTATACCATCACTAACGATTTAGACGAGGCGTGGGATGCGATCGCAGGTTTCTATCGGGTCTATCACTCCATTCGCTATGTGGGCGACCAGCTGGTGATTCGTCTCAAGAGCCCGCTGGCCGAGGGGGCCGTCGACAAGCTCAATACCGAGTTTGCCGATTTGCTTAGCCACGGCACCATGAAAATTGGTCCCGCCCTGACCGAAGAAAAGGGCGATGACACTGAAGCTTTGCCGCGCTTAATTTTCCCCTTTAACCATCGCGACTTTGGCCGACTGCATCAGTTAATTGCCGCGCTTAATCAGCTCGGTGTACCGGGACCAGCGGTGGAACATCCGGAGCAGAAGTAGTTTACAGTTGCTCCAAATAGGTCAAAATCCCTTGTGCGATCGAATCTGCCATGCGATCGCGCCAGCGAGAACTGCTGAGGTTGCGATAGTCTTCGGCCCCGGTGACGAAACCGGTTTCGATCAAAATAGCTGGCATGGAGGTGTGACGAATCACATAAAATCGGGCACGGCGGCTGCCGCGATCGTTCATGCCCATATTGCGCAGGATAATATCGTGGACAACGCGGGCAAAGCGAGCCCCTTCATCAGAGGTATAGTAGGTCTCTAGACCATTCACATCGGGGCGGCTGAGGCTGATGGCGTTAGCATGGATGCTAACAAAAACAGTCGCATTGGAGCGCTCCGCAATCTGCACACGAGGTTCCAAGTCGAGTTCGTAGTCACTGGTGCGGGTTAAGACCACCTCTACACCCTGATCGCGCAGCGTGGTAGCGACCCGTTGGGAGATGGGAAACACCACGTCTTTTTCATACAAATCGTTGATGCCGACGGCCCCCGGATCGCGCCCCCCGTGCCCCGGATCAATGACGACGACATATCGACCGCTGGGCACCTGTGGTCGGTCATCTGGACGAGTACTGTCGTCTCGGGCGGGGCGCTCATCGGTTCTGCGATTGCTCGAGTTAGGCCGATCAGACCGATCAGAGCGGTCACTGCCCCGGTTGGGGCGGGAAATGGCGATAGCTGGGCCTGCCCCTGCAAAGTTGCCACCATCAGGCACCTCGCGGATGGAAACCCCATCTGGCAAAATCACAATGCCCCCGATATCGCTAGATAGGGCATTCCAATCTGGGCCATCATCCATGAGGTCCAGCGTGATTTCGACCGTCGGCGGAGAGTCTGACGTTTGGCTAATGTCCCAGCTGCGAACGCTGTAGCGGTTTTCTGGCAGGCTTTGGGAGGTTAAACCGGCTGCAATTGCAGCATTCTCAATCTCAATGGTGACTTTGCGATCGCGGCCCCGACGCCCCGACGAGCGACTCACCTCAATCTCAGGCACCTCCCCCAGAGTACGGACAAAGAACCCATCGGCGGTGGCACTAATCCCTTGAATCTGAGTAGCAGCGGCTGCGTCAGGCTCAGCGCTGATGAGGTTCTCAGCTGGGGCGGTGGTCTCAGTGGGCGCATCATCAGGCGGGTCACCTCGCTGCGGACGGGGAATCTGCACCACCCAGTCGCGGTTGGTTTCGCCGCGCACCTGCACCTGCTCAGGGTCAAGAATGTACCCCTGCTCTAGCTCAATGACGATACGGGTGGTTTGCGCATCAAATTGGCCCACCCGCACTTCTCGAATACCTCGACCGGCGGATTGGTCAGAGGTGGGGCCACCCAGGGTAGTCCCCGGCAGATCGATCACCAGGCGAGTCGGGCTAAAAATTAGCTGGGCTCGCGGTTGCACCGGGGTATCGGTTGAGAAGGTCAGGCGATTTTCTCGCTGATCAAACCGCCAAGACTGTAGTCTGGCGGCCTCAGCGGGCAAGGCCAGCAGTAACGCCCCGATAACTCCCAAGACTCCTGGTACTAAACGATTCCATTTCACAGGTTAATCTTTTCTCCGCAGCAAAATGCGCATTTTAAAGTCAGTGGACTCCATTACAGCGAATGATTTTCCAAGCTTTGTTTTTCTTAAGCTAGGGGGCATTATAAGTTTTCGTGTACTTTTTTCAAGTAAGGTGAGAGAAAAGTTTCCTAAGCTTCCATCTCTGCGATGGATTTGGGCACCCCTGCCGTTAAGATCTCATGCCCGGTTGCAGTCACCAACACATCATCTTCGATACGAATCCCGATGCCCAGCCAGCGCTCGTCAACCGCAGGTTGGCCCTCGGCAGGTTCATAGTATGGGGAAATATAAATCCCCGGTTCGACGGTGACCACATTGCCTGAGGCAAAGGGCTTCCAGGTTTTGTCGGCGTTTCTCAAAATACCACTGTCGTGAACGTCCAAGCCCAAAAAGTGGCCTGTCCCATGCATAAAGAAAGCCTTGTGGGTTTTCTCCTCAATGAGTTTGTCCACTTCGCCCACCAACAGCCCCAACTCAACGAGCCCCTCGGTAATCGTCCGCGTCGCCGCATCGTGGAATTCGTTAAAAGGGCGTCCGGGCTGTACTGCCTCAATGGCCCTGAGCTGAGCCTCTAAGACCAGCTCATAGAGAATCCGCTGCTCAGAGGTAAATTTGTCACCCACAGGGAACGTGCGGGTAATGTCGGCGTTGTAATAGTCGTAGGCACAGCCTGCGTCAATTAGCAGCAGGTCATTGTCCTGCATCTGCCGGGTGTTTTCGATGTAGTGCAAAATGCAAGCGTTGGCCCCGGAGGCCACAATCGACGGATAGGCAGGTCCAATCCCCCCCTCCAGGCGAAAGATATGCTCCATAGCAGCCTGCAGCTCGTACTCATAGCGACCGGGTTGGGCCAGCTCACGGGCATGGTTATGGGCTTTAACCGTAATCGCAATGGCTTTACGGATTTTTTCTAACTCGGCAGGGCTCTTAATCCGCCGAAAGGTCTGCATCAGCAACCTGGCGTCTTCGATCGCCACCGGGCCGGTGCCGCGCTTAGCGTAGGTGGCGATCAGCTTTTGCCATAGCTGGATGATCTTGTCGTTGAAAGTGCGATCTCGACCAAAATGATAATAAAGCCGGTCGGCCTTGTCTATATATTGGGTGAGCTTTTCATCCAGCTCCGCAATCGGATACACCTCGTCAGCACCATAGCGTTCCTTAGCCGCATCGACCCCCACCCGATAGCCCGACCAGGTTTCTTTTTCCTTGTCTTTGGGCTGCACAAACAGCACAAACTTGTGCTCCTCATGGTGGGGAGCCAGCACCGCCACCGCCGCTGGCTCATTAAAACCCGTCAGATAGAAAAAATCGCTCTCCTGGCGAAAGGGATGCTCCACGTCATTGTGCATCACCGCTAGAGGCGCACTGCAAAAAATTGCGGTGCCTTGCCCAATGGCGTCCATCACAGCCTGTCGACGCTGACGATATTCAGATTGCATAACGTTTGTAGGATTTAATCTCTAGAAGGGATAGCTTAACACCTCAATCCGCATTCCGCTGCTAGGTAGGCTAGACGGCTGCAAGCTAATCGTATCGCCGCTGCGATTGACCGGTGTGCTCGACATCAGCGAGAGAAACTGATCGAGGGCGACAATGTCACAAGCCTCGTCGTCAGCGGCCTGGGTACGATATTGAGTTGGGATCACCACCTTAGGTTGCAAATTGTTGACTGTGGCCACCGCATCCTCAGGCATATAAGCTTTGGGACCACCGCCCACAGGCAACAACAACACATCGGGCCGACCGATCAAGATTTTGTCCTCAAGGGAAATCTCCGCCGCCGCGCCGCCCAGGTGTACCACCTTGATGCCCGAATGGGTCCACTGCCAGGCCGT